>NZ_BPRL01000111.1:0-3296 GCF_045862635.1 Kitasatospora sp. NE20-6
TCGCGGCGACGGCGGGCAGGCGTTCGGCGGCGGTGCGCAGGGTGCCGGAGACCGGGGGCTGCACGCCGGTCGGGTCGACCACCGCGCCCTCCGACCGCGGGAAGAACTCGTACCAGGCCCCGTACAGCGCGCGCTTGCGGTCCACCTGCAACGGCATCGGCCGCGACGCACTCACCAGCTCCCGCAACGGATGGCGGCTCAGGACGGCCGCGATCTCGGGGCGGTGGGCGGCGGCGAGGCGTTCGCCGCCGGGCGTGCCGGGCCGGCGCAGGTCGGCGGCGGCGGTGAGCAGCGCGGTGCGGCCGGCGCCGCGGGGGACGCCGTCGGCGGCCTGCTCCAGCAGCTGCGCGCCCTCCTCCAGGGTGACGTCGACGTCCTGGCCGGCCGGCACCTTGATCCCGGCGCGGTGGAGCCAGGTGGTGACGGGGTCGCCCCAGCTCTCGACGGTGTACGTCCAGCGGCCGGGGGCCGGCGCGGTGACGTGGGCGCCCCACCGGTCGGTGCCGGGGGCGAGTTCGCGCATCGGCGTCCAGGGGCCCTTGCGGCCGCGCGGGCCGCGCAGCACCACGTTGGCGCCGACCGCGCCGTGGCCCTCGCGGAAGACGGTGGCGGTCACCGCGAAGCGCTCGCCCTCGACGGCCTTGGCCGGGCGGCGGCCGCCGTCGACGGACGGCTGCACGTCGAGGACCGGTATCCGTCCGACGGCGTCGGGGCCCGGCCCCGGTCTCTCCTGGCGGCTCGTCACCCGTCGGCCGGGACTGTTCACGGGAGCACTCCTCCGGGGGATCCGGACGGCGGTGGTGCTGCTCATGGCCCGGTTCTCCTCTCGTGGTCGATGGTGGCGGGCCGCCCCCGCTCCCGGGCGGGAGCGGGGGCGGAAGGGGTGGTGGTCAGGCGTTCCGGGGTGCGCGCAGGGCGAGCTGGTCGATGATGGTGCGGGCGAAGAGGTGGCAGTGGTTGCCGGTGCGGGCGGTGACGAGGTCGTCGTCGACGACGACGTCCTCGTCGATGTAGACGCCGCCCATGTTGCGGAGGTCTCCGAGCAGGTTGTTGTGGACGACCGCCCGGCGTCCGCGGATGACCGACGGGATCGGCGCGGCGAGCCACATGCCGTGGCAGATGATGCCCTTGACGATGGCCGGGTCGGCGAAGGCCCGGCGCAGGAACAGCGCGGCCGGCGGGAGCTTGTCGACCTGGTCGGTGTAGCGCAGCCGGTCGGCGACGATGCCGGAGGGCACGATGACCGCGCCGTACTCCTTGAGGTCGTACTCCCCCATGTCCTCGAAGGACTCGTCGACCTCGAACGGCATCCGGTACTCGTGGCCGCGGAAGACGATCCGGTCGTTGCCCCACAGCCGGGTGAGGAAGTGCACCTCGCCGCCCTCCTCGGCGAAGCGGCGCTGGTAGTAGAGGATCTCGGGTTCGTAGAAGTCGCTCTCCATGAGGACCGCTATCTTCTGTCCCTCGATGCGCACGGTGGTCTCCTCCTCCCTGGGGTCAGCTGTCGCGTCCGATGACGAGGTCGATGAGGAACGGGCCCGGGTGGGCGAGCGCCTCGCTGATGGCGGGTGCCACCTGGTCGGCCTTCTCGACGCGGACCGCGCGCACCCCGAGCGACTCGGAGAGGGCGGCGAAGTCGATGGCGGGCCGGGACAGGTCGAAGATGTCGGGGAAGTCGTGGTGCTCGATGTCCTGGCTGCGCCAGTACTGCTCGATGTTGTCGTCGAGCAGCTTGTAGCGGCCGTTGTTGCAGATGACGAACTTGGCGGCGATGTCGTAGCGGGCCGCGGTCCACAGGCCCTGCACGGTGTACATGCTGCCGCCGTCGCCGGTGAAGCCGACCACGGTGGCCCCGGGGTGGGCCAGCTTGGCGCCGATCGCGCCGGGGATGCCGACGCCGAGCGAGCCGCCGCGGGTCTGGAACCAGTGGCCGGGCCGGTTCGGCGGGTTGTGGCGGAAGATGCCGGGCGAGGAGGTGAGCGCCTCGTCGAAGAGGATGGCGTCCTCGGGCAGCTGCCGGGCCAGTTCGTGGCCGAAGACCGCGGCGGAGAGCGGCAGGGAGTCGGCGTCCGTGAGGTCGTGGACGACGGCCTGGGCGCGGGCGGCGGCCTTCTCGCCGGCCCAGCGGTCGATCCGGCGGGCGGCGTCGGCGCGGTCGCCGGGCGTGAGGCGGCGCTCCAGGGCGCCGGCGAGCAGGCCGAGGGAGCGCCGCGGGTCGGCGACGAGGCCGAGGTCGACGGGGAAGTTCTTGGCGATCGCCGCGGTGTCGAGGTCGATGTGCACGACGGGGGCGCCGGGGGCGAACACGCCGTCGAGGGAGGGGTACACCTCGGGCAGCGCGTAGGTGCCGCAGATGAGGACGGCGTCGGCGGCGGCGGTCACGCGGGCGCTGTTCGCGCCGAACATGTGGCCCAGCTGGCCGCGGTAGCACGGGTGGTCGGCGGGCAGGTTGACCTCGGCCCAGTCGGCGCCCCACACCTCGGCGCCCCAGACCTCGGCGAGTTCGGCGAGCGCGTCCTGGGCGCCGGAGAAGTGGATGCCGTCACCGGCGACGATCAGCGGCCTGCGGGCGCCGGCGAGGAGTTCGGCGGCCCGCTCGACCGCGTCCGGGTCGGGGCTGCTCGCGGTGTCGGGGAAGGAGGTCGGCACGACGGCCTCGCTGGTCTCCGCGTCCATCACGTCGGCGGGCAGCACCACCATGACCGGCCCGTACGGCGGGGTGGCGGCGACCTTGAGGGCGCGGCGCAGCACGCGCAGCGTCGACTCGGGGTGGACGACGCGGGTCGCCCACTTGGTGACCGGCTCGGCCATGGCCACGAGGTCGGCCGCCATCTGGGCGTCCATGCCGTCGTAGGCGAGGCCGGACTCCCCGACGACGACCACCAGCGGGGCGTGGCCGCGCTTGGCCTGGTAGAGCATGCCGATGCCGTTGCCGAGGCCGACACCGGAGTGCAGCTGGAGCACGGCCGGCCTGCGGGTCGCGCGGGCGTAGCCGTCGGCGATGCCGACGACGACGGCCTCCTGGAGCGACAGCACGTACTCGATCTCGGGGAAGCCGCGCAGCTCGTCCAGGAAGCCCTGCTCGACGGTGCCGGGGTTGCCGAACATGTGGGTGATTCCGTCGGCTCTGAACTGTTCGAGCATCGCCACCCGGGCGGGCCTGCTGGCCATGGCGTCCTTGCCTCTCGGTCGTGGGGTCGGGGCGTGGGGTAGGGGCGCGGGCCCGGGGGGGGGACCCCGGGCGCGGGCGGCCCGGGGGACGCCGTGGAGCCCCCCAGGCGGCGGGCCCGCGCCCG
>NZ_BPRL01000112.1:0-12482 GCF_045862635.1 Kitasatospora sp. NE20-6
ACCGGCGGGGGAGCGGCCCCCCCGGGGGGGGGGGGGGGCCGGGGGGGGGCGGCCGCGGGGGGGGGGGGGGGGGGGGGGGGGGGGGGGGCGCGGCCCGGGTGCGGGACCCCGGGCCGCGGACTGCACGGGTCAGGCCTTGAAGCCCCACTGGCGGAGTCCCTGCTCCAGCACCTCGACGACCTTCTGGCCGGTGAGGTAGGAGTCGGGCGTGGAACGGCCGGTGATGAACGGGTAGTCGACGATCACCGAGGTCTCCTTGCCGAAGTTGCCGTGGAAGGCGCCCTCGGGGGCGGTGGCGTCGCGCAGGATGTACTCCAGCGGGTACGGCGGGGGGCCGATCACGAAGTCGGTCCCCATGAAGCCGGTGCCGTCCTTGTAGTCGTACTCGATGCAGTGGCCCGTGACGTGCTTGTTGCGCAGGATGCTGACCCGGTGCTCCTGCTCGCGGGCGAAGGCCAGCGCGGCGACGCCGTAGCACTCGGCGGCGATCGGCAGGTCGAGGTTGTAGAACGCGAGGATCAGGTCGTGCACCCGCCAGTTGTTGGCGAGGTCGACGATCGGGCCGCTGCCGCCGACGATGAGCAGCGCGTCGTAGCGGTCCGCGATCTGCGTCTGCACGTGCTCGCGGCGGTGGTTGTAGCCCTCCCAGGCCCGCAGGAAGTCGTTGCGGCTGCGGTAGGGCCGGTCGGGCAGCCAGGTGGAGAGGTCGAGCGGGCTGTCCAGGCGGTCCGAGGTGTCGAACGCGCGGACCTTCTCGGCCATCTCGGTGCTCGTGACCGAGCGGCCCAGCGGCGGGTCGATGTACTCGGGGTCGTAGCTCGGCGGCAGGGCCACCGCGCGCTTGCCGGTCGGGGTCGCGAAGGTGACCTCGTAGCCGGCCTTGTCGAAGGTCTCCAGCGGGCCGACGAGTTCCTCGCCCCAGTAGCCGTACTCGGACAGGACGATGAGGATGCGCTTCTTCGCCATCGGGGATGGCCTCCATCGGTAGAAGGGGTGCGGCGGGCCGGTGCGGGGCGCCGCCGCGGTGATCGCCGGTGCGACCCGGTGTCAGGCGGTCTCGGTGCCGATGACCCAGTGCTCGCGGACCGCCATGCGGTGCAGGTAGCGGGGCTCGACGAACTGCTTGAGGTCTTCCTCGGCGCGTGCGAACTCCGGGGAGTCGACGGCGGCCTGCAGGGCCGCCTCGTCCTCGAACCAGAGCTGGTAGGCGGCGTCGAGGATGGTCTCGCCGACGGCGTACGCGCCGTCGCGGACGTGCCCCTGCTGGTAGCGGACCAGGCCGGGGACGTCGAGGGCGAGCTTGGCGTGGGCGCCGAGGCTGCGGCTGCGGAACTCCTCGACGGTGGTGCCGTTGGTGCGCTTGGCCAGCAGCACGAGCTTCACCGGGTGCGGGTGGAGCGGGCCGGGGCCGGCGAGCAGCGTGTGGGCGTCGGTGTCGAGCACGACGGTGCGCCAGAACGCGGCCCAGTTCGGCTCGTCGAGGCGGGCGCCCTGGAGGAACTCGGGCGACTGCAGCGAGGCGAGCTGGTCCTCGTCGTTGTCGAGCCAGATCTCGGCTATGCCGCTCCACAGCGGGTCGGCGGGCTCGGGGCCGAGCGGGATCCGGGTGTCGACGCAGTACCGCCGGATCTGCTTGATCTTGGAGGCGTAGTTCGGCGCGTGGACGTCGAGCCAGTAGCGCTGGAACTCTTCCTCGGTCATCCCCGGCCGGGGGTGAGCGAAGATCAGCTGGTGGATCACGGGGGGCTCCTTTGCGGGGTGTGGCCGGCCCCGGGGGTGCCCGGCGCCTGCGGCGGGGTCAGACCTGGTAGCGCTTCTTGACGTCCTCGGCGAAGCCGAGGTAGTCGCGCAGCGGCCAGACCTCCTCGAACTCCAGGTACTCGCGCATCGGCAGCCGGCCGAGGGCGGTGCGGTCGAGCTCCTCCGCGTCGGGCGAGTCGATGATCGCGATGACGCGCTTCTGGGCGGCGACCTTCCAGATGCCGACGCAGAAGCCGGAGTCCATCGTCTCCTTGGCGTGCTCGGCCTCCTCCTGCTCGACCTCCCAGAGCTCGTCGAGCGAGATGCGGCCCTCGTGGTTCCAGCGCATCTGAACGTAGAACAGCATGTGGTCTCCTCCGGTGGTGTGGGTGCGGTGGGCGGGCGGCCGGACGGCCGCCCGCCGGACCGGGCGGCTCAGGCCGCCGGCGCCGCCTCGGCCCGCAGCAGGGCGGTCAGCGGGTGGTCGCCGCCGAACACCTCGGCGGCCAGGTCGTACGGGGTCTTGCCGTCGTGGCCGCGCAGGTCGGTGCGGGCGCCGGCCTGGACGAGGATCCGCGCGCACTCCTCGTAGCCGTGCCAGAGCGCGTCGTGCAGCGGCGTGTAGCCGTTGGTGGCGCCCTGGAAGTCGAGGTCGACGCCGCCGTGGGCGACCAGGTCGGCGGTGATGCCGGCGTGGCCGTTGTAGACGGCCTTGTGCAGCGGGACGGCGCCGAAGCACGGCTCGACCGCGTTGACGTCGGCACCGGCGGCCAGCAGCAGCCGGGCGATCTCGTCGTGGCCGTCGCGGGTGGCGACGTGCAGCGGGGTGTGGCCGTCGTTGAAGCCGTTGAGGCGCGGGGCGCGGGCGTCGACCTCCGCACCGGCGGCCAGCAGGGCGCGGACCTCGCCGGCGTCGTCGGCGACCACGGCGGCCATGAGCCGCTGCTCGGCGACGTCCTCCGCGTCGTGCTTGCGGCGCTCGTCGAGCAGCTGCTCGGCCTGCAGCAGCAGGTCCTTGCCGCGGGTGTTGACGTTGAGCTCGTAGGCGAAGTGCTCGCGGAGCGAGAACCCGTAGTGGGTGTGCAGTTCCAGGCCGGCGCCCTGGTCGAGCAGGTAGGCCACCAGGTCGGGGAACTTGAACCAGAGGGCGTCCATGAGCGGGGTGTGGCCGGTGGTGGGCGCCACCGCGTCGACGAAGGCACCCCCCTCGACGAGGGCCCGGGCGACGGGCACGCTGCCGCTCTGGCAGGCCTTGTGCAGGGCGGTCGCGCCGGCGCGGGCGTCGGCGGTCCGCGGGTCGGCGCCGGCGGCGAGCAGCAGGCGGACGACCGCCTCGTCGCCGCGGCCGGCGGCGATCATCAGCGGGGTGAGGCCGGTCGCGGGGTCGGTCAGGTTGACGTCGGCCCGCTCGACCTCGACGAGCCGGCGGACGGCCTCGGCGTCACCGCTCCCGGCGGCGGCGACGAGCCGCGGCTGGCGGTCGGCGGTGAACGCCGCGACCTCGGTGTTGGGGTCGAAGTAGACCTTCCAGCGGACGATCTTGCCGGAGTCGTCGACGACGAAGCGGTGCGCGTCCTCGATCCGGAACTCCTGGCGGGTGCGGGTGTGCGCGGCCCGGGTGTACACCACGGCGAAGGCGGTGTCGCCCTCCGCGCGGAGGTCCCGGACCTCGTAGTCGAGCACCTCGGTGGTGTCGGCGCGGACGCCGAAGGCCGCGGCGACGGCGGTCGGGCCGAGGTGCCGGCCGAGGTAGGGGACGACCTGGTTCCACTCGTCCGCGGGGAGTTCGAAGTCGATGTCCTCGGAGAAGGTGGCGAGGACGGTGTCCATGTCCCCCCGGCCGAGGGCGGCGAACCACCCGGCGACGACCTCGTGGGTGCGATTGCTGTCCATCGGGCACAGCTCCAATCAGACGGGTCGGTGAAGGTCCGGGCCCGGTCAGCGCGCGGTCGACAGGTCCGGTGCGAGGCCCTGGAAGAGCTCGTCCCAGCCGGTCCGCGCGGTGCCGGGCGCGTTGTACATCTCGAAGGTCACGGCCAGGGCGGACGGGCTGTACAGGGCCTGCACGCAGGCGTCCGCGACGTCCTGACGGCTGATCTGGCCGTCGCCGAGGTCGCCCTGCTCCAGCCGGACGGCCCCGCCGCGCCGGCCGTCGGTGAGCCAGCTGGGGCGGACGACCGTGTAGGGCAGGCCGGAGGCGCGGATCGCGTCCTCGCCGGCCAGGCGCCAGTCGAGCATGCGGCCCTGGGCGTTGATGGGGTGTCCCTTGCGGGTCACGTAGATCTGGCTGACCAGCACGATGTGCGGCTTCCCGCCGTCGGCGGTGGCGGCGTCCAGGACGTTGCGCACGCCCTGGTACATCGTCGCCTCGGGGCTGTTCGGCCCGCTGTCGGCGGTGCCCGGCTCGACGCTGATCACCACGGCCGAGCACCCGGCGAGCGGCGCGGCCAGCGAGGCGCGGTCCCGGATGTCCGCACGGAAGGACTCCGCGGCGCCGGCGCCGCGAGCCCGACGGCTCACGACCCGTACCCGCTCGCCCTGTTCGAGCAGACCCGCCACGACCAGGCGGCCGACCCGGCCGGCTCCGCCGACCACCGCTACCGGATTCTCCACAGCCTTCTCCTCCGACGTGTCGCCGGGCCCCGGGCTCCGGCGGTGCTGTTGCGACGACAGGCGCGGCCGTGCCGCGCCGGGGGTTTCAGACGAACCGGCCCGTGATGGCGGCGATCTCTCCGCCACGGACGAGGTAGGTGTAGGTGATGTCCTCGACGAGCCCCTGCGGGGTGCGGAAGTCGTAGCGGACCGTCAGGGCGGCTCCGCCGCCGGCCGGCCGGACGGGCCCGGCCGCGACCTCGCGGTACCGGCCCCCGGGCCGGACGACCCAGCGGACGAAGAACGCGCGGAGCACCTCGTCGCGCCCCGTGTGGACGGCCCCCGCCATGTCGATCCGCACCTGCGGTGCGAGGGCCGCGTGCAGGGCGGGCACGTCGCCCCGGTTGGCCGCGGCGATGAAACCGCGGACCGCCCGGAGGGCCTCCGGGGTCTCCGTCGGCTCTGCCATGTCCCCTCCGGACTCCCCCGAGGCGGGACCGCCTTGCCTCGGACACAACTCAACCATTGCTGTCATTTTTTGTCAATTACTCTGTCAATCACGCCTTCCGGGGCCGCCCGCCACGGCGTGGGGACCGGGCGGGCGGGCACCGGAAGGGGTCACTGCCGGGCGGCGACCGGGTCGGCCGCGGGCACCGCCGGAGCGGCCGGGGAGGCCGCTGCGGCCCCCTTCGGCTGCCGGAGGCCCTGGAAGCCGATCAGCAGGCCGGTCAGCGACATCAGACCCGCGACCAGGAAGGCCCAGCGGTAGCCCGAGACGCCCTCGCCGCTGCCGCCGGTGGCGGTGAGCACCGCGGCCAGCACGGCCACGCCGACGCCCGCACCGACCTGGTAGGACGCGGTGATGAGACCCGCGGCGACACCCTGGCGCTCGTCGGCCACGCCGCTGACGCCGGCGATGTTGACGGTCGGGTAGACGAGACCGTTGCCGATGCCGTGCAGGATGATGCCCGGCAGCATCACGGCGGCGTAGCTGCTGTTCGCACCGACACCCAGGTAGAGCAGCACGCCCACGGCCTGGATCAGCATGCCGACCGTGACGACCGCCCGGACGCCCCACCGGCCGACCAGCGGACCGGCCGCGAACTTCGCGACGGCGACGATGACCACGCCGAGCGGCAGGAAGGCGAAGGCCGTCTTCAGGGCGCCCCAGTGCAGGGCCTCCTGGAGGTAGAGCGTGGCGACGAACTGCCAGCCGATGGTGGAGCCCGCCCAGACCACGCTGATCAGGTTGGCGCTGCTCAGCGACCGGGAGTGGAAGATCGACAGCGGCACCAGCGGCGAGCGGTGGCGCGACTCCACGGCGACGAAGGCCGCCAGCAGCACCACGGCACCGGCCAGGACGGCGATGGTGCCGGGCGAGCCCCAGCCCCAGGCGGGGCCCTGGACGAGCCCGTACACGAGGGCCATGACGCCCAGCGTCACGGTCAGTGCGCCGGCGAAGTCGAAGCTCTGGCGCGGGCCGGCGACCCGCGGCGCGTCCGCCTTGATCAGCGGGCTGGCGGCCAGGACGGCGATCGCGATGACGCCGGGGGCGAAGAACACCAGGCGCCAGTCGATCTCGGTCAGGACGCCCGAGAGCACCAGGCCGAAGCTGTAGCCGCCGGCCCCGGTCATGGCGAACACGCCGAGCGCGCGGTTGCGCTCGGCACCCTCGCGGAAGGTGGTGGTGATCAGCGACATCGCCGCCGGGGCGGTGAAGCCGGCCGCGATGCCCTTCAGCACGCGGGTGGCCACCAGCAGGCCGCCGTCGGTGAGCACGCCGCCGAGGAGGCTGGCGGCGATGAACAGCACGGTCGCGGCGATGAAGGTGCGGCGGCGGCCCCAGACGTCGGCGACCCGGCCGCCGAGCAGCAGGAATCCGCCGTAGCCCACGGTGTAGCCGGACACGAGCCACTGGAGCGAGCCGTCGGAGAGGCCGAGGCCGGTCTTGATGCTGGGCAGCGAGACGCCCAGCAGCGAGATGTCGAGTGCGTCGAGGAACACGGCGCCGCACAGGATCAGCAGCGACAGCTGCTTCCTGCGGGCCGTCAGTTCCCCCGCACCGGTCGGTGCACGGTCGATGGTCGTCATGGCGGGTCTGACTCCTCTGGTCTCTGGTGCGGAACGGGCGACATGCCGTCCGGAAGCGCTGCACTCAACGGCACGGATGTCGGCAGAGGGTGCAGTCACCAGAAAACTGCTTGAGTCAATTATTGTCAATCGCACAGTCAATCGCTTAGGCTCATCGGCACTGTCGGCGGCACTGCGAGCGACTGTCGCGTGCTGCCGTGACGCACTCACCCCGCATCACGGAGGACGTATGGCCACCGTCGTGGCGAAGCAGGTCGCCGACCACCTCGCAGGGCTCTCCACCTGCCTGGTCGTCGCCGACATCGACCGGGCGATCGCCTGGTACGGCGACACCCTCGGGCTCGAACTCGTGAACCGCCTCGACATGCCGGAGCGCGGCGAACGCGTCGCGTTCCTCGGCCACGGCGCGCTGCGGCTCGAACTCGCCGAGCGCACCGGCTCCGCCACCCTGCGGCGCGCCGACCCCCCCGAGCACGGCTTCGTGCAGGGCCCCAGCCACCTGGCCTGGTACGTCGACGACCTGGACGCCGTCCTGGCGGCCCTCGAACCGCTCGGCGTGCCCGTCACGATCGGCCCGGTCGACGTCACCCCGCTGGGCATCCGGGTCGCCTTCGTCCGCGACCCGGAGGGCCACCTCATCGAGTTCGTCCAGGCCGGCAGCCACCCCTGACCGTCCGTCACCCCCTCTCAGGATCGGAGGAACACCGGTGCCGCACACCGCTCTCGTCACCGGCGGAAACCGGGGCATCGGGCTGGCGGTCTGCCGCCGGCTCGCCCGCTCCGGCCTCGACGTCGTCCTCGGCGCCCGCGACACCGAACGCGGCCGCCGGGCGGCCGCCTCCCTCGGCCCCGCGGCCGTCCGGGTGGAGCAGCTGGACGTCGCCGACCCGGACAGCGTCGAAGCCTGCGCGAAGCGGCTCGCCGCCGACGGCGTCCAGGTCGACGTCCTCGTCAACAACGCCGGGATCTACCCGACCACGCCGTTCTTCGACGTGTCCGAGGAGACCATGGCGGACTCCCTCCAGGTGAACCTGCTCGGCGCGTACCGCACCTCCCGGGCCTTCGTGCCCGGCATGGTGGACCGCGGCTACGGACGGGTCGTCAACATCTCCTCCACCGGCGGGCGGATGTCCGGCGGCGGGCCCGGCCCCGCCGCCTACGGCATCGCCAAGGCCGCCCTCAACGCCCTGACCCTGGTGGTCGCGCACTCCGTGCCGTTCCACGTCAAGGTCAACGCCGTGTGCCCCGGCTGGGTCCGCACCGACATGGGCGGCAGCGGCGCGCCGCTCACCCCCGACCAGGGCGCCGACACCGCCGTCTGGCTCGCCACCCTGCCCGACGACGGCCCCACCGCCGGGTTCTTCCAGGAACGGAGACCGATCACATGGTGACCGCGACGGAGACCCGTGCGACCGAGGCGGAAGCCGACGACTCCATCGAGATGCCGGAGATGTCCACCGCCCGGCTGGAGGCCTTCAGCGACGGCGTGTTCGCGATCGCCATCACGCTGCTGATCCTGGAGATCCACGCCCCCTCCGAACAGGCCATGCACGCCGGCCTCGGATCGGCCCTGCTCCACCTGTGGCCGTCCTACCTGGCCTACTCGATCACCTTCCTGCTGATCGGGATGATCTGGCTCAACCACCACCTGATGTTCCACTACATCATCAGGACCAACCGCACCCTGATGATCCTCAACCTCATGCTGCTGCTGTCCGTGTCGTTCCTGCCGTTCCCCACCGCGGTCCTCGCCGACGCGGTCAACGCGGGGGCCGGCGAGAAGACCGCGGCCGCCTTCTACGGCATCGTGCTGATCCTCGGCGGCGTCTTCTTCAACGCCATCTGGATCTACGCCTCGAAGGACCACCGCCACCTGGGCGCGCACATCTCGCCGGGCCAGGCCCGGCGCATCCGCGCCCGGTTCGGCGTGGGGCCGTTCCTCTACCTGACCGCGGTCCTGCTCTCCTCGGTCAGCGCCAAGATCAGCATCGGCTTCTACGTCGTCCTGCTGCTGTCGTACTTCATCGACGTCAGCCCCAAGTCCGGCCGCAAGGACGCCTCCGGGGCCGCCGAGCCCGCCGGGGCCGAAGCGGGCTGACGGGGGCCGGGGCCACCGCGCCACGCGCCGCCCGCCGTTCCGCGCCGCCCGCCGCCACGCCCCCGCACCGCACCCACCCGCACCGCACCGGATCCCCGGCCGTACGGCCGCGCGCGCCCGCCGCGGTCACCACGAACAAGGCCACCACGAACAAGGAGTACCGACATGTCCGAAACCATGCGCGCGGTCCGCCAGCACAGCTTCGGAGGCCCGGAGGTGCTGCAGATCGAGGAGGTGCCCCGCCCGGAGCCGCTCTGGACGGAGGTCCTCGTCCGGGTGCACGCGGCGGGCGTCAACCCCGTCGACTGCAAGACCCGCTCCGGCGGCGGCATCTCCCCCACCCAGGGCCCGCTGCCCATCACCATCGGCTGGGACGTCTCCGGCGTCGTCGAGGCCATCGGTTCGGGCGTCACCCGGTTCGCCCCCGGTGACGAGGTCTACGGCATGGTCAACTTCCCGCGCATCGGGGCCGGTTACGCGGAGTACGTCACGGTCGACTCCCGCCAGCTCACGTTCAAGCCGGACCGCCTCACCCACGAGGAGGCCGCCGGCGTGCCGCTGGTCGCCCTCACCGCCTGGCAGAGCCTGGTAAGCGTCGGCCGCACCGGCCCCGGCACCCGCGTGCTCGTGCACGGCGCCGCCGGCGGCCTCGGCCACCTCGCCGTGCAGATCGCCCGCGCCCGCGGCGCCTGGGTCTGCGGCACCGTCGGCACCCGGCAGGTCGACCTGGTGAAGAGCCTCGGCATCGACGAGGCCTACGACTACACCAAGGTCCGCTTCGAGGACCTCGCCCACGACATCGACGTGGTGGTCGACACCGTCGCCGGCGACAACGGCCTGCGGTCGCTGAAGACCATGCGCGCGGGCGGCGTCCTCGTGTCGCTGCCCGTGCCGCCGGACGACGAGACCGTCGCCGAGGCCGCCCGCCTCGGCCTGCGCGCCGTCTCCCTGACGGTCGAGACCGACCGGTCCGACCTGGAGCACATCACCGCCCTGATCGAGGCCGGCGCCCTGCGTCCCATCATCGGCACCGTGCTGCCGCTGGAGCGCGCCGACAAGGCCCACGAGCTGATCGAGACCGGCCAGGCCCAGGGCAAGGTCGTCCTCAAGGTCCGCTGACCCGTCCCGGACCCTTCTCCCCGCTCCCTCTCGGAGCACCGCTCCCACCAGGAATGAGGATCCATGCCCATCATCCGGGTCAGTCTCATCGAAGGCTTCGCCAGCATGGCGGAGAAGGCCCAGATCACCACCGAGATGACCGACGCACTCGTCACGGTCATGGGCGAGGTGGCCAGGCCGTTCGTCTACGTCACCGTCGACGACATGAAGCCGGGCGCCACCTCCGTCGGCGGCAACCTGCTGACGGAGGAGATGATGCGCGGCGGCATCGTCAGCTCCGAGCAGGAACTGGCCGTGAAGCTCACCCCCAAGCGCGTCCGCACCGCCTACGAGGCGCTCGACCGCGGCGACCGCGCCGAGATCGCCCAGTACTGGGCCGAGGACCTCGTCTGGTCCGTCCCCGGCGACAACCCGCTGGCCGGCCAGTACAAGGGCCTCGACGCGTTCCTGGCGTACGTGGGCACCCGCAGCGAGCTGTCGGGCGGCACCTTCCGCTCCGAGGCCGAGCAGATCATGATCGACGGGCACCTCTCCGTCTACCTCTGCCGCAACTCCGCCCTGCGGGCCGGCGAGGACTGCTCCTGCGCGCTCGTGGTCGACGCCATCCAGCTGCTCCACTGGGAGGACGGCAAGGTCGTCTCCGGCCAGGAGGCGTTCTTCGGCGACGGCGCCACCGGCAGCAACACCTTCTGGCGCTGACCGTCCGTCCACTCCCCCCACCCGCGCGGGTGCGGCCTCCGTCCGGGCCGCACCCGCGTCGCCGTACGCGGGCCCCGCACCGCCGTACGGCGTCCGCGCCGCCGCCCGGGCCCCGCACCCCGGCGCCGTCCGGGCCGGCCGGCCGTACGTGAAGGGCCGCATGGAAGGGCCGTACGTGAAAGGGCCGGGAACCCGAGGTTCGGGTTCCCGGCCCTTTCACGTACGGCCGCGCGGGGAGGTCAGAGCGACAGCCACACCGCTGTGTCACCCGGCAGCAGGGGCCCGTCGAGCGGGCCGGAGGCCAGCAGCACCTCCGTGTGCTCCGGCAGCGGCACGGGATCCGCACCGGTGTTGACCACGACCGCGGTACGGCGGCCCCGGCGGAAGGCCAGCACCTCCTCGGCGGCCGGCAGCCACGCCAGGTCGCCCTCCCCCAGGTCCTCGCAGCCGCGGCGGACGGCCAGCGCGCTGCGGTACAGCGTCAGCACGGAGGCCGGGTCGGCGAGTTGCGCCGCGGCGCTGCGGTCCTTCCACGCCGCGGGCTGGGGCAGCCACGGCTCCCCGGCGGCACCGTCCGGCGAGAAGCCGAACGGCGCGGTCTCCCCCGACCACGGCAGCGGCACCCGGCAGCCGTCACGGACCGGGCCGCAGCCGCCGGACCAGAACCGGTTCGGGTCCTGGAGCACCTCCGCCGGCAGGTCCTCGACCTCCTCCAGGCCGAGCTCCTCGCCCTGGTAGATGTACGCGCCGCCCGGCAGACCCAGGGTCAGCAGCGCGGCGGCCCGGGCCCGGCGGGTGCCGAGCTCCGGGTCGGAGGGCGTGCCGTACAGCCGCTTCGCGTCGTCGAGCGAGGTCTCCGCGCGGCCGTACCGGGTGACGTGGCGGATCACGTCGTGGTTGGAGAGCACCCAGGTGGGCGGCGCGTCGACCGGGGCGAGCACCCGCAGGGTCTGCTCGACGACCTCCCGCAGCCGGGGCGCCTCCCACGGGCAGTCCAGCAGGCCGAAGTTGAAGGCGGTGTGCAGCCGTCCGGGCGCCAGGTAGCGGGCCAGCCGGTCCGGCGAGGAGACCCAGGCCTCCGCGACGAACGTCCGCTCCCCCGGGTACGCGTCGGCGATGCGGCGCCACTCCCGGTAGATCTCCAGGGTGGCGTCGCGGTCGAAGTAGGGGTGGTGCTCGTCGGCGGCCGCGCCGAGCAGGCCGGTCGCGCTCTCCTCGATGTCCGGGTAGGCCGGGTCCTTGGTGAGGCCGTGCGCCACGTCGATCCGGAAGCCGTCGACGCCGCGGTCCAGCCAGAACCGCAGCACCGACGCGAACTCCTCCCGCACCTCGGGCACGTCCCAGTCGAGGTCGGGCTGCGCGGCGGCGAAGAGGTGCAGGTACCACTCGCCGTCCGCGACCCTCGTCCAGGCCGGCCCGCCGAAGACGCTCGGCCAGTTGTTCGGAGGCAGCTCGCCGTCCGCGCCGCGGCCCGGCCGGAAGTGGTACCGGCCCCGGGCCGCCGACCCCGGACCCGCGGCGAGCGCCTCGCGGAACCACGGGTGCTGGTCGGAGGTGTGGTTGGGCACCAGGTCGACGAGCACCCGCAGACCGTGCGCGTGCGCCTCGGCGAGGAAGGCGTCGGCCTCGTCGAGCGTGCCGAAGACCGGGTCGATCGCCCGGTAGTCGGCCACGTCGTAGCCGGCGTCGACCTGCGGCGACACGTACCACGGGGTGATCCACAGGGCGTCCACGCCCAGGCCGGCCAGATGGCCGAGGCGTGCGCGCAGCCCGGCGAGGTCGCCCGTCCCGTCGCCGTTGCCGTCGGCGAAACTGCGGATGTAGACCTGGTAGATGACGGCGTCGCGCCACCATGCGGGCGGCGGCGGGGTGTTGCTGTCCATGCGTGCTCCGCTTCCGTTGCGAGGAGGACGCCGGGCTGCCGCTCCTCCGGGCAGCCCGGCGGTGGGCGATCGGGGTGGCGATCAGGTGGTGCCGTACGGGGAAACCGCGCCCGCCCGCCGCGGGTTACTTCGACTCGACCGCGTGGCCGCCGAACTGGTTGCGCAGTGCGGCGATCATTTTCATCTGGGGGGAGTCGTCCTGGCGGGAGGTGAAGCGGGCGAAGAGGGAGGCGGTGATGGCGGGGAGGGGGACGGCGTGG
>NZ_BPRL01000113.1:0-15651 GCF_045862635.1 Kitasatospora sp. NE20-6
CCGGTGTTCACCACGCCGGATGGGCGGGTTCTGGCGGGCAGTTACCGGTTCGACGTGAACGGGGTTCCGAAGCCGGACAGTTGGCGTCCGGGGCGGTTCACGCTGCAGCCCGCGCGTGGCGCGGGGGTGAGTGCCGATCTCGGGTCCGACCTGATCGAGGCGCTGCAGGACCGGGTGCCTGCCCTGCTCGGCGGTACGGTCTTCCCGGTGAGCACGGACCGGGGGGCTCCCGCGCCCGCCGAACTCGTGCGGTGGATGCCGAAGAAGAAGTCCAAGTCGGGCCCCGCATCCCAAGCAACCACACAGGTTGCGAGCTCCGCCGGCGCCCCCGCCCCCGCCTTGGCCGCGGCGACCTCGGCCGTGAGCGGGGAGCACATCTGGGTCAGCTTCGGGGATCCCGAGCGGTTCAGGCAGCACATCCTGTCCCTCGAACTCAGGATGGGCACGGATCCGTTCTCGGGGCTTGAGGTCTCACGGCTGGTCGGCGGTCACCAACTCGACGCCGACGGGACGATCCCGGTCCGGGACAACGGTGTGGTGGTGCGCGTCACTGTGCCGGAGGGCTCGAGGACGGAGCCGCTGGCGAACGGCGTGTTCGATGCAACGGTCGAGTACCGGCCGCTGATCGGCGTCCCGGTGACGAAACTGACCACCTTCTACCCCGCCCACCTGACCTGGGCACAGATGAAGAGGAGTGCCGCGGCGGCGTACCGGAACGCCGTGCTGGCCGGTGAGACGAACCTCTCCGGCGGATTCCACACGGCGTCACCCGGCATGGACCCGCTGCTCGGCAAGTTCATCGGCACCGACATCCACGGCAACTGGCTCGCCGGGTTCGTCTTCGCCGGCGAAATCCAGACCGCCTTCCCGCTGAACCGCGAGCCCAGCACCCCCCGGACGGGCAACCCGAACCCGTGGATGAAGCCGACGCTCCCGACGGCCATCATGCCGACCGCGCCGGACTCGCTGACGGTGCCGGTCACGGTGGTGCCCGTCGTCGCAGGGCAGCCGATCACGGAGGAGCAGGCAGCCGTGGGGCAGCCGATCGCTGTCGACTCGCCGGTTGCCGGGATCGAGCAGGACCTGGCGGATCTGTCGGCGGTGGCCCCTCCGGCCGGCAAACTGAAGGCGGAAAGGATCCAGACATGGGTTGACACCCTGTGGGACGCGGGCCGCCGTGCGCGAGCCGCCGGAGCGTTGTCCGCCATGTCGCTGGCAGACCAGGTGTACGCCGCACTGGAGCGTGCGAAGCGCACCCCTGGGGGACATCGGGACTCGATGGTGGCCCAGGCGCGCACGCTTGTCGCGGTAACGGCAGCCGAGTTCCTGATCGCTGCAGGCCCGGACGAGCCGGTGGCGATCGCCGAGGTCGAAGGGGTGCTGACCCTGATGCGCGAGGCCGTGGACGCCCAGCTCCTCCTCCCGGACGGTCGCTTCCACGGCCGGACGGGCGAGGTGCTGCGTGCGCTGGCCGCGCTGCAGGAGCTGGGTGAGGACCGGACGGGCGAGGAAGCGTGGCCGGCCTGGATCAGCCAGTGGTTGGCGGTGCTGCACAGTACGGTCCTGGTGGAGGGGCAGGCCGAGTCGGTGCCGCGCAGTGTCTACGACCAGCACCTCCAGACGCTGGCGACCCACGGTGTCCTGTTGCAGAGCCACGGCCGGCTCTCGGAGGACATGCTCAAGGTGTACCTGGACCGGCTGGTGCTGAAGCCCCGCCACGAGGCCGAACAGCGGCTGTGGTTGAGTGACATCCAGTACTCGATCGGTTCCTACACGGGGGTCGAGGCCGCGGACCAGCGGCTGGAGTACCTGGCCACCGAGCAGAAGCGCATCGAGGACGGCCAGGGCAAGAATCCGGCCCAGCGCCGTGCCTCCGGTGCGGACGATCGCTACACCACCTGGGCCGAGAAGATCTGGGAGCGGATCGGCGAATTCCGCTACGAAATGGACCAGTTGGCGGACATCGCCCCTGCCGCCGCGCCGGAGCAGAAGCGGTTGCAGTTTGCTGCCCGTGTGCTTCAGATCGGTGTGGCGGCATGGTCCGCCCGCGAGCGTGGTGCCATGACCTACCTTCAGTCCAGGGACTTCGTCGGACAGGTCCGGTCCCTGGTGGGCCTGTTCGATCCGGCCCGTGCCGAGCGGGTTCGGCCCTACGCAGAGGGTGCGCTCCGGGCGATCAGGACGGTCGGTGCGATCCTGCAGGAACCCGACCGGCAGCAGGACGACGCCTCGGAAGGCGCGTGGGTCCAGCTGACGGATGCTCTCGACGCGGTCGAAGCCCAGCTGGCCACTATGAACCGCGGCGCCCAGTTCCAGCACGCCTTCTTCACGACCCAGCTGACCGAGAACGCACGCCTGCTCAAGCGCCTGCGATCCCGGCTGGGAGAGGAAGACGCCGAAGCCGCGTTCTTCGAGTCGGTCCAGGCACGGAAGGACAGCACGGATCCCGCGTGGCTCCGAGGAGTCGGATATGCACTGGAGATCGCCTCGATCGAGTCGGTCAAGGATGACGGCGAATGGATGTTCGCATTCGGGCGGCCGGAAGGTCTCACCGCGAAGGACCTGAGCCGGCGGCTCTCCACCCTGATGGGACGGACCGGAAGGGACCGGCTGGCACTGGGCGTGACCTCCCCGCACCGCATGATGCTCCTGTTCGCACAGCTCGAACGGCTCGGGCATCTCACGGACAACCCCAGGGGCTTCGTTCTCGGACTCCGGACCAAGGCGGCGCAGCTGGTGCGTGCGGTGCAGGCCCACCTGCTGAGCGGTTCCACCCGGCGCATGTTCGTGCTGAACGCCACGTCGGACAGCCCGTACGCGGCGGTGACGGCACGTCTGGAGACGGTGGCGGGTGCATGGGTGCAGCTGGTGAGGTTCGGGCTCGCGGACGAATCCTCCGTGCGTGAGGAGGTGACACGAGGCAAGGTCTTCGCGAAGCTGGCGGAGAGCTTCGGCCTTCCGGCGCTGGGCGACCAGGTCTCGCTGCTGTTCGACGTCCATCTTCGCGTGGTCCGCGGTCCGGCCCGGCCCGCGGACGGGAGGAAGTGGCGCACCGCGCTCCTGACGGAGCTGGAGGGCCTGGTCCGCGGCCGCAAGGAGAAGCAGAAGGTCGTCGTCGCGGCATACACGCAGGACTCGCCGGTCCGGTACGCGGGTATCGTGCTGAGCGCGCTGGTGGAGCAGGCCGCCGCGCAGACGGCGGAGCCGGGTCAGGACTTCAGGGAGCGGACCCGGGCCATCCGCAGTCATCTCCAGAAGCAGACCACCGACACCCTGTACCAGGTGGTGGAACCTCCTGTCCTCGCCCCGGCGCGGCCGGCCCCGGTGCCCGACCTGCTCTCGGTGCAGGAACACGCGGACGTCGACCGGGCGCTGCAGGACCTCCAGGCGATGATTCCGATGGTCCTCTCGGGCCACCTGGATCAGCGGTCCTTGATCACGGCGAGCGTGCACGCCAGCAGGCTGGTGGCGCGGCAGTCGCATGCCGGTCTGGTCCTGCGTGCCCTGGTGCTGACACTCGCCGTCAACCCGGAGCACATCGATCCCGCGCTCAGCAAGCGCCTGTTCGAAAGCCTGCTCGCGCATGCCGATCCCGGGCATCCGTACTCCCTCGTGTCCGGCACCGACGTCGACACGTTCATCACGGACGAGGCGTCGACCTTCAGCGAGGCCGGCCCGGGGGAGATCCTTGAGGTCGACCGGGTGGCATGGCTCTCGGTGCTGGCGTTGGCGGTGAACGACCGCCAGTGGCTGCGTGACGGATACGGGCAGATGACCGCCGCGCAGCTGGCGGCCCTGCTCGCCGAGGACGGCCGGTCGCCGGAGGCCGCGGCAGTGCGGACGGCCGTCCGTGAACGGGCCGGAAAGGTGATCGAGCACGGCATCAACGCCGTCAGCGGCGGCTACTTGACCGCCGGGCAGTTCGAGCAGCGCCTCGACCAGCTGCCGGCCGATTCCGAGCTGATGATGGAGGAGGACCGGCCCGTTCTCCTCGGTACGGCCCAGCTTGCGGCCATGGACTTTCTCTCCAAGGACCTCGGTCGCCTGCCGATGTCCGAGGAGGACTTCGTCGACCAGCTGGACGCCATGGCGCGGCTCACCGCCCAGCTCCCGCCGTCGGCCGACGAGGGCGCCAACGCCCTCGTGCGCGATTACCGCAAGGGCTTGCAGCGACAGCTCCTCCACCTCGCCGTCTCCTCGGAGAACGGAGGGTTCGGCCTCCTGTCACGGTACGCGGCGGTCGTCGCGCTGGCCGAGGAGTTGCGGTACCGGGGTGCGTTGTTGGCGGAGGATGTGGTTGCGGCGGGGGTGGCGTTCGGTCGGTGGTTGGGTGCGTTGGAGCATGCGGGGTTGGAGGCGTTCGGGGTGGCGCCGGGGGTGGTGCGGTCGGCGTTTGTGCGGTTGTTGTCGGTGGAGGTGCCGGAGGGGTTCGGGGAGCGGGTGGGGGTGTTGGCGGCGCGGTTGGCGTCGTCGGACGGTGCGGGTGCGGGTGCGGTGGTGGCGTTGGGTGCGGGGGAGATCGCGTCGTTGCGGGAGAGGCTGCGTGGGGAGGATGTCCGGTCTCGGAGCAGGCTGCCGCGTGAGGGGGGTGGTCAGGAGATCGCGGACAGGGTGGTCGATGTGGTCGCCCGTCTCGCCACACGTATCACGGCGGTTGCCGAGCAGAACCTTGTCGATGAGGACCGCGACGATCTTGGCAGCCGCGTGGACCGCTGGCTGGCCGAGCTGGTCTCCTTCGAGACCGCGCTGAGAATTCTGGAGAGTGACGCCCGGGTCGACTCGTTGGCGACGCCGTCCGGCCTGTTCATGCCCGCCAAGGGCGTCGCCGGCTTCGAGGACGACGGCCGGGTACAGCTCCAGGCTGCCTTCTCCTTCCCGCGAATCGGCCACGCGGCAGTCCTGCACGTCCACACCGACGGCTCGGGACTGTTCATCGTCGGCGACCGGACACTGGAGCCGACGGAGTTCTACCGGGAGGTGATCGAGCCCGGCGGGCTCGGCGCCGGGCAGCTCCTCGTGTTCGTGGGCTGCAACGTGGACACACCCATAGCCGGCGGTCCCTCGGCCGCGGAGATCATCCGGAGGCTTGCGCCGAAGCTGCACCTGGTGAGCGCCGACGGACCTGTGTTCACCGCCCCGGACGGGCGAGTCGTGACCGGCCGCTACGAGCTCGACGCCGATGGGCGTCCCAAGGCGGGCAGTTGGCAGTCGGCCCGGTTCGTTCTGCGCCCCGCCCACGGCGGCGCCGGCGTCGACCTCGGTTTCGACCTGCTCGCAGCACTGGAGGAGAAGGTGCCGGCCCTGCTCGGCGGCGACTTCCCGGTGAGCGCGGAGCGAGGGGCTGAGGCGCCGAACGGGCTGGTGCGGTGGATGCCCAGGAGGAGGTCGCAGCCCGGCTCGTCGTCCTCGGCCTCCGCCCAGCAGGCGAGCCCGTCCGGCGCGTCCGGCCCGGCTCCGGTACAGGCGGCGGCCGCATCCGCGGTGAGTGACGAGGACGTCTGGGTCAGCTTCGGCGATCCGGAGAGGTTCAAGCGACACGTCCTGTCCCTCGAACTGCGGACCGGTACGGATCCCGTCTCGGGTCTTCCCACGGCCCGGCTGGTCGGCGGCCATCAGCTGGATGCGGACGGGATGATCCAGGTCCGGGACGGCAACTCGCTCGTCCACGTGGAGGTGGCGGTGGACTCCGCGGACGAGCCGCTGCCCAACGGAGTGTTCGAGGCGGTGGTGGAGTACCAGCCACTGGTCGGAGGCTCCGTCACGAAGCTGACCACCTTCTACCCGACTCATCTGTCGTGGCAGCAGATGAAGAAGAGCGTCGCCGCGGCGTACCGCAACGCCGTCCGGTCGGGTGAAGTCAATCTCTCCGGCAGCCTCGGGACGGCCAGGGCCGGCATGGACTCTCTGCTGGGCAAGTTCCTCGGCACCGACATCTACGGGAACTGGCTCGCCGGGTTCGTCGTCGCCGGTGACATCCGAACGGCATTCCCCGTCCGCCGGGAGCAGGCGGCCCCCCGAACGGACAGGCCCAACCCGTGGGTGGTCGGCGGTGAGGCTACGGTCGAGCAGATCCTTGCTTCCCGGGCACCGGAGGCATCGGCCACCCGGCCGAGCGCGGCAGAACGGGCGAACCCCGTCCTTCTGCCGGAGGCGGCCGCGCAGACGAGCACGGCCGAGCAGCCGGCTGCCGTCGCCCAGGCGGGCGCAGCCACAGAGGTGGACACGGCCGAGAGGGATCTGGCCGAGTTGAAGGCCGCCGTCGTGCCGACGGGCAAGCCGACCGCAGAGAAGGTGCGCGCCTGGATCGAGACCCTGTGGGGCACCGGCCTGCGCGCCCTACGGGCCGGCGCACTCACCTTCGACGAGCTGGGCAGGGAGGTGGACGTAGCGCTCCAGCGGGCGCAGCGCGCACCGGTGGCAGAGCGCAACTCCCTGGTGGCGTCGGTGAAGGCACTCGGTGCGGTGCTGGCAGCGGCGAAGCTCGTGGCCCCGGTGGCCGGTCGCACTGCCGATCTGGCCGAGGTTGGCTCCGTGCTGCAGGCTCTGCGCCAGACCGTCGCCGCCCGGACGCGGCTCGACCAGCTCTTCGAAGGCCATGCCGGTGAGGTGCTTCGGGCGCTGGCGTCGGTGGAGGAGATGAGTGCCGATTGGGCGGGCGGTCAGCCGTGGCCTTCGACGTTCAGCCAGTGGCTGGCCGTGCTGCACAGCGGCATCATGGTGGCCCGTCAGCAGGGGACGGTTCCCCGCAGTGTCTACGACCAGCACCTTCAGGTTCTGGCGACCAGCGGAGTCGCGCTGCTGAACTCCGGCGAACTGACCGCCGCCGACCTCCAGGCAGAGCTGGGCCGTCTGGTGCCGAGGCCCCGTCCCGAGACCGAGCAGCGGATGTGGCTGAGCGATGTCCGTTATGCCATCGGCTTCAAGGATGCCGCGACCGCGGTGGGGGCCGCAACGGACCGGGCGAAGTACCTGAGTACCGAGCAGACACGACTTGACGACAACCAGGGCAAGAACCCGGCGCAGCGCCGCGCCGGTGGAGCCGACGAGCGCTACACCACGTGGGCACAGGAGATTGGGGAGCGGATCGAGTCCTTCCAGGACGACATGGAGCGTCTGGACACCCTCTTCCCGTCCCTCCGCGCCGAGAAGGACAGGCTGTTGTCCGCCGGCCATGCGCTGCAGATCCGAAGGCAGCTCTGGTTTGCTCGAGAGATCGGTCACCTGCCGTATGCAGGTGCCATGGCTTTCATGAAGCGTTGGATGGCGATGCTGGAGATCTTCGCAAGGGACCAGCGCATCTTCGACGAGTACAGCTCGGACGGATTCGCAGCCGTCCGGGCGGTCTCCGCCCTCCTGCGGAGCAGCAGTGCCGCCGACGGCGAGGCCAGCCTGCACCAGTGGTCGCTGCTCTGGCGGGAACTGGTTTCTGCCGAGTCCACCATGCTTCTGTCCGAGAACGGTCCGCAGCGCGACCACGCCAGTCACATCACCCGAATCCGCGCCCATTCCCTGGCGCTGGACGCGGTACGTCTGGATCTGGACGATGCCGCAGTGCGGGCGTTCACCACCAAGACGGCCCAGGAGGTGGCATTGCTGCAGCTGGCCGCCGTCGACATGCCCAAGGCGGAGGTTGCTCGGGCGTCCGCCACGGCTGCGGAGGGGGATATCGCGTGGGCGCTGGCCATAGGCAAGCCTGCCGGCGCGTCCGCCGTCGACCTGGAGAGCCGGGCAGCGAAGCTGACCGGGAAGGCCGGTCGTGAACGCGTCGTGACGGGCGTGACATCGCCTCGCTGGATGATGCTGCTGGTTGCACACGTCGATGTGCTGCGGCACTTGGCGGCAGAGCCGGAGAAGTTCGCAGCAGACCTGAGGAGGAGGGCCCGCGGGCTGGTCCGAGCCGCGCAACTGGAGCTTTCGAGCGCCTCCATGCGCAAGATCGAGCTTGCCAATGCGACGTCGCGCACGCCGCGCGCCGCACTCGCAGCGCGTCTCGAGACCATCGCCGGCCTCTGGGCGGAGCTCGTCCGCTTCGGTTATGCGGACGAGGCCTCGGTCAGAAAGGAGATGCAGGCCGACCTGGCTCTGGAGAAGCTCGCACAGAGCCACAAGCTGCCCGAGATGGGACTGCAGGCGGCGAAGCTCCTGGACGTCCACCTCCGGATCGCTGGGGCCGCACAGCAGCCGGCCGCTGCCAAGAAGTGGCGTGACAAGATCGTGGCCGAGCTGGAGGCGATGGTCCGCGGTCAGAAGGGGAAGGGGGAATTCCTCGTCCAGCCGTACACGGAGGACTCTCCCGTGGGGTATGCGGGCACCGTCCTGGACGCGCTCGTGGAGCGGACCGCCGACCATGTGCCGGCCCCGGGACCGGAATTCACCGCAGCGGTCGCCAGGGTGCGCAGTGCCCTGCAGAAACTGACGGGTGAGGTCTCCCTGTCGCCGGAGTTCCCGCCGATTGCCCCCGCGCTGCCACCTGTTCCCCAGGTGGTGCTCTCGGAGGAGGACCGGACCGAACTCGAGGGCAGACTCGGCGAACTGGCGGCCACCGTGCCTCTCCTCCTTCAAGGCGCCGTGAGCGGGAGCGACTTCGCCGTCGCGTCGTACGAGGTGTCCGAGCTCGTCGCACGCCAGTCCGACCCGGTGCTCACCGTACGGGCCACGTCACTGGCGATGCTGGGCCGACCCGAGTTCGACGGGGTACTTGTCCGTAGGCTGCTCAAGGCGGTCCTGCAGCTCGGAGACCCTGGTGCGCCGCGCCGGGCTGTGGTGGCCATCGACATCGACGCGCTCCTGTCCGATCTGGAGGAGAGGATCGACCGGGCCCGGCGGGGTGAAGGCGCGGACCATTCCGACCTGGACCGCCTGAAGCGGGCCGTGCAGATGGCGCGCAGCGATCGATGGTGGCGGCAGGTCGGGTTCGACGGGACGGTGGCCGCGGGGGTCGTCGAGCTTCTGGAGATCGCGAGGACCAGCGCGGGGCAGGCCCTTCCGCCGCTGGTCTCCCGTCGTGTCAGTGAGCTGATGGCCCACAGTCTGTTCGGTGTTCTGCACGGCTTCCTCACGGCCGACCAGTTCGATGCACGACGTCAGGAGGTGCCCTTCCCCAGCCAGGGTGACCTCGGGCCGGGCATCGTGTCCCTGCTGGGGACCACGGTGCGCAACAGCTTCTATGCCCGCGCAGAGGAACGGGGCCGAACCCCGATGTCCGCGGAGGAGCTGGCCACCAGCCTGGACACCATGGCGAGGTACACGGCGCTGCCGCCGAGGACCGCCGCCCTGCCGCCGGAGGAGCAGGAGCAGCAGCTCGAACTGCGGCGGTGGATGTCCCACCTGCGGCTCTTCCAGGAGTACGGAGGCGTTGGCCTGCTGCCTGGACTGACGGCCATCAACGTGCTGGAGGAGGAGCTGCGCTACAGCGGTGCGGTGTGGTGGGGCGACAGGGCCGAGCAGGTTGCCCGATTCGACCGTTGGCTGCGGGCGCTGGAGCACAGCGGCCTCGATACCTACCGAACCGCACCGGCAGTGCTGCGGTCCGCGTTCGTGCGGTTGCTCTCGGTCGAGGTCCCCGAGGGCTTCGAGGAGCGTGTCGGCCTGTTGGCGGCCCGCCTTGGGACACCGTCCCCGGCGGAGCCGCTGGTTCCGCTCGGTGCGGATGCCCGCACCGCGCTGAGGGACAGACTGCACTTGGAAGACCTATGGTTCCGGTACCCGATCGCGGAACCGCAGGCGGGGCAGGAAGTCCGGTCCCGGGTCGCGGACGTGGTGGCGCGCCTCTCCGCACGGCGCACCGGGACGGCCGTCCCGGACACCGGAGTCGCCGGGGAGCAGCACCTGGCGGCGGTACGGAAGGCGGTCGACACCTGGCTGCGGAGCGACGCACAGGAGCCTGCGCACTTCAACTCCCCGCTCGAGGTCCTGAGCGAGGAGGCGCTGTTCAACGGTCTGGTGATGACGCCGTCGGGGATGTTCGTGCCGGCGAAGGGCGCCCAGGGCTTCGCCGACGACGGATGGACCCAGCTCCAGGCCGCGTACGGCTTTCCCAGGATCGGCAACGCGATGGTGGTCCATGTCCACACCGACGGTCGGGGACGTTTCATCGTCGGGAGCCGGGCAATGGAGCCCGCGGACTTCTACCGCCAGGTGATCAAGCCGAACAAGCCGGAGAACGGGCGTCTGCTGGTGCTCGTGGGCTGTGACGTCAACACGTCGGCGGCCGGCGGCCGGTCCGCGGCCCAGGTGATCCGCCGCCTGGCCCCGGGCCTGCACCTGGTGAGCGCCGACAGCCCCGTGTTCACCACGCCGGCCGGTCGTGTCATCGCAGGAACGTACGTGTTCGACGCGGACGGCCGCCCGATCGCAAGCGATTGGCGTTCCGGTTCGTTCGTCCTGATGCCGGCCGGTGGCGGCGACCCGGTCCCGCTCGGATCGGATCTGCTGGCGGCCCTGGAGGAGAAGGTGCCCGCCGTCCTGGGCGGCGATCACCCGGTGAGCCCCGTCCGTGCCGTCAAGCCCCCGGCGGAATTCGTCCGGTGGATGCCCCGGAAGAGGTCGGGTGCTGCGACTCCGACGCCGTCCGTCAGCACCTCGGGCTCCGGGGCGGCCCAGGCCAGGACGGCGGCTGCACACCCGACCCCCCAGGTAAGGGAAGAGGACATCTGGGTCAGCTTCGGCGACCCTGCGCGTTTCAAGCGGCACATCGTCGCGATCGAACGGAAGGCCGCCACCGACCTGTTCTCGGGGCTCCCGGTCTCCCGCCTGGTCGGCGGCCACCAGCTCGACGCCACAGGCTCGATCAGGGTCTGGGACGGCCAGTCGACGACCGTGGTCAGCCCGGCGGACGACACCAGGAGCCTCCCCCTCGCCAACGGAGTCTTCGAAGCGATCGTCGAATACCGGCCGCTGATCGGACAGCCGCTCACCAAGAGGAGCACCTTCTACCCGTCCCACCTGACGTGGCCACAGATGAAGAAGAGCGCCGCCGCCGCCTACCGCCACGCCGTACGAGCAGGGGAGGTCAACCTCTCCGGCGGCTTCCTGTCCACGACCACGGCAGGTGTGGACCCCTTGCTGGGCAGGTTCGTCGGCAAGGACACCTTCGGGAACTGGCTCGGCGGCTACACACAGGCCGGCGAGATCCAGACCGCGTTCCCGCTCTACCGACAACCGGCCCCGGCCGACCAGCCCAACCCCTGGTACCCGAGCGCCCTGAGCACCGCGACACCCACCGCAGCCGACGGCGACAGCACGGCAGCACCCACACAGAAGGCGAAGAAGACCGGAACGACCTTCACACCCGGCGCCGGGACCGCCACGTCCGCCCTGTCGGCCCAGGCGGACCGGCCGACGCACTCCGCAGCGGTGCCCTCGGCAGGCACACCCACCACGGCGGACGCCGACCTGCTGGCCAGGACCGTGCTGAACCGCCCCAAGGCGAAGGCAGCCGAAGTGCGGGAGCGCGTGGACGCACTCTGGGGGGCAGGCCGGCGACAGCTCGCCGCCGGCGCACTGACCTTCGAGGACCTGCTGCGGGCCATCGACACCGCCTCGGCCAGAGCGCGCCAGCTGTCGCAGCTCCAGCAGGGCACGACGGCACGGTCGCTCGACATCCTGCACGCGGTCACGATCGCCGAGCAGATCGCAGCGGACGCCCTGGCCGGCCGCGAGGTCGGCGCCGGTGCCGCCGAGGCCGCCCTCGGATCATTGCGCGACACGATCCGGACCCAGCTGGTGGTCGGGGAGGACTTCCACGGCCACGCCGCCGAGGTCTCCCGAACGCTCGCAGCGCTCCAGGAACTGAGCGGCGACTGGGAGAACAGCACACCGCTGCCCGAGCACTTCGGCCACTGGCTGGCTGTGCTGCACAGCAGCGTCATGGTCAACCGGACACAGGGCTCGATCCCCCGCAGCGTCTACGACCAGCACCTGGAGGTCCTCGCCGCCCGGGGAGCCGCCCTCGTGCGGAGCGGTCAGATGTCGGCCGCAGACCTGCAGCAGATGGTGAGCCAACTCGGCCTGAAAGCCCGTCACGAACCCGCCCAGCGACTGTGGCTGAGCGACATCCACTACACCATCGGCACCGCCGTCGCCGCGACACACCTCCAGGCGGTCGGGAAGCGTCTTGCGGACCTCGCCGCAGAGCAGACACGGCTCGACGAGAAGCAGCGACAGAACCCCGCGAACCGCCGCGGCGCGAACGCCGACGAGCGCTACACCGCCTGGGCGAGGGAACTGGCCGCACGCACCGAGACGATCCACCAGGAGATCGAGGACTACGTGACGGAGTTCCCGGACGAGCAGGAATACCAGGGCAAGCCGCTCTTCGACAGCTACGTCCTCCAGATCAGGCAGCAGCTCTGGCGGGCCAAGGAGATCGGCTACATGACCCACCGGGAGGCGATGACGCTCTGTACCCGCCAGGACGAACTCGGCTACCGCTTCATCGACACCCCGATGCTGGCCGGCTACGTGCAGGCGGCGGTGGACACCATCCGGGCAGTACGCGCCCTCATCCGCCACCCCGACGACCCGGCCAAGAACACCACCGAGGCACTCTGGACGGATCTGGAGCTCCGACTCGACCAGATCGAGGTCGCGTTCCTCTCACAGCAGCCCGGGCCCCAGAGGGCCTATGCACAGGTGCTCACCAATCAGGTCTTCATGGCCAACACACTCAGTGGGCTCCGCGCCGATCACACCGAGGAACGGGCAACCGTTCTGCTCGATGGCATCAGGGCCAAGCAGGCCGAACTCCGTGCGGAGCAGCGGGGCGACAGGACCCGGCTCAAGGAGGCCGAGCTGAACGGAGCCATCGACGAAGCCTCCTGGTCCCACGTCACCTCCCAGCCGGGAGGACCGTCCGAGCAGGACATCCGGGAGCGGGCCGCCGACCTGACCGGCGACACGGCAAGGGAGCGTCTTCTCACCGCCTCCGTCACCCCGCGCCGACTCATGACCCTGCTCGCCCAGGTCGGCCAGCTCCGGCACCAGCTCCCCGATCCGAAGTCCTTCGCCACCGACATCGCCGACAGGGCGGTCCTCCTGGTCAAGACCGTTCAGGCGGAAATCGTCAGCGGCGGCACACAGGGCGACCGGGTTGCCAACGACGTCTCGAACTCCGCCCACTCCGCGCTGAGCGCCCGTATCGACACCATCGCCAACGCCTGGGTCGAGCTGGTCCGCTTCGGCTTTGTCACCGAGGCCGCCGCCAGGGAGGAACTCGACGCGTCGTCGGTCATCGAACGCCTCGCCGCCGACCACGGCATGCCCGGCCTGGGCGCCAGATCCCGGAGACTGCTCGACCTCCACCTCACCATCATCAGCGGCCCGAGCCGGTCGGCGGACGCCAGGAAGTGGCGCTCAAGGCTCCTCGGCCAGCTCGTCGCCGAGGTGCGGGGAGGCACCGGGGCTAAGGGCGTCACCATGGCCGCCTACAATGCCGCCGACCCCGTCCGATACGCCGGCCTTGTCCTCGACGCCCTGGTCGAACAGGCCGGCCGTCACGATCCCGCACCGGAGGAGGACTTCCACAACACCGTGCGCGGACTCCGCAGCGCGCTCAAGAAGCTCACCCCCGACCTCTACTTCGCCGACCCGGACCGGGAGCCGGACCCGGCCAGGCCGCCGGCTGCACTCCACCGCCTGTCGCCCGAGGAGACCGACGAGCTGAGCCGACAGCTCGACACGCTCGCCGCGCTCCTTCCCAAGGTCGTGAACGGAACGCTCCCCGGCGCCGACTACAGTGCCGTGGCGGCGCAGATCGCACATCTGGTCGGCCGCCAGGGTGACCCCGCCCTCACCCTCCAGGCAACGGTGCTGGCGGCCCTGGGTGACCAGGAGATCAGCAGCGGCCTGAACCGCAAGGCTGTCGAAGCCCTGCTCCACCTCACCACGGGTGAGGCACTGCCCGAATACGTGCGCGGAGTCCACCTCGTCCGGCTTGCCCAATCGATCGAACAGACCGCCTCCGCCTCGGCCGCCGGACCGGTCGGCCAGAGAACCATCGCCGGGACCAACCTCGCGCTCAACGACCTCGACTGGCAGGCTCTCCTGGCAGAGGACACGGCCGGGGAGGACGAGTCGCACGGTGAGGCTCGCGGAAGTACCGGCCTCGGCCCCGCCGCGACCCGGGCCGTCGAGAGCCGGAGAAACGTCGTGATGGTCGACGGCATCAGCGCCGTCCGACGGGGATTCCTCCCGGTCGAAATGATCTGGAGCCGCATCGAAGAACTGGCGTCACTGCCCGGCAGCGGTGTCTCGCCCGACGCCGTCTCACATGTCAAGGCAGCGGCCCAGATAGCCGCCCTGGGTCACCGACTGGACACATTCGGCCTGACCCCCATGCCTGACGAGGAATTCGCCTACCACCTGACCGGGCTGGCCGACTACACCGCGCTCCCCGCCACCAGCAGCGACGGTGAGCCGGAGGAACCCTACGTCGGCTTCTACCGAACCGACCTGCGCCGACAGCTGGACCGGATGCAGGTCATCGAGGAGCGCGGCGGATTCGGTCTCCTGCCACGGCTTGCGGCGATCACCGTCCTGCGGGCCGAACTCCGCTACCGCGGCGCACTGCTCGGTCAGGACTCCGGCGAGACGAACCTCGCATTCGACCACTGGCTGCGGGCACTCGAACACACCGGACTCGATGCCTTCCGCGCCGCGCCCTGGCTGATGTGGCCCGTCTTCGCCCGCATGCTGACCGCCGCGGTGCCGCAGGAGTTCGACACCCGGGTCGGACTCCTCGCAGCCGCACTGGCAGAGCCGACCGCCTCGACCGATACCCTCCAGCCCCTCGGCCTCACGGCCAGGAGCAACCTGTGGAGGGACCTGTTCGACTTCGCGCGTGTCAGCCCGGCCAAGCCCCGTCCCGACGGTGAGCAGCCACTGACCGACAGCGTGGCCGAACTGCTCGCCCGACTCCTGGAGCGCGTCCGGGAGACCCCGGTCCAGCTCGCCGGCAGGGAGTCCGCAGCCCGGATCGAGAGCTACCGCAGCAAGGCGGAAGCCTGGATGGGGCTGAAGCTCTGAAGACCACGCGAGCAGGAAGCTGACGATCGGGGGCGTCCTCGCCGCTCGGTGACCTCGACCGGGGTGGTCGGTCCGGTGCCCGGCTCTCGGCCGGTGCCGCCGAGAGCCTAGGCAGGGCATCGTCGGCCCACGCCGCGATTGCGGTCAGGGACCTGACCCGGCCGAGCATCGCAGACCGCCTGCGCCGGCACGAAGGCGAGGGAGTGGCGCGGCCGGGCCCCTCCTGCGGGAACTATTTGATTAATCATCAACTCTCTTACCCCGCAAGACCGACGCAGCCCGAGCACGGACGAAGGCCAGGTTCGGAGAAGTGCGGATAAAGGCCAGGTATCGAATTGCGTATGGGCTGTGGATCGGTGAACGGGAGTCTTCGTGGTGGTCGTTCCCTTTCTGGGGTACTGCTGTCCGTCGTTCCTGGTTCGTCCGGTCGGGCCGGTCGGGTCGGTGTGTCGGTGTGTCAGCGTGCCTGGTCCTGCTTCGTTTTGTCGTTTTCGTGAGGGGTTGTGTGATGTCGCATTCGTCGATCGAGATCGGTGATGATTTTGCGGCGTTTTTCTCGAAGGTGACGGGGATGGAGTGGCCGCGGGCGCGTGAGGGGGTGTTGCGGGATGTGCGGGACGACTACGA
>NZ_BPRL01000114.1:0-15274 GCF_045862635.1 Kitasatospora sp. NE20-6
CCCACCCGAACTCCTCCGCCGCCTTCAGATAGGCCTCCGCCTGCCGGGTCAGACCCGACTGCCCGGCCCGGGTGAACCAGCCCGCCGAACCGTTCTCCGCCGCGATCAGACCGGCGATCCGCTCCGCACTCTCCTCCCGCAGCGCATTGAAGCGCCGCAGCACCGCCACCCGCTCCAGCGGCGGCGTCCCACGCCAGACACCCTCCTCGAAGACCGCCCGGGCCGCGGCCACCGCCCGGTCGACATCCGCCGGCAGAGCCTGCGCAGCCCGGCCGATCACCACCCCGTCATGCGGGGACCGGATCTCCAGCAACCCCGCCCCACTCGGCTCGCTCCAGACACCCGCAATAAAGAGCCGGTCGTACGTGATCATGTCCATCCCCTCGACCTTGCGATTATCTGCCACTTGAATGTGGCACTTGCTATGCAATACAGCGCATTGACGTAGCACAAAAGGACGTCGACGCCGCTCGACCACCCCGATGTCCGAGGGGGTCGCGGAGGGAAGGTCCTCACCGGCCACGCCGTCAGGATGGCGCCGGACCGCACCGCCCACATCCGTCGAATGACGCACCGGGCCGCCGGCCCACGCGCCACGCCGAACACCGTCGAACGACGCATGCCTCCGGAGGGGGCGCCGGACGAGAATTCCACCCACCGGGGCGCACTTCACCCGGCCGGGGCGGGGGCGGACTCCTGCGGGTCAGGGACGGCGGTCGCCGCTCCGGAACCACCGCCCGAGCCCCAGATCCGAACTCGGGCCGAGGCTCGGCGCCAGGTACGGGTCGATGGAGGAGTAGGCGTTCCAGAGGACTTCTGGATCGAAGACATGGCCCGAAGTGCGCTCGCGGACCGTACCGGCCCCAGGGGTGCTGCCCTCGTCGTTCATCGTCCGCTCCTCGGATCGTCGACGCCTCTTGGCGCCAGACCAGCGTGCGACCTGACCGAGTAACCTGTCAAGGGGGTTATTAATGCAAGACCGCCCACAGCCTTCGCCCCGGACGGAAGCGCCCACCCCTCCCACCCGGCCCCAGGGCAGGCAGGCCCGCCGCGCCCGCACACAACCCCCGGCTTCGATCGGCCCGCACCCACCCCAGGGACACAATCCCTGACCAGAGAGGGTTCGACAGGCCCGCCAGGGCCGCCCCGACACCAAGCCCACGAGGCAGCGGCGGCGGGGCACCCCCGAACACCTCGCACGTCGACGGCCGAACGCAGGGTTGACGCTCTGCGGAAAGCCTGGCAATAATCGTCACCAGTCAGACCGGTTACCAGCAGGGCGGTTCACGCCCCCACATGAGGAGACAGAGCAATGGCAGTCAGCTACACCGGAGTGGTCACCGTGACGGGAGAGGGGCGCAACGGGGGGCAGGTCGCCGCGAGTGACGGGCTTCTCGTCACCCCGCTCGCCATCCCGAAGGAGCTGGGCGGCGCCGGCGGCGCCACCAACCCGGAGCAGCTGTTCGCCGCCGGCTGGGGGGCGTGCTTCCTGGGGGCCGTACGCCGGGCCGCCGCCGAGCGGAAGGTCCGGCTGACGAGCACCTCCGTCACGGTCGAGATGACACTGACCCACGGCGACGACGGCGAGTTCGGCCTGGGCGCGGTCCTCGACCTCGAACTCGGCGGCGTGGAACAGGAGACGGCCGTGGAGCTGGGCGACGCGGCACACCAGCTGTGCCCGTACTCCAAGGCGACCCGCGGCAACATCCCGGTCACCATCAACGCCACCGCACTGGCCGGCTGACACAGCTGCAGGCCCCCGCCCGGGCCGTGACGTACCGACCGGCCCGGGCGGCCGGCGCCCACGGACTTCCGTGCGCGGCAGGGCCGGGTCACCTCGGCCACGACTGTGGCTGTGGCTGTGGCGACCCGACCAAGACGACCTGACAAGACGACCCGGCAAGACGGGCCCGGCGAGACCGGCCCGAGACGGCCGGGACTCAGGCGCGTCCGGACAGGTCCAGTCCCAGCAGCTCCTCCAGCTCGGAGATCGTCTGCGCCGCCTCCTTGGCGTGCACGGTGGCGAAGCCCAGTGCGGCGGCCGGCGGCAGGTACCGCTCGGTGTCGTCGACGAACACGCAGTGGTCGGCGGGCAGTCCGAGGGCGTCGAGCACGAGCCGGAAGATCTCGGGCTCCGGCTTGCGCAGGCCGTGCTCCTCGGAGATCACCACCGCGTCGTAGTCGAGGTCGTAGCCCGCGTAGAGGTCCCACGGCGTCCGGCCGACGGAGTTCGAGAGGATGCCGACCTTCACACCGGCCCGCCGGGCGGCGGCCGCCGCCGCGATCATCGACTCCTGCGGCCGCAGGTCGGCGAAGATGCGCCCCATGAGGTTGTCGTCCGCGATGCCGAGCCGCCGGGAGGCCTCGGCGTTCCACCCCGCCTGTGTGATCGTGCCGCGCTCCAGCTCCTCGGTGCGGCGGATCATCTGCTCGTCCAGGTAGAGGGCGCTGAGCAGGGCGCCCTCCGGAAGCCCTGCACGGCTTTCGAAGGCGAGCGCGGCGGGGACCAGCGGAGTGGTCAGCACTCCGCCGAAGTCGAGCACGAGGCCCTTGCGGTAGGTCATACCGAGACTCTAGACGCCGCCGGAACACGTGTGACACCGGGTGTGAGACAGGACGAACAGGAACATGTGCCGCGCTTCGGAGCGGCCCGTACGGCGGCACGCCGGATGCCCGGTGCAGCAGCGATCGTCCTGCGCCGCGCCTCCCACGTGTGCCGGGCCCTTCGTCGGCCTTCGTCGGCCTTGGTCGGCCCGGACGGGTGCGCCGCCGCCCGCCGTCCCCGTCCCGCCCGCCTCAGCGGCGGACCGGCCCCGGTGACACGCTCACGAGCCGGCCGCGCCGTGCTGGCGGGCGCGGTAGGTGGCAGCCTTGACCCGATTTCCGCAGGTCTTCATGGCGCACCACTCGCGCCGGTGGCCCCGCGAGCGGTCGAGGTAGACCTGGGCGCATTCGGGCCGGGCGCACTCCCGCAGGAGGGCTGCGTCGTCACCCCCGATGATCTCGACGGTCTCCCGGGCGAGGGCCGCGAGCCCCTGGGCCGCGACCCCGGCCCTGGTGGCGCCGTCGGCGTGCAGGCGCAGCGTCACCGGCAGCCCCGCGGCGTGCTTGTTCACCTCGGCGACGGCCCGGGGCGGCAGCGGCTCACCGGCAAGGCGGGCGGCGACGAGCGAGTAGATCGACTCGCGCAGGTCCACGGCGACGGCGAGGTCGGTCTCGTCGGCGCCGGGCGCGGCGTCGAACATGCCGGCCTCGACGAACCAGGCGTCGAGCTGGCCCGGGATCGCCAGCTTCTCCGTCGGCACGGCGTTGCGCCGTGCGCGCAGGGTTCCGACGAAGTCGAGGGGCAGGGTTCCGCAGGGAAAGGCATGCATCACGTCACCAGTTTGACAAGTTACCGGTGAATGCGCAATGCCCGCGCTTCGGAGGCACACTCCTGCCGAACCTATGGGGCGGCCGACCTCACCCGAAGCTATCGTCACTGCCCGAGCAGGTAACGATCTGCAGGGTGCGGTTCCTCCGAACCGCCTGTGTCCCGCCACGCCCGGCCACGTCCAGCCCCCCGGACACTGCCTCGGGTACTGACCGTCATGTGACTGATGTCCCGGGGCCGCCGGGAGCGGAAGAGTGCGGTGTGCCGGGCAGGTGCACCGGCCCGCCGCCGGCGCCGCCAGGCGCCCGTGCACGCCGGGCGGGGTCACCGGCGACCGCCGTCCCGTGCACCCGGGTACGTCCCGACAGGCCCTGCCCCGTGCGGGGACTCATCCGCTTCTCCCGAAAGGCATCACATGATCGACAGGCGCAGTTTCAACAGGGTTCTGGGGCTGGGCGCCGGGGCGGCCGCCGTCTCGCTGACCGGTCTGCAGGGCGTTTCCGGCGCCGCACCCGTCCCGGGCCGGTCCGGCGGCGCCCCGGTCGTCCCCACCGTCACCCCGGGCACCCACACGACCTTCCCCGCCCTGAAGCAGGTCGAGGCCGGGCTGCTCGACGTCGGCTACGCCGAACTGGGGCCCCCGCGCGGCCCGGTGGTCCTCTGCCTGCACGGATGGCCGTACGACATCCACAGCTACGTCGACGTGGCCCCGCTCCTCGCCTCCCTCGGGTACCGCGTGATCGTCCCCTACCTGCGCGGCCACGGCACCACCCGTTTCCTGTCGCCCCGGACCTTCCGCAACGGCCAGCAGTCCGCCATCGCGCTGGACATCATCGCCCTGATGGACGCCCTGCGGATCGACCGGGCGGTCGTGGCCGGCTTCGACTGGGGCTCGCGGACCGGAGACATCCTCGCCGCCCTGTGGCCCGACCGCGTCAAGGCCCTGGTCTCGGTGAGCGGTTACCTCATCACCAACCGCGAGGCCCAGCTGGAGCCGATCGCCCCGGCCGCCGAACACACCTGGTGGTACCAGTACTACTTCGCCACCGAACGCGGCGAGAAGGCCATGCGGACCAAGAACCTCCGGCACGACCTGACCCGGTTCGTCTGGCAGACGGTCTCCCCCACCTGGAACTTCGACGAGGCCACCTTCGCGCGCACCGAAGCCGCCTTCGACAACCCCGACTACGCCGCGATCGTGATCCACAACTACCGCTGGCGGCTCAGCGTCGCCGAGGGGGAGCACCGCTACGACCGCTACGAGGACCGGCTGGCCCGGAAGCCGACCATCGGCGTGCCGGCCATCACCCTCGACCCGGCACTGGACCCGTTCACCGCACCCGGCGACGGCTCCTCCTACCGCGCCATGTTCACCGGGGCCTACGAGCACCGCACCCTGACCGGCATCGGCCACAACCTGCCCCAGGAGGCCCCGACGGCCTTCGCCCAGGCCGTCGTGGACGTCGACCACTTCTGAGACCCAGAACCACGGAGGGGCCCGGCTACGGCCGGGCCCCTCCGTCCTGCCGTCCGCCGTACACGGGTTCGGGAGTCGTCTCGAACCGCAATTGCCGCCCGACCCGGCGGACAGACGCTGCCCTCAGGGCTGTCCCGCTAACTGCCGGCCGTCACCGGACGGCGGCGCGCAGGTCCCGGGTGTACCGGTCGAACCGTGTGCCGTCCCTGCCGTGCGTCCGCCGGCCAGAGGTGAACCCTGCCCGCTGCGCCACTGCAGCAGATGCGGGGTTCTCCGGTTCCACCTGGATCACCGCCTCCGCCCCGCCCTCACCGGCCGCGTACCGGGAGGCCAGGAGGACCGCGCGGGTTGCCAGGCCGCGCCCCCTCCAGGACGGGTAGAGGCCGTACGCGATATTCACCTGCCCAGGGACCAGGCCGTCCCCTGCGAACCGCAGGTCGATCGTCCCCGCGAGCACCTCGCCGGCGTCGACCCGGATGCCGAACGCGCGCAGCGGCCCGGAAGCCTCCCACTGTTCCCGGCAGTGCCGGAAGTACGCTTCGATGCCCTCCCGGGTGCCGGGACCGCCGTTGAGCCGGCGAACGAGCAGCTCGTCCTCACCCGCAAGGTGCGCCTCGGCATCGTCCGGGCGCAGTGGGGACAGGGTGACGATCCCATCGGACAGCTTCACTTCATCCATCCGGCGATTCTTGGTACCAGAGCTGCGTCGCACCATCGGATTTCCCCGGGGCATGGCGCGAAGCGACCCGCCCGCAGGAGATGATCCCGGCGCAGCTGGTGTGATCACGGCGTCGCAGCCGTCCTGGACAGCCCCGTTCACCGGGCCGAGCCCGCGCGACTTCCGCAAGCTGATGACGGTGCTGCGCCGTGAGGGCGCCGACACGGTGCGTCCGGTCCGGCCTTGGAGCCTGCCGCCGGAGGACCGGTTCCGCTGGTCACGGCGTACCGGCGGACGAACCTGACACTGCGACGGCTCGCGCCGCCGCCGGACCGACCGGACTCCCGGTGCGCGCCGCTCACCGGAAGTGGCAGCGCCGCGGCCCGCGCGCCCCTGGGCGGGGTGCGCGGGCCGCGGCGGTGTCGGGCGGGTCAGCGGCGGGTCAGCGGCGGGTGGCGGGGCCGCAGCGGAAGCTGGCGGCGTCCGCGGTGTCGCCGTGGCCCTGGTAGCGGGAGACGGAGGGGTACGGGCACAGGTTCCGGCTGATCGTCCGGCCGGAGGCGTTCGTCAGGGTGGCGGCCAGCGTCCGGGGCGCCTTGCCGTGCTCGACCCAGGCCGTCAGCGCGGCGAGGTCGTCGGTGCTGCCGCTGAGGCCGCAGTGGACGGCGCCGGGCGCGAGGAAGAGGCGGTAGAAGTCGTCGACCTTCCGGGCGCCGCCCATCCGCTGCTCGACCTGCTGGCGGTAGCGGACCGTGCCTTCGGCGGGGATGTACTGGTCGGCGGAGCCGTGCCAGGTGAGGAGCTTGCCGCCGGCCTTGCGGAAGCCGGACAGGTCCGGGTCGTCCGTACCGATGATCGTGTCGTACTCGGCCCGGGACTGCTCGAACAGCTGGGCGAACCGCTCGTAGGTGATGGCCTGGACGTTCGGGACGGACTGCTTCTCCACCCACGACGACACCCACCCGGCCGGCACCGGGAAGGGCGCGCCCACCCGTCGGCCGGTGCCGTCGACGACGGTGCCCGCGAGGGCGCTCAGGTCCGCGCCGACCGGGACACCCGGCCACAGCTTCTCCCCCGACGGGGTGCGGGGCCCGTCCCAGATCAGGCGCACCACCTCCGCGTCGGCCGCGGTGATCGTCAGCTGCTCGCCGTCGCACTCGACGGTGCTGCCGATCAGGCGGCGCGGGTCGTAGCCGCACGCGCCCGGATCGGCCAGCAGGCCGTCCCTGGCTCCGTCCTGCGTGTCGCAGGCCTGGACGGCCGCGTCGGTGAAGGCCTTGAACTCGCACCCGGTCGGGTAGGTCTTCTCCTCGTTCATCACCACCTGCGGCCACAGGGTGGCGACCTCGAAGTCGTCCCAGTTGACGGCGGGTGCGTTGGCGAGGATGCCGTCGTAGTCGTCCGGGTACGCCTGGGCCTCCGCGTAGCCCTGGCGTCCGCCGGTCGAGCAGCCGTTGAAGTAGGAGTAGGAGGCGGCGCGGTCGTAGTGGCCGGCGACGACCTCCTTGGCGACGAGCGCCGCCTCGTGCTCGGACCGGGACGCGAAGTTCTCCAGCAGCGCGGTGTCGACCCGGCCGTCGCCCTTCAGCGCCCAGCCGGTGTCGATGTACGAGCTGACGCCCGCGTCGGTGGTGGCGGCGGCGTACCCGTTCCTGACCGCCGCGGCGAGGCCCGTGCCGTAGTCGCCGGCGGCGTAGGCGCTGCCGCCCAGCGTCTGCAGCCGGCCGTTCCACTTCTGCGCCGGCAGCCAGACCCGCACCCTGGCGTGGTCGCCCTGCCCGGGGTGGGTGAGGGTGACCGTGACGTCGCAGAACGCCGGTACGTCGGGGACGTGGTTCTCCCCCAGCGGGAACACCGCGGGTACGTCGACCGTGCCCGCGGCGTGCGCGACCGCGGTGACGCTCTCCACCTGGGTGCCGGCCGGGGCCTTCGGCGCGGGGGTGGTGCAGCCGTACGAGGCGGTGGCGGAGCCGTCCGGGGCCGCCGAGGCCGACGGTACGTACAGCGCGGCGGCCAGGGGCACCGCGGCCGCGAGGACTGTCACGAGTCGTTTCATCAGGTTCCGTCCATGGATGTGCGGATGTATGGATGTATGGGTGTGAGGCGTCGCCGGTCGGCACGGGCGTGCTACGGCGTGCGCGGGACTTCCGGGCGGGCCGGGGTCCGCCTCTGCGTACCGGCGGGATGCCGGTGGTCGGCCGTGGTCGGGGTGCGCACTCGGGGAGGGCACCCGTTTCCCTGCGGGCCGACGGGATCCACAGTGGCCCGGCGCCATGGGTCGGTGCATCCGTCAGTTGACGGTGGATCACACCTGCCGACGGGTACCGGTCCGCCGACGCGCCGGGCTGCGGCGGGAGCGGCGAACGTGCCGGTCGGCACGGCTGCACCGCAGGTCAGGGGCATCGGCCGCACACGGGTCGCCGACACGTGTCCGGCCCCGGTGCTGGGTCATTCGACGGTCCGGGTGCTGTGAAGCCCTCGGTCAGCCACCGGGGACGGTGGAGCCCCGCCCGGCAACGCGCACGGAGCCGGGGCGGGCGTGCGGCCGTACGGGCGGGCGGGTCAGTCCTCGCCGCGCAGGATCGACAGCACCTGGAGCGCTTCCAGGTAGATCCACACCAGGGTGGTGGTGAGACCGAAGGCCGCGAACCACGCGTCCTCCCGGGGCGCGCCCTGGGCGATGCCGTCCTCCACCTGCTTGAAGTCCAGGGCCAGGAAGGCCCCGCCGAGCAGGATGCCCGCGATGCCGAACACCACCCCGAGGGGACCGCTGCCGAAGCCGAAGGAGTCGGCCCCGAAGGCGGAGAACAGCAGGTCGGCCGCCATGAGCAGGAGGAGTCCGGTCGCGGCTCCCAGGGCGAGGCCGGAGAACCTGCGGGTGACCCGGATCCAGCGGCGCCGGTAGGCGATGAGCACTCCGGCGAAGACCGCCATCGTGCCGAGCACCGCCTGGACGACGACACCCGGGGCGATGAAGGCGGAGGTGGCGTCGGAGACGGTGCCGAGGAAGACGCCTTCCAGCGCCGCGTAGCCGAGGATCAGCGCCGGTGAGGGGCTCGGCCGGAACGCCTGGACCATCGCGAGGAGGAAGGCGGCCAGTGCGGCGCCGGCCCCGACGGCGTAGGCGGTGCCGATGCCGGCCGAGTCGACGGGCAGCAGGACCCAGGACAGGGCGGCGGCGAGGACCAGGGTGCCGAGGGTGGCACCGGCGCGGGTCGTGACGTCGTCGATGGTCATGGCGGGGTGCTGCGCGGGCGCCACCTCGACGAGGCCCTGCGCGGCCTCCCGGGCCGGCGGGCCCGCGGGTGCCACGCCCTCCGGGCCGCCTCCGGCCATGGCGCCCACCGGTTCGGGCTGCCGGACGGCGGGGCTGCCGGTGGCGTCGTGGTGGCGGAAGCCTCGCCGGGCGAAGACCGGGTTGCTGCTGCGCATGGCGTTCCTTCCAGGGCCGTGGTGTCCCGCGGCTCTCGGTGGGGGTCGAATGCGCGCGCAGAGCCGAGGCGGGGCCTGGCGCCTGCGCGGCGCGTAACCACTCTGACAGGTGACTTGATGGAGCGCAAGATCACCCTTCGACGCCTGATGCCGCGCATGGGCATTCGAATTACCAGGCCGAGGCGAGCCAGGCTCACGGCAAACCTCTCTTTACTAACCAGCTGGAAGGGTTACCATGGAGCGGTAGGCCGACGGCTCCGATCCCGGGTCGAGGCCCGCCGGGAACACGTCGCGCCGCGCCTGCGTTCCCGGTCCACAGTCCGACCACGTGTGGGAGGTACAGGATGAAACCTCGCGAGGACGCGCCCGCTCCGACGGCCGGAGCCGTACGGGGCCGTTTCAGCAAGCTGCCCGAACGGATCCGGCCCGAGAGCACGTTCGTCTCGGTGCCGACGGCGGCGGCCGCCCCCGAACGGGACGGGTTCAGCCACGACGAATGGCTCGCCCGGAACGTCTGGTGCGGCAGCCTGATCTGAGGCCGCCCGGGCTGCGGTCCCGGACGGCCCACGGCGGCACCGGCGTACCCGCCGAACCTGCCGAACCCCGAACCGGGAGCCGTTCCCGGAGGGGGCACGATCCTGCCCCCTCACACGTGTGCACAGGGCGGAGATACTGGACGGCATGAAACCTGCATCCGACCCGGGCGGGCTCGGTTCCTTCCTCAGGGCCCGCCGGGACCAGCTGACACCACAGGAGTGCGGCCTGCCGGTCACGGGTTCCCCCCGCCGGGTGCCCGGGCTGCGCCGGGAGGAGGTCGCCCTGCTGGCGTCGATCAGCGTCGACTACTACATCCGTCTGGAGCGGGGCCAGGTCCCGGCCTCGGCCTCGGTCCTGGCCCCGCTCGCCCGTGCGCTGCGCCTGGGCGAGGACCAGGAGGCGTACCTCTACGAACTGGCCGGCAGGTCCGGCGCCCGGCCCCGCCGCCGGAAGCCTCCGCAGCAGGTGCGTCCGGCCGTGCGGCGCCTGCTGGAACAGCTCGGGCAGACCCCGGCCCTGGTCCTGGGCAGGCACCTGGAGATCCTGGCCTGGAACCCGGCGGCCGCCGTCCTGTACACGGATTTCGGGTCGGTCCCCGCGGCCGGGCGCAACTACGTCCGGCTGATGTTCACCGATCCGGCGTTCCGGGGCATGCACCTGGACTGGGCGCACGACGCCCGCGACACCGTGGCCGCCCTGCGGATGGCAGCGGCGACCGACCTCGGCGACTCCGGACTCGCCCGCCTCGTCGGGGAACTGTCGATCCAGGACCAGGACTTCCGCACCTGGTGGGCCGAGCAGCGGGTCCTGGGGGCCGGCAGCGGCACCAAGCACTACCGGCACCCGCTGGTGGGGGACCTCACCCTCGACTGCGACACCTGGGACAGCCCCGACGGCTCGGGGCAGCGCCTCATGGTCCTCACCGCGGAGCCCGGCAGCCCCTCGCACGACGCCCTGCGCATCCTCTCCTCGTGGACGGCCGACAGCTTCGGCCCCGCCCGCACGCCGGAGGACGGCCTGTGAGCACCGCCTGGACACCCCGGGAGCTGGCGCTGCTCGGCGGCGCCCGCTCGCTCGTCCTGAGCGCCGGGGACGGCGGCCACCCCGGCGTCGAGGTCGGCATGGTCGTCGTACGGGGCGCTCTCCTCGTTCGCGCCCAGCGGGGCACCGGTTCCCTGTGGTACCGGGCCGCCCGGGAGTCCGGCCGCGGCCGCGTCCGGGTGGGGGCCACGGACCGCGAGGTCCTGCTGGAGACCGGCCACGAACGGCCGGCCGAGGCGATCGACGCCGCCTACCGCGCCAAGTACGGCGCCGCCGCCGTGCTCCTCACCGGCCCGGACGCGCACGCGGCAACGGTACGGATCAGGCCCGTCGCGTCCGGGCCGACAGCCGGCAGGGGCTGATCCCTCCCGGCGGCCGACTCCGTCCGTACCCTCCGCGCCGTCCGTACCCTCCGCGCCGTCGACGCCGTCGGGTCGGTGCCGCCGGGTTGGTGGCGGAGGGCTGCGAGGACGCGCCGCGGGCGCGCAGTTCGGCGCGCGCCCGTTCGGCCCGTGCCTCGGTACCGAGTTGTTCATCGCGGTTGTTCATCGCGCGGCGGCAGGCCCGGCGAGCGGCGGTTCGGGGGCGGTCCGCACCCGCGGACCGGCGGGACGCCGCCACCCCCGCAATGCGATGATCTTCACCGGGCCGAGGATCAGGAGTGGCAGGTGGAGCAGCGGACTTTCGGCGAGTTGCTGCGTGCGGCGCGCGAGCAGGCACGGCTGACGCTGGAGGGCCTTGCCGCCGCGTCCGGTGTCAGTGTGCGGGCGATCGGCGACATGGAACGCGGGCGCAGCCACCCCAGGCGGAGCACCCTCGACGAGCTGCTGGACGCCCTGGGGCTCGACGAGGACGAGCGTCGCGCACTGACGGCCGTCGCCCGGCCCGACGGCTCGCGGCCGGCCCGGCAGGTCCCCCGGCAACTGCCGCCGGACCTGCGGACGTTCCGCGGGCGGGCGGACGTCCTGGCGGGCGTCCGCCGGCTCACCGACGGCATCGGCGACCGGGCGGGGCACGCCCTGGTCGCGGCGGTGGGCGGGATGGCCGGGGTGGGCAAGACCAGCCTGGCGGTCCACTGGGCCCACCAGGTCGCCGACCGGTTCCCGGACGGGCAGCTGTACGTGAACCTGCGCGGCTTCGACCCCTCGGGCATCGCGGTGGACCCGGGCGAGGCGCTCGGCGGGTTCCTGGCCGCGCTCGGCGTTCCCGGCAGGTCGGTGCCCGAGGGGACGGATCAGCGCGGCGCCCTGTTCCGGGAGCAGCTCGCGGGGCGGCGCATGATCGTGCTCCTCGACAACGCCCGGGACTCGCAGCAGGTGCGGCACCTGCTGCCGCGGTCGCCCGGCTGCCTCACCGTCATCACCTCCCGCAACCACCTGACCGCGCTCGCGGCCACCGACGAGGCCCACCTGGTCGACCTCGGTCTGTGGACGGACGACGAGGCCCTGGACGCCCTCGCCGCCCGGATCGGTCCCGAGCGCGTGGCGGCGGAGACGGCCGGCGCGGCCGGGCTGGTGGCCCTGTGCGGGCGGCTGCCGCTGGCGGTGGCCGTCGTCGCCGCCCACCTCGCCGCGCAGCCCGCCATGGCGCTGGGGGTCGCCGCCGCCGAACTGGCCCAGTCCTGGTCCCGGTTGGACGTCCTGACCACGGACGACCCGCACACGGACGTCCGCGCGGTCTTCTCGTGGTCGTACGACGCGCTCGAACCGGCGGCCGCCAGGTTCTTCCGTCACCTGACCGTCCTCCCCGGTCCCTTCTTCTCGGCCGAGTCGGCGGCCTCGACGGCGGGCGAGCCGATGGCGGAGGCGCGCCGGCTGCTGCGCGCCCTGTCCGCCGCCAGCCTCCTCTCCCGGGGCGCGGACGGGCACTTCGTCCTGCACGACCTGGTCCGGGAGCACGCCTCCGACCTGCTCGACCGGGAGCGGGACGACCGGTTCGCCGCGGAGCTGCGCCTGCTCGACTACCTGCGGCACAACGCCCGCGGGGCAGTCAGGGCCCTGGAGACCCGTCCCGTCATGGAGTTGGAGCAGCCGCCGGCCCCCGGCGTCGTCCTCGTCCCGTTCGACAGCCGGGAGCAGGCCAACGCCTGGTTCGACCAGGAGGTGCGCACCGTGCTCGCCGCGCTGCGCAAGACCGACGACCCCCGGCTGCTGCACTTCCGGCTGGGGCTCGCCACCGACTGCATGCCCTACTTCTCGGCCCAGGGGCAGTGGGCGAACGAGATCGCGATGCAGCGGCTCGGCCTGGACGCCGCGCTCCTGCTCGATGATCCCGTGGGTGTCAGCTCCGCCGCGGCCGCCCTGGCCCGGGCGCTGGCCGAGACCGGGCAGGGCGAGGAGGCCGACCGGCTGGTCGGCCTGGTCGAGCACCGACTCGAACGCCTCCCCCCGCTGCACCAGGCGAACGCCCTGCGCGCCATCGGCTGGGTCCGTGGCCGGCAGCAGCGGTACGGGGAGGCGCTGGACCACGCCCGCAGGGCCCTGGCGATCTACCGGACGCTGTCGGACCACAACCTCGTCGCCCGTGAACTCAACGCCGTGGGCTGGTACCTGGCCCTCCTGGGCCGGCACCGCGAGGCGGTGGCCTCCTGTCAGGAGGCGCTGCCGCTGCTGCAGGAGACCGGCAACCGCTTCAGTGAGGCCGCGACCCGGGACAGCATCGGCTACGCGCTCTACCACCTGGGTGAACTCCACGAAGCCGTACATCACTTCGGGATCTCTCTGGCACTCTACGAAGAGGTGCTCGACCGGTACAACCAGGCCGAGGTGCTCGACCACCTGGCCCTGGCCCAACGGGACCTGGGCGACCCGCGCGCGGCCCGTGAGAGCTGGCTGCGGGCCGCCGAACTGCTGGGCGCGATCGGGAACCCCCGGGCCGCCGAGATGCGGGCGCACGCGCTGGCCGGCCAGGAACGGCCGGCCGGACCGGCGGCCGGACACCCGACCGAGGCGACCGCCCGGCCACCCCGACCGAGGCGACCATGACCGTTCATCAGATGTTCTTCCTCGATCGGGAATTGCATCGACGATCACCCAGAGAGCCACCCCGCAGTCAGTACCTGCTTGGATTGCGTCACCTATGATGTGATCTAATGATCTCTCAGATACGGAGCGCATCACTCTAGTTACTGCTCCGTGGCCCTGATGGAAGACCCGCGGAGTTCAGGATGATGCTCACGTCTGCCAGGCCATCGCATGCAGGGACGTCGGACGTCCCGTGCGGAGCGCCGTCGTGTCGTGGAGCGACAGCCCGGCGATGAACTGAGCGGCGAGGCGCATGTCTGCCGGTCGGCGCGACCAAACATGTCGTGCACATGGCAAGTGACTGCCCGCCGCCGCTGCGTCCGGTGCTGCTCCATCGATCAGTTTCCGCCCCCAATCCGCCGGTCCTCCGAAGGTCGGGCTCTTGTTCGCCGTGAACGAGTGGCTCCTCAACGTCTTGCCTCCGGAGCCGGCACGAGCCCCGAGGACCCGACCGTTGACCTCGATTTCCGAGACCGCCGCAGTGGTGCTCGGCGCCACGACTGCAGCCGGCGCCATAACCACGGCGCTGCTGGCACGTTCGCGTCGCGCCCTGGTCGCGCGAAGCGCCGTGCAGTCCGAGGCGCTGAGTGCATCCGACAAGCGCGGGCAGGAGCTCGGCGACCAACTCCAGCTGCTCGGTGACGAGCTCCGGCACCTGGTCGCCGACCGCCTCCCCGGCCTGGCGCTGCACCTGGTCAGTTCGCACCACCCGGTTCCCGGCCTCAAGCACGAGGCCCTGGCCGGGACCGAGTACGCCCCCCTGCACGAGGCCGTTCTCGGCCACTACTCGGACACCGTGACCAAGGAGCGCCGGCGGATCGACGCCTCCGCCCGCGCGGCGCTCCGTGGCGCGTGCCAGGACATCCAGGCCCTGTCGTACCGGCTGCAGACGCAGGTCGAGAGCCTGCAGAGCGACTTCGACGACCCGCGTCTGCTCGACAGCCTGTTCAAGGTCGACCACCTCAACGAACAGGCCATCCGTCTCGTCCAGAAGGCCGCGATCGTGTGCGGAGCCTGGCCCGGGCACGTGCGGCCGGACACCTACGTGGTCGAGATCGTCAGCGGGGCCTCGTCCCGCCTCCACGGCTACGAGCGCATCAAGATCAACTCCCGGCTGCTCGCCTCGAACCTCGCAGTCGTCGGGCGCGCCGCGGAGCCCATCGCCGTGGCCCTCACCGAGCTCATGGCCAACGCCCTGGAGCACTCCCGCGACGACCTCGCGGTGGAGGCCGGCGTGATCCAGACCGGCAACGGCAGCGTCTGCATCACCATCGACGACGCGGGCACGGGCATGAGTGCGGAGGCCGCCCGCCGCGGTGTCCGCCTGGTCTCGGGCGGGGACCAGCAGGACACGCTCCTCACCGAGCTCGGCGATCCGCCGGCCCTCGGTTTCGCAGCCATCGGCCGCCTCGTCGCCGACCACGGCTTCCAGGTCTCGATCGACCAGGTCTCCCCCTACAGCGGGGTCCGTGCGGTCCTCACCATCCCCCCGCACCTGCTGACCACGATCGACGAGGAAGAGGAACCGATATCGGCCATGGCTCCCCTGCCTGCAGCACCCCCCTCGGCACCCCAGTGGCCGACGCCGGCTCCCGCGGACAGCGCGCCGGACGACACCGGCGACCTGCCCCAGCGCCACCGCCGCCCCCGCACGGAGCGCACCCGCGGTGACGCGCCCGTCATCGAGTCCCGGGAGCTGAACCCGGAAGAGGCTCGTGACACCTGGAGCCAGT
>NZ_BPRL01000115.1:0-14827 GCF_045862635.1 Kitasatospora sp. NE20-6
CCCGCAGCACCATGACCCACCACCAGACGCCAACCCACCGCACCCGGCACCGCAAACGCCGCACCCCCCTCCACCGCGGAACCACCCACCCGCGGGAACCACACACCCGTCGACATCGACACCACGGGCACCGGTGGCACGACCGCCCGGTCCGCGGACACCGCGGCCACGAACACATCACGCAACGCACCGAGCGACGCATTCGCCGCGCCGTCGAGCAACCCCTCGACCTCACGGACCAGTTCGAGCCCGGAGGTTCGGCCCAACAGCTCCACGGCCCAGTAATTCAGGCGGTCGGCCGCGATCGGCAGCGCACTGCCCGCCTCGGCGGCCCACTCCTCCAACCGGTGCACCGCCGCCAGACGGCCGAGCGAGCCGACCGGGCGCTGAAGAAGATCGCGCACCCCCAGGTAGTGGTCCACCAGGTGCTCGAACCGTGCCGGGCGGGTGAACACACTCCGTAGCACCGCGTCGACGTCCCGGCCGCCCGCGAGATGGAGCAGCTGAAGCTGCGCACCGACGTGGTCGGCTGTCAGACTCGCCCCGTAGAAGGCGCTCCATACCTCGGTCGCCCTGACCAGGTGGGCGAGATGGCCCAGGTCGTCGATATCCGAAACCGGTCCGCCACGGTGGTCGGCCAGCAGTTCCACGGCGAAGTCGAGCAGGTGCTCGGCCGTCACCGCGGGGTCGGGGTTGATCCCGAAGCACTCGTCGGACCAGCGGCGGACGATCGCGACGGCGTTGAGCAGGGACGGGCTGAGGAGCACATCCTCGCCGTAGAGCCGCCAGAGGACACCTGCCATGGCCAGCAGTTCCTCGGGCAGGGCGCCGGCACCGAGCAGGTGCCCTGCCAGCCTGCTCAGTTGGTCGTCCTGGGGCTCGATCAGGGAGGTGGCGGCGAGCACCGTCAGCCGGAGCACCCCGCGGAGGTCCTCGGGTGAGAGGGTGCGCTGCGGCGGCAGGCCGGCGAGCGTCATGGCCCAGTGGCGCACCGCGGCGAGCGAGTGGCCGAGGCCGCCGTCGTAGCGGGTGGCGAGACGGCGCAGGAGGAGCACCCGTGAGTCGTTCATGCTGGCGGGGCGCGGCCCGAAGAGCTGTTGGAGCAGGTTTCTCAGGTCCGAGCGGGCGACGTACCGGCCTGAGCCGTCGCCCAGATGGTCGGTGGCGAGCCGGTAGGCGCGGATCGCGGCCTGGAGCTCGGTCGGGTCGGACGGGTCGTCCGGGCCGCCCAGCTCGCGCCACAGCTGTATGGCCCGGCCGTTGGTCAGCAGCACGCCCGGGGCGAGGCCTGCCGGGTCGAGGCCTGTTACCAGCGCGTACGCCACCGCGCGGGCGGCCGCATCCACCTCCAGTCGCCCGACCTCGGTTCCGGCCGGCAGACCGAGCAGCTGACGGACCTGCTCCCGCATCTCGTCGGCGGACGGGACCGCGAAGGCCGGGGCACCGGACCGCTGCCCCAGGTACTGCCAGAGCCCTCGGAAGTGCTCCAGGACCCTCTGATTCATCAGGCTCATCACGGTTGCGTCGTACAACTCGCGCGCGAGGGAGTTCAGACCGGTTGCGAGATCCAGATGAGCCCGGGTCGCGGGGGGTTCGCCGAGGACGGCGTGGGCTTCGTCCAGTCGGCGGACGTAGTCCAGCAGTTCGAGGTCGGGCGGGATCTCCCGGAACTCCTCGTCGGCCAGCATCTGCTGGATTCCGGAGGGCAGCCGGAGCTGGTCCGCCGTGATCGGGCCGGCCAGGCGCGGCGTCTCCTGCAGCGCGGCGGCCGTTCCCGTCGCGGGCTGGAGGTCGCCGGTGGCCTTCACCCACGTGCTGACCGCTTCGATGTCGAGGTCGTGCAGGGCGTTCGCCTGTGCGACGGGCCTGCCTGCCAGGTCCATCACGGGCGTGTTGGGACTGGTGTGCATCCAGCTGGAGGAGGTCGTGGCCATCAGGCTGTCGTCGTTCCGGACACCGGGCGACAGCTGCGTGGCGCGGGTGTCCGTATACGCGTCCTGATACCGGTCCGGCAGTTGCAGAAACAGATGACCGAGTTCGTGGGCGAACACGTTGTGCATCATGTCGGCGTGCCAGCGGTGGCTCGCCGCGCGGTTGCCCGGATCGCTGCCGTCGCCGGGCAGGAGCTCGACACGCTCTGCTCCGGCTGCCGGAGTGTCCGTGAAGACGATCCGGACGTGCAGTTGCGAGCCGTCGACGAGTCGGTGCTGGAAGTTCAGGTACTCGTTCATCCCGTCGACGGCCCTCGTCTTGGCACGCTCGACGTCGGCACGCGCCAGGGACGGGTCCGGCACCAGCTGAACGGTTCCGGTGATCTCCGTGACTTCCAGCACCTGTACCGCGCCGCTCGTATCAGGGCGCCTCACCGAGAACTTCCTGACCTCCACGGAGACGTGGTGCTTGTACGGCGGTGTGGAGATCGTGCGGCTCACCGCGCGGACCTCGGCCACCGGACCCAGATGGCGCCACTGCGCCGGGAACAGGACGTCCTGCGGAGGCAACGCACCGGCGTGCCGGTCACGGCCGTGCATCGTGAGGAACTGGCGCTCCGACAGGTTCCTTACCACTGGCAGCCGGTCGTGCGAGTCGGCCAGCCTGGTACCCGACCTGCTCACGATGCGGGCGGAAGGGCTGGTGAGCCGCGGGAACCACCCGTTCATCCGGCCGACCACCGGCACCCCACCCGGTCCTCGGTAGGGCCGGTGGCCGGCCCGCCGACCGGACGGCGGGGCGGACACGGTCGGCGGCTCGGGGCGGGATCGGCGGCGCGGAGCAGGCGGCGCGGGCGGCGCGGGCGGGGCGGGCGGCGCGGGGGTGGTGAGGCGGAGTCGTGCGGGCACCTTGTGGTCCCCCAGCCACCAGGACGCCTCGCCCCTGTGCGGCGCTGCGAGGTCCAACAGCTTTGCGGCGGCCGCCGGGAGCTCCACCTGGACGGCGGTGTCGAGTGCCTGGAGGCTCCATCCCGTCACCGTCCGCACCAGGCCGCCGAGCCGGGGGCGAGCGGCGAGGTACTCCAGTGCGGCGGTCCAGATCTCGTCGTGCTGCGGGTGGCCGGTGAGCACGGCGGCGACCGCGGTGAGGTGGAGGTCGCCCGAGCGGTTGTAGAGGCTGCGGACCAGGGTCTGGACGGCCTTCTCCGCCGTCGCGAGCGTGGAGCGTCGGGTGGGCCGCGCGGTGCGGCGGCCGTCCTGTGTCGGCTGGAGCCAGCTGGCCGCGCTGTTCGGTTCGATGTCGGTGATCACCGGGAGCGAGTGAAGGTCCTCGGCCGCCAGCTCGGCCAGTTCGGCCAGGACGTCCGGCCCGGTCCGGATGGTGGTGGAGTTCCGCCGGGTGCGTCCTTCCGGGGTGAGGAAGTAGACGGGGTCGTAGTGGCCGACGTCGCCGAACAGTTCCGCCTGGGTGAGGGCGTACTTCTCCCGGACGGTCTCCAGGTAGGCCAGGGCGAAGGGGTGTCCTGCGGGCATCACCATCAGGTCGTTGCCGATCGCCCCGGTCTCCGGGACCTGGTGGAAGGCATAGGCCTGCGGCGATTCGATCACCCGGGAGATCTGCTCCAGCGAGTCGACCTCCAGGTCGCCGTCGGCGTAGATCCCGCCGAACCGGAGGAGGATCTCCAGCCGGAGGATGTCACTGGCCTGCGCGTACCCCGGGCCGGACCGCCTGGTCAGCTCCGAGGCGTAGAACTCGTGCAGCACCATCGGTGCGCCCTCGTGGAAGACCTCGTCCACGTTGACGATCCAGACATGGTTCTCCCGCGCCCACTCCAGCATGTCGCGGACCTCGGTGTGCTCACCGTCCTCCGCGGAGCCGGACGGTGCGGTGCGTGCGGTGTCGAAGGCAGTACGCGGCAGGTCCGTCCAGAGAACCACCGCGACCTGGTCCTCCGCCGTCAGTGCGGCCAGGGTCTCGCGGAAGTACTCCGTCGCGCCGGCATTGCGCAGCGGACCTCCGAGCCAGATCGCGTGCCGAATCCAGGGGATCTCCAGGAGCTCAGGCAGGGGCGGTACGTCGCCGGGCGCCCAGTCGTGCAGGGTTCCGGGGGCGCGCTCGACGCGCATGGTGGAGCCCGCCGCGGCGGGCAGGCGCGCCGGGTGCATGTCCTCGTGGCTGGGCGCGTGGTCGTTGGTCAGGTCGAGGTTGCCGAAGAAGGCGTCGAGCTGCTCGCCGCTGAGGGCCGTGTGGTCGTGGCCGAGGAGGAAGGGCGGTGTCGGCGCGGGCTTGCGCAGCCCGAAGAGGTCCGGCCCGAGCAGGCGCAGTGCGCGGTCGTCCGCGGTCGCCTTCCACGCCTCAGCCCAGCTCGGGTCGGTGGCGTTGTCGAGGTCGTCGAGCAGTTCCTGCGCGTCCCGGTACGGCAGGTTCTGCGCGTGCAGTGGGGGAGCGGGCGGGGCGGTGGAGGAGGTGGAGGAGATCGGGGAGCCTCCCGCCGTCACGGCCGCGAGACCGGTGCCGAATGCTGCGGCCGCCTCGCGCAGGGCGGGCACGGTGAGTTCGCCGCCGCTGTCGTAGTCGGCGATCAGGTGGTAGAGGCTTGCTGCGCGGGTGTCCGCTCCCTTCCGCGGGCGGAGGCCGAAGAGTTCGGTGAGCAGGCCCTGCAGGTCCGCGCGGGTGAATGCCCGTGTCGAGGCGTCGCCCAGGTGGGCGGCGACCAGCGCGTGGACGCGGCGCATGGTCTGCAGCCCGCGCTGCGATAGGGGCCCGCCCGGGCTGCCGAGCACCCGCCAGAGCTGGAGGTGCCGGCCGAGTTCCAGCAGCTCACCGGGGGCGGCTGTGGACGGGTCGGTGCCGTTCTGCCGCGTGTACGCGACCGCGCGGGCCGCCGCGTCCACCTCGGACGCGCCGACCGTCGTGTCCTCCGCGAGCCCGAGCAGCTCGCGAAGAGCGTGGTGGATCACCGTGATGGGCGGGACCTCGTCCGCATGCCACTCGTGGTGTCCGCCGAGGTGCGCCCAGAGCTCCCGGAAGTCGTCGGCGAGGTCGTCGTGGAACAGCCCGCCGGGCACGATCCCGTACAGCTCGCCGGCCCGGGCCAGCAGGCTCGTCACCTGGGCGAGCTCCGCCCGGTCCGCCGGAGGCCCGCCGAGATACCGCTGTGCCGTGCGCAGCTCGCGGACGTACTGCAGACCCTCACGGTCCTCGGGGATCCGGAGCTTGTCCGAGGTGAGCAGCCGCCGGAGGGCGGCGGGCAGTTTCAGGTCCTGGAGCCGGAGCGGGCCGGCAGGCTTCGGGCGGACGGTCACCGGCCGGGCTCCGCCGGTTGCGGGGGTGAGGTGGGCCGCGGCACTGGCCAGGGCGGTGATCTCGGTGAGGTCCGTGTCGCGCAGGCCGGTGAGCGCTGAGACCGGGTGGCCTGCGTGGTCCGTCATGAACGCCGCGCCGGCGTCGTACCAGACTGCCTGGCTCGTCGTCATCAGCCCGTCGTCCAGCCGCACGCCGGGCGACAGGGGCGTCACCCGCGTATCGCCGACAGCGTCCGGGTAGCGGTCGCGCAGACCGAAGATCAGGTGAGCGACCTCGTGGGCCAACTCCCCGCTCGACATGCCCCCGTGCCAGGAGGTGGCGTTGGGCCGCTCCAGCAGGTCCGCCCCTGCCAGGCGGACGCTGCGGGTTCCCCGGGCCGGCCGGTCGGTGAAGACCACCCGGGCGTGCAGCTGCGACCGTTCGGCGTCGTCCAGGCGGTGCTGGAAGTTGAGGTACTCGTCGACGGCGTCGACGGCGTTCGCCTTGACGCGCTCGATGTCGGCGTCGCTCAGACCCGCCTCCGGCTGCAGGAGGATCCGGGCGGTGAACTCGGTCACGGCCAGGGTGCGCACCGTGCCGTCCGCGGCGCGCCGCGTCACCCGGTACTTCCGGATCTCCGGACGTACCCGCATCTTGAACGGCTCGTCCCACAGGATGTGGTCGGCCCGGTGGACTGCGGCGTGCGGCGCCAGGTGCCGCCACTCCTCCGGCAGCAGTACGTCCTCGGGCGGCAGCGTGCCCGCCAGCGAGTCCCCGCCGTGCAGCCTCCCGAACTGCTCGGGCGACAGGTTCCGCACCACGGGCCGGCGCCGGACGGTGCCGGGCAGCGGCTGCCCGGTGCCCGCGACGGTCTGCGGCAGGGAGGCGAACCGCCGGGCGAACCACGCGTCCAGGCGTCCCGGCACGGGTGCGCCGAACGAGCCCCGGAACCGCGCGGGTGCCGACGGCCGGGTCCGCACCGCGACGGGTCCGGTCGGCGGAGTGGGCGGCGCCTGCTCCGGTACGTCCGTCTCCTCCTCCGGCTCGTTGCCGACCAGTTCGGCCAGCGCCTCGTCGGCGGGCACGGTGAGCCAGTGCGGCGTCGGGACGAACGGTTGCAGGACGGCGGCCGGCTGCCCGGGTGCCGGGTGGACGTCGACGACGAGCCCGTTCTCGATCTCCACGTCCAGCCGGAAGCCGGCGTACGTGCCGTGGGCGGTCGTCGCCTCCGGACGGGCCGGGTCCGCGGTGATGCTCTCGGGTTGTTTCATCACCTCGACGGCGGCGTACGCGACGTCGTCGCCGCTCCACCCGCTCGGGAAGCTGCCACGCGGATGCGTGGTGCGCGGGGCGCCGGGCGCGAACGCCGCGACCACGTCCTCCTCGAACCCCTCCATGACCGTCCGCACGGGCACCGCCGGGCCGGCAGCTGTCGGGCCGGGCTCGCGCAGCATGCCGAACGGCACGGCTGCCGACCTGGCGGCGGCCTCGGCGGCGGCCTCGGCGGCATCCTCGGGGGCGTCTGCCGGGTCGGGCCCGCGCAGCATGCCGGACGGCACGGCTGCCGACCTGGCGAAGACCTCAGCGGCGGCCAGTGCCCGGCGCGCGGCCTGCTCGTCCGTGGAGCGCGAAGGGATCTGCCAGCGCAGGGCACCGGCCGGACCGGTCCGCTCGACGTGCTGCGCCATGGCCGCCATCTGGTCGGCGGTGGGTTCGAGGCCCACCAGACGGGGCAGCCGCTTCAGCAGTGCCTCGTCGCTGTAGGACTTCCAGTCGACCGGAACGGATCGGTGGGCGCTGTCGGCGGAGGCGACCACGACGACGGACAGGCGAACCAGCAGGGTGTCGTCCGCGCGCGGGACGGCGTTGTAGTGCGCGTCGACGACCTGCTGGACGCGCTCCTTGACCTGCCGTACGACGGCCGCGCCGGCCGCGCCGCGCGGCTGGAGGTACAACCTCGCCAGCAGCCGCACGCCGCGCTGCCCGTCGGCGAACAGCACGTGCTGCACAATCAGGTGATACTCGTCCTCGCCGTAGTCGAAGCTCAGGGTGCTGGGCGGCAGGACGCCCACCGGCGCTTCCTCCGGCCAGTGCAGGTGGGGCTGCTGCCAGGTGGGGCGGAAGGCGACGTGCTCGCCGTCGCGCACCAGGCCCTCGATCCGCACGCCCCTGGCCTCGCCGACCCAGTGGACGCTCCCGCCGGACGGCCCTTCGTGGAGGTTCCCGGCGACGACGGCGGAGGTGTACGCCTTGTCGACGGCGTCGAACAGCTCGTCCGAGGTCCAGATGCCCGGGAACATCCGATGACGGTCGCCGTCCTCGTGCAGCCTCCACCGCGACGGGAAGATGCTCCGCGGATCATTCGGGCGCAGCGCCGGGTCGAGAAAGGTCACGAGGGCCGTGTAGGTGCCGTTCTCGTGGGCGTCCTTGTCCTGGGTGATGCGCACACCGCTGGTCTCGGCCGCCTTCCGCTTCGGTGCGAGGTACGCACCCGTCAGTGTCCGGCGGTGGCCGTACCTGACCACGTCCTCCACCCGGCGGCCGAATCGTGGTCCGCCCGGTCCGGGCATCGGCTGTGGCGGGGAGCTTTCGGTGGTGGTGAGTCGCAGCTGGTCGTCCGACGGGCGGAAGGAGGTGAAGACACCGTGCCGCAGCTCGCCCTCGATCCGCACCCCGGCGTACTCGCCCCTCCAGCGGAACGAGCCGCCCGACGTACCCACCGGCTCGATCCCGCCGTCGCGCAGCGCCGCCTTGTACAGACGGCGCAAGAACGAGACTTCCACCTCCATGCGTGATCGGAGGATCTCGGGCAGCTCGGGCTCGCGCCGCAGCGTGTCCCGGTACGTCTGAGCGGCGTCGTCCGCTCTGCGGAGGAGTTCATCCACTGCGGGCCGGCGCCGCAGCGCGTCCAGGTACGCCTGCTCGGCCGCGTACACCGCGTCGTCCCCGGTCCAGTGGTCGGGGAACATCCGCAGGACGCGGGAGCTCGGAGCGGCCGGTGATGCCAGGCCATCCGCCTCGGGGTGCCAGTCGTCCAGGAACCGGCTCGCCGTCACCTCACCGTCGGTCAGAGGGAAGTAGAACCAGTAGGTGCCGTTGGTGCTCCTCCCCTTCTTCCCTCCCTCGGGGTGCCTGCGGTCGGACATGGCGGAGGCTGCCAGCCGGCCCGGGACGGTCCGCGTCCCGTGGAGTACGGTCTGCCGCACATCCAGCGAGAAGCTCGCCCGCGACGGCAGGCCGTCCGGGCGCTTCTCGCGGTCGGTGGCGAACACCACGCCGTCCCGTCCGACCCGCTTCGAGGCTGCGAGGGCGGCTTCCGCCCAGGCACCCAACTGCCGCAGATGGCGGGGCGGGATCCACTGGCGGCCGGCCACGAAGGGTCGGGCCCAGTGATCACCGTCCATGATCGGCCGGGCCCGGACATCGACCTCGTAGCCGCTCATCAGAGCCTGATCGGTGTATACCGGGCGGCCCGGCACTTCTCCGTCCCGATATTCGTCGTGCAGTCCGAGGTGGTGCCCGATCTCGTGGGCCAGCGTCCCCAGCCTGGAATTGAGACCCCAGTTCGTGGAGCTCGCCCGACCGACCCGGCGACCCAGCCGCACCACCCTGTGTGCCTGAGCCTGGTCCTGCACGAACTCGACCTTCACACGCAGCAGATCACCGCTGGGCAGTCGCGAACCCCGGTTGTAGTGGGCCTCCACCGAGGCGACGGCCTTCGCCTCGACCAGGGCGACCTCGGCATCGGTGATCGGCTCACCGCCCACGTCCTGTCGCGGTACGAGGAAGATCCGCACCACGAAGCGCATCTCCCGCTCGCCGTCGGACCGGACGACCCGACGGACTTCGAAGCTCCGCGATCGCGACGGGCCGCTGAAGCGCAGTCGGCCGAGCTGTTCCTCGCTCGGCGGCCCGACCTCGGCGCGCCCCAGCTCCACCTCGGCGGGCTCCGGCACCGCCAGGACCCCTCCGGGAGCCGACGCCGTCACCTGGGCGGGTCCCGTGCCGACGGCTGCCGCCCCGAGCTCGTCGACGACCGACTGCGGTGCGGGCCGGGCGTCTATGATCCTGCCCCGGTCGAGTTCCACCTCCAGCCACACGCCCGCGACGCTTCCGTACAGCATCTGCCGGGACGGCTGCTCCGGGGATGTGACAATCCGCTTCGGCTCTCTGACGACGCCGAAGGCCGCACCCTTGAGAACCGCCGGGTTCCACCGCGCCGGATACCGGTCAGCGCGGTAGGCGGTGCGCGGTGCGCCGGGGGCGAAAGCCTCCCCGATTATGTGGTCGTAGTGGCTGAGAAGATCGACCGTGGGCCGGACAGGGCCCAGGGCCTTCGGGTCGGGTTCCCGCAGGGGGAAGCTGCTCACGAACGAGTTGCGGGCGGCCAGGGCGGCGGCCAGCTTCTGCGGCCCCCGGACGGGGTGCTCGTCCTGCACCGTCCATTGATCGAGCAGGGACCGTCCGCCCGCCGTGCGGGGGGCCTGCTCGGTGAGGTCCTGCGCCAGGCGCCGCGCCAGTTCCGCGATCTCCGCCGTCTCGGGCGGCACCCCGAGAATCCGCTGGACCGCCGCCAGCAGCGTGTCGTCGGTGACCACTGCTCCGCCGCCGACCGCGACCACGGCATGGGCCGACTCCGGCCTGTCCACCACGGCCACGGACACCTGGAGCAGGAGAGCCCAGTCGTTACGCGGGAGCGCGTTGTAGGCGGCGTCGACGACCGGCTGCAACCGCCGCTGGGCGCGCCGTACGGCGGGTGAGCCGGCGCCGTCCGGATCGTCCAGGTGGAGCTTCACCACGAGGCGGAGGCCGAGCTGCCCGTTGGCGAACAACACCCGGTCGAGTTCTGTCCGCTCCTTGTCGCCGTACGGCAGGGTGACCTGCAGTGGCTGATTCTGCCCGGCGATCTCCTCCTCCCTCCACCGGCGGTGCAACTGGTGCCACGTCGGCCGGAACGCCACATGCTGGCCGTCACGCACCAGCCCCTCGATCCGCACACCCCGCGCCTCACCCACCCAGCGCACCGTCCGCCCGTCGGCCTCCGGCCGCTCCTCGGCCCACTCGTAGGCGTCCTCGACCGCTTGGAGCACCTCGTCGGGCCGCCATGCCTTCGGGAACATCCGGTGCCGGTCCGCGTCGACGTGCCGGTACCACAGCGACAGCAGCGGAGCATCCTTATCCCAGGGGCCGACCGCCGGATCGAGGAACCACACCTCGGCGCGGTAGGTGCCGTTCTCGTGCACCTCCCGGTCGGGCTGGTACCGGACCCCGACCTGCGTGGTCGGGTCGCCGTCCATGACGTGGTGGGCACCGGTGCGGGTCCGGCGGTCGCCGTAGCGCGCCACGTCCTCGACACGCTGACCGAACCGGGGCAGCAGCTCGTCCTCCCCCTCCCGGAGGACGGTCCACTCACTGTTCACCGGGCCGGGCAGGTACGTCGGCCCGCTCAGGCCCCGCTGGTCCTCCGCCGGACGGAAGAAGGTGAACACCCCGGCCCGGACCTCGCCCTCGATCCGCACCCCGCCGTACACGCCGACCCAGCGGAAGGCGCCCCCGGACAGGCCGAGCAGCTCCACCGTGTCGCTGCGCAGCGCGTCCAGGTACGCCTGCTCCGCGGCGTACACCGCGTCGTCCTCGGTCCAGTGCTCCGGGAACATCACGACCCGGCGCGATGTCAGCACCGGCACCGCCAGATCGCCAGACGATCCCGACCAGCCGTCCCGCGCCACCTCCGACCTGACCGGACTCTCCGCCGTGAACGTCCCGTTGGGGTTCGCCACCCCCACCGGCACCGGCCGCACCCGCCCGGACATCCCCGACGGCGGCAACAGGCCCGCCGCCCCGGCCGCCCCGTACAACACCGCACGCCGCACATCCAGCGAGAACGACGCCCGCGACGGACGACCATCCACCCTCTCCGAATCCCGACCCGCAGTCCCGTCCAGTGCCGTACCGATCCATGCACCCAACTGCCGCAGATGGCGCGGCGGGATCCACCTCCGCCCGGGAACAGCACCGTCTGTCCTTCGGGCCTGGTCCACTGCAGGACGGCCGCGTACGTCTGCCGATTCCATGACCATCAGCGCGCCGTCGGTGTAGACCGGGCGGCTCGCCGCCCTCGCCTCGCGGTACTCGTCGTGCAGGCCCAACAGATGCCCGACCTCGTGGGCCAGTGTGCTCCCCCTCAGGGCCACGTCCCAGTTCAAGGCACTTGCCCGAGGAAGATTCCGGTGCAGACTCACCGAGTGCTGCGCATCCTCGACCCGATCGACGAACTCCAGCTCCACCCGCAGGAGATCCCCGTCGGGCAGCCGCGAGCCGCCGTTGAAATGCGCACGGACACCGGCCCGTGCCTGCTCCCGGACTTCGCTCACGTCATCCGGTCCGATGGGCGGGCCGCCGACCGGCTGCTTCACGTCCAGGAAGATCCGCACGCTCAGCCGCGCCTCGTGCTCACCGTCCGACCGCCGCACCCGCCGCACGTCGAACCGCCGCAGGAACAACGGACCGCTGTAGCGTGCCCAGGCCGTCAGCGTCCCGCTCGGCGGCTGCACCTCGCCCGACTGCAGCTCCATCTCGGCCGTGTGATCGGAGGCCGACACCGCCGTCGCAGGCGGACGTGCGGCATCGTGGATAGGGGCCGAAGCCGTCGGCTGCCGGCGGGGTGTCCTGCGCGTCTTCGGCCGAAGCCCGGCGACCACCGACTTCGGCGCCGGCCGGATGTCGACGATCTCGCCCCGCTCGACCTCCACCTCCAGCCAGGCAGCGGCGAATTCGCCGTACACGAGCTGGACGCCGGGGCGTCCCGGCGCAGGGTCGGTGCGCCTGGGCGCGGCGAGGATCTCGAAAGCGGCGTACTTGGCGACCTGTGCGTTCCACCCCTGCGGATAGGCGTCGTCCGGGTAGACGGTGCGCGGCGCACCCGGGGCGAATGCTGCCTCGACCTCCTCGGTGCGGTGGTCGAGGAGGCTGACCGTGGGGCGGACCGGGCCCAGTGCCTTCGGATCGGGCTCCCTCAAGGGGGATCCGTCGGCAAACGGGTCGTACGAGCTGACCGCCTGCGCGAGCCTCTGCCTCGCCACGGCCGGGTCGTCGCCCTCCGCCGGTTCCCAGCCCTCGTGCGGCGCCAGCGCCGCCGCGCGCTGTGCCAGTCCCGCGATCTCCGCCTGGGTCGGCGGGGTACCGAGAATGTCCTTGAGTATCGCCAAGAGCAGCTCGGGCTTCATCGCACGGCCCGAAACCTTGGCCTTCCGATGGGCGGTCTCCGGCGTGTCCACGACGGTCACGGACAGCCGGAACAGGAGGGCGCCGTCCTGGCGCGGAAGCACGTTGTAGGACGCGTCGGCGAGCTCCTGGAACAGCTGCCGGGTGCTCAGGACGGCCTGCGAGCGGGCGTCCTTCGGGTCGTGGAGGTGGATCCGCAACGCCACGCGGATTCCCGGCTGCCCGTTGGCGAACAGCACCCGGCTGACGTCCATCCGGCGCTGCCTACCGCCGGATGGCACCGCGACGGTCGTCGCCGGCGTCGCTCCGACGATCTCCTCCTCCCGCCACCGGCGGTACAACTGGTGCCGCGTCGGCCGGAACGCCACGTGCTGGCCGTCGCGCACCAGCCCCTCGATCCGCACACCCTGCGCCTCACCCACCCAGCGCACCGTCCGGCCGTCGGCCAGCGGCTTATCGACACGCCTCTCGTACGCCAGCTCGACCGCTTCGAGTACCTCACTCGGCGACCAGTCCTGAGGGAACATCCGGTGCGCGTCCCCGTCGGTGTGACGGTGCCACTTCGACGGGAAGGCAGCGTTCATGGACAAGGGCGTGACGGCCGGATCGAGGAACCACACGTCGGCGCGGTACGTGCCGTTCTCGTGCACCTCCAGCTCGGGCACCACGCGCAGCCCGATCTCCTCCGTGGGGCCACCGGTCGTGAGGTGGTACACGCCGGTGCGCGTCCGGCGGTCCCCATAGCGCGACACGTCCTCGACCCGCTGACCGAACCCCAGTTCCTGCCCGACGGTCTGGACGGTCCTGGTCGGCCCGGGCAGGTACGGCGGCACGGTGAGACCCTGCTGGTCCGCCGCCGGACGGAAGGAGGTGAACGTCCCGGCCCGGACCTCGCCCTCGATCCGCACCCCCCCGTACACACCCCTCCACCGGAATGCGGCGCCCGCCGTACCGAGCGGCTCCACCCCGTCGTTGCGCAGCGCATCCAGGTACGCCTGCTCCGCCGCGTACACCGCATCGTCCCCGCTCCAGTGCTCCGGGAACATCACCACCCGCGACGACCTCACCGCCGCAAGATCACCCGCCTCCTGCGACCAGTCGTCCCCGACCGCCCGGGCTCCCGCCCCGGCCGGGTACTCCGCCGTGAACGTGCCATTGGGGTTCGCCACCCCCACCGGCACCGGCCGCACCCGCCCGGACATCCCCGACGGCGGCAGCAGACCGCCGACACCGGCCTTCCCGTACAGCACCGCACGCCGCACATCCAGCGAGAACGACGCCCGCGACGGACGACCATCCACCCGTTCATCGGCGCCAGCCGACGACCCGTACAGCGCCGTACCGATCCAGGCACCCAACTGCCGCAGATGACGCGGCGCGATCCGCATCCGCCCGAGCCCCCACCCGACCACCGCCCGATCGTTGTCCACCACCGGACGGCCACGCCCGTCGACCGTGAACCCGGCCATCAACGCACCGTCCGTGTAGACCGGCCGGATCTCCCCACCCACCTCGCGGTACTCGTCGTGCAGGCCCAGCAGATGCCCGATCTCGTGCGCCAGCACGTCCGGGTCGGAACTGAGGCCCCAGTTCCCGCTGTCCTCGCGTTCCCGCACGGGGTGCAGGGCGACGGTGCGGTGGGCCACGGCCTCCTTCGACACGAACTCGACCGCGACGCCGAGCACATCGCCGTTGGGCAGCCGCAGACCCTGGCCGTACCGCGCGGCCACGCCGTGCCGGGCCCGCGTCTCGACCTCCTCAATCTGCCGGCGCGTGATCAGCGGGCCGCTCTCCGGCTGCCGCACGTCCAGGAAGATCCGCACCACCGCACGGGTCTCGATATCGCCATTCGCCAACTGGACCCGCTGTGCATCGAACCCGCCCTCACGGGCCGGCCCGCCGGTACCGAACTTCTCCGGGAACCGCTCGCTCGGCGGCTCGACCCGTGCCTGCGCCAGCACTGTCTCGCCTTCTCCCAGAAGACTGAAAACAATGCCGGTGTAGGTGGCGGGTGGCTGGGCGGTGCTCGTGTTGTCGGTGGCGTTGTGGGTGTGGGTGTCGGTGGTGGTGGCGTCGTTCCACTGTCCGGTGCCGGGGATGTAGGTGTTGTCGGCGTCCAGCGGGATGGCCCAGATCCGGGTGGCGTCCGGGTACAGCGGCTGCTCGCCCGGTGCCCACACCGACCGCTGGGCGTCGACCCAGACCAGGCCGGTACCGGGCACGTTCACCAGGTTCCAGATGTGCCCGGAGCCGTTGCGTCCCGCACCGAACACGATCGCGGCCGCGCCCGCGCCCGCGGCCTCCACCCGCGCCGCGACCTCCTCCAGACCCTCCCGCCCCGCACCCATGAACTCCGCCGCGTACCCCGCCCAGTCCTGCACCGGAT
>NZ_BPRL01000116.1:0-14258 GCF_045862635.1 Kitasatospora sp. NE20-6
CCACCCTCGACGCCACCACCACCCTCGGCCGCATCCACAACACCCTCAGGAACACCGCCACCACCCCCACCCTGACCCTCCACGCCACCACCACCCACGGCAACATCACCGCCCGCAGCCTCTGAGGCCGCCCCTCAGGACGACCGGGCACCCGGCCACGCACCGGACCCGGCGGAGGACGACCTCGGCGATGTCGCCCTCCAGGCCGGGCCAGGCCGGGCCGGTGGCACCCCGTCCACCGGCCGGCCGGGCGGTGGACGGGGTGCCGGCCGGTCGAAGCCTCCCCGGCCATAGCTAAACGATCGACATATATCGTTCAATGACCTATGGTCACGGCATGGCACACCGTCAACTGCAGGAACCGACACGCCTGGTGCTCACGGCGCTGGCCGACGCACCCCGGCACGGCTACGCGATCGTCCAAGAAGTCCTGGCGATCACCGAAGGCCGGACCACGATGCTCACCGGCACCCTCTACACGGCGCTGGACCGCCTGCTCCAGCAGGAGCTCATCCGGATCGACCACGAGGAGGTCGTGGCCGGACGGCTGCGCCGCAGCTTCGCGCTGACCGAGCAGGGCCGGCAGACACTGGCCGAGGAGACGGAACGGCTGCGCGCCGGCGTGGCCGAGGCCGAGCGCCGGCTCGCCCTCGGCAGCCTCCCGCCGAAGCTCCGGACGAACAGGGGGACAGCATGACCGACCCGCGCATCTCCACTCCCCCACTGCTGCGGCACCTTCCCCTGATCAGCCTCTACCCTGCCGGGTACCGCGCCGCGCACGGCGAGGAGATCACCGCCGTCTTCGCCGAGGCCGTCCGGCACGCCGACCGGCGCACCGCCCTGCGCGAGTGGGCCGCCCTTGCCGCACACGCCCTGCGGCTGCGCACCCGGCTCAGCTCGCGCGACCCCGCGGGCAGGATCATCGCCGGTGCCGCGCCGTTCCTGCTGGCCGGTGGAGCCGCCCTGAGCATGGTCCATCTGCTGACCGGGGTCTTCCTCCCGGACCCCTTCACCGGCCCTGCCCGGACCGCGGTGGGCGCCGCACAGACCGCCCCGTGGGTCCTCGCCCTGCTGTGCGTCGCCTTCCGCCGCCGGGTTCCGGCCCGGGCCCTCGTCCTGGTGGCCGTCGTGACCCGGATCGGCGTCGCCGTTGCTGCGCAGTTCGATCCGAGCCCGGCATCCACCCGGTACACGGACCTGCTCGGACTCTGGGCCGTCATGGGCGTCCTGGTGCTGATCGCGCCGCCCGACGCCGTCGACGCCTCCCCGCGGAGCCGTTCCCGGACGGTGGCCTCCGCCATCGCCATCGCCCTGCCGATGAGCGGCATCGCCGTCCTCTGGATCGGCACCTGGCCCGACGACTACGCCGACATCGTCTTCCCGCCCTCCACCCGGATCCCGCTCGACGCCTCCAGCGCCTGGCCCGCCTTCGTGATGACCCTCGTCTACCTCCTGCACCTCGCGAGCCCGCACACCGACCGCCTGCGGGTCGGCGGTGTCGCGCTGGCGGTCCTGCCCTGGACGGTCATGGCCGCCCCGCCCCTCTACCGGAGCGCCCCGACCGACGCCCACCACCTGCTCCGCAACGGCGGCGTGGTCCTCGCCCTCCTGGCCGTGGCCACCACCGTCGGCATCCTGCGCCGCACCGGTCGACGCACCCGCCCCACCGGACCCGTTCGACCGGGGACGTCCGATCCGACGCCGTGACGGACCGGCTCCCGGTGCCTGATGCTTGGCGCCCGGTGCCTGGTGCCTGGTGCTCACTGGACGGCGTCGCCCGGCGGGTGGAAGCAGGCGGTGACGGTCTTGCCGCAGCGGTCGGTGCGGGCCTGCCAGTGGTCGGCGAGGGCGTCGACGAGGGCCATGCCGCGTCCGGAGGTGGCGTCCGGGCCGGCCTCGCGCGGTCGCGGGGCCTGCGGGGAGTCGTCGTGCACGCTGACGTAGAGGCAGGCCCCGTCCCAGGTGAGGACGAGATCGGCGTCGCTGCGGGCGTGGATGTGGGCGTTGGTGATGAGTTCGGAGATCGTGAGGACGACCGCGTCGGCGGTCTCGGGTGCGTGTGCGGCCCAGCCGAGTTCTTCGAGATGACGGCGGGCCCACGCGCGGCCGGCCCGCACCCCGCTGGAGACCGGAAGTGTCCGGGCCCAGCCGAGCGCCTTCATCGCGGGCTCCTGTCCGTCCATGCTCCGGTCCCTTCGCCGTCGGGTTTCTCGGGTCACGGCTGCCCCCGTTCGGCCGGAGCACGCACGGTGCGGGCCGGACACCGGAGCACGGCGGCTCCCGGGGGCCGTTCGGAAGAGCTGCACGGCGGGCGCCGGTCCGTCGCGGGCGGCCGCACGGAGGACGTCGGCGTCCGGATCGATCAGGACGCCCGGGCGCGCGGCACCTCCGTGGGTGCACCCCCGTCGACGGGCAGCAGCCGGTCGGCGCCCACGGTCGCGAGCAGCCGTGCGACCTGGCGTGAGGGCCGGGCCAGGTACAGCGGGATCCCCCGGCCTTCCGCCTCGATCCGCGCGGCGAGCAGTGCGTCGAGACCCGACGTGTCGCAGAAGGCCACCTGTGCGAGGTCGACCACGAGCATCGGCGGCACGGGCCGACGGGACATCGCCTGGTGCAGTGCACTGCGCAGCGTCGGGACCGCGTCCAGGTCGAGGTCACCGCACAGCTCGACGACCGGGCCGGCCAGGCTGTCCCGCACCGGCGCGGTGAACACCTTGTCGATGCCCTCGCTCATTCTCGGCGCCTTCCTTCACTCACCCAGACCTACGCGGACATGCCAACCCTAGGGCCTGGCAGGCACCGGCACTACCGGTCGCCGATGGTGTTCACCGGCCGGACACACGGAGCAGGCGGGCGAGCGGCCTCTCCCGACGGTGCCGTTCGCTCATGAACCGTCATCGAGCGGACACAGTGCCGGACATGACCACCCCACGCCGCAGGGCAACGGGCGGGCCTCGGGGTGCGGATGCCGCCTCCCGGCTCGCCCCTCGCGGTCAGAACGTGGGCGGTCGGAACACGGCTCAGAACGCGGGCAGGGACGCCGGGAAGGCGCCGAACCAGAGCAGGACGAACGTGGCCACGGTCATCAGCGGGACGAGCAGCCGCGTCTCCACGCCGTTGCCGGACCGCCGGATCAGCACGACCTCGTACCGGCGCCGGTGGGGCCAGAACAGCGGGATCCCCTGCCGGGTCAGGAAGTCCCCGAGCAGGTGGGCCAGCACGCCCAGGCCGACCGCGTACGGCAGCCACCCGCCCGTGCCGGGGATCCAGCGGTCGGTGGCGGCCGTACCGAGGGCGGCGAGGCCGGCGGCGGTCGTCCAGGCCGCCGGGCCCGGGCCCGGCGCGGGAAGGTGCAGGGCGCGCAGCGCCAGGAACAGCAGCAGGAGGACCAGCCCGAGGACGAACGGCCGGCCCAGCCGGGCGACGCCGAGAACGGCACCGGCCGTGGCGGCGGCGGCGAACAGCAGCGAGTGCGTCGCGTGCCGGTGCCCGCCACTGATCTTCCCGACGGCCCGGCACAGGAGCCGTGTCACCGGGCCCAGAAGGTGCGCGACCGTACCGTCCGGGTGGTCCGCGTCCGGCAGCAGGGCGGCGCCCGCGGAGAGCAGCGTGCCCAGCAGCACCTCGCCGGGCGACAGCGGGCGACCGATCAGCGACGGCAGCAGGAGCGGCCCCGACCCCGCGAACACCAGTGCGCCGCCGAGCGCGTGCGAGTGCCCCATCACCGAGCACCACCCCCTCCGTCCGGACCTGCAGCGACGCCGTTCGGCTACCCGGCCGCCGCCCTCCGATGCACGCGGCCGCGAGACGGTCCCGTGTGCGGCCGGACCGGCGCAGCGGGCTACCAGCGGTACCAGCGGCAGCGGGAGCCGTCCGCACGGGTGCCGCGGAGGGCGAACCCGATCAGCCACACCACCAGGACGGCGAGCGCGGCCCACCAGAGGGCCTTGAGGGCGAAGCCCACGGCGAACAGCAGGAAGGCCAGCAGCAGGACGGCGGCGAGTACAGGCACGGGCGGTCTCCCGGTGGGCGGTGGTCCAGGCCCGGCGGTCGGGCACCGGGCGACTGCCCGGCCGACGGCGCCGCCATGCGCCGACCACCGGCACCGGCACCGATCACCGCAGCCGGCTCGCCCGCGGTGCGCCGAAGGAGCCGAGCCACGCAGGGTGCCCCCTGCTCCCTGGAGTTCACCCAGGGAGCAGGGGGCACCGGACCGACGTGCCGGAGGGTCAGTTCCAGCCGGTCAGGCCGGCTCCGTACGGGTAGAGCGGGTTGCCGTAGGTCGTCGGCACCGGCTGCCCGGCGTCGATCCTGGCCCGGATGTCCGCCCGTTCCGCGGCGGTGGCCCCCAGGTCGTACGGCAGGTCCCAGTTCTCGTTGGCGTCGGCCAGCGTGTCGGTGCCTCCCGGCTTGAGCACCTGGTCGACGCTCCGCGGCAGTTGCCACGGCAGTTTGCCCGACGGCGCGTAGTCGCCGAACAGCAGCCCGGCGGTGGCCGGGCCGACCTCCTCGCCGCCGCGGTAGGTCACCACGATGGCGTCGGCCAGGTTGTTCCACTCGCTGATCACGATCGGCCGCGGCAGCGTCAGCACCACGACCACCGGGATCCCCTGCTGCTTGAACCGCTGGATGACCGCCAGTTGGTCGGCCGGCAGGTAGGGCTGCTCCTTCACCCATGCGGTGGCATGGGTGTACGTGGGCTCACCGACCGCCACCACGGCCAGCTTCGGCGCGGGCGCGGTGTCCTGGTACACGGTGACCCCGGCCTTGGCCGCCCGCGACCGCACGGCGTCGAGCAGTGTCCGGGAGCCGTAGTTGTCGTGGAAGTAGCTGGTCCAGATGCAGCACGCCGAGCCGTCGGTGGCCCGCGGGCCGGCGACGACGATGCTGTCCCCGGCGTTCAGCCGGACCGGCAGCACGCCGTTGTTCTTCAGCAGCGTGTCGGACTCCCTGGCCGCCCTGTCGGCGAGTTCCACGTAGCCGGGCTGGTGGAACCGGTAGGGCCCGTTCACCGGGTCGCCGTACGGGTGCTCGAAGACGCCCAGTCGGAACTTGAGCCGCAGGATGCGGGTCACCGCGTCGTTGATCCGGGCGAGCGGCACCTGCGACTCGAAGGTCGCCATGGTGTAGCCGGGCGCGCCCGGGTCGGCGCCACCCATCACGTCGGAACCGGCGTTGGCCGCGTTGACCCACGCCGAGGAGGGCAGCCAGTCGGTGGTGATCAGGCCGGTGTAGCCGAGGTTCTGCCGCAGGTACGCCAGGATCTTCGCGCTGTCACCCGCCCCCGGGCCGCCCGGGTCCAGGTACGAACTGCCCGCGTAGCCCGGCATGATGTTCACCGCGCCGGCCTGCATCGCCGCCCGGAACGGGATCATGTGGTACTTGATGGTGACCCCGTCGTAGGTGATCCCGGCCTCGCCTCCGGCACCCTCGCCGGGCCAGTGCTTGACCGTCGCGAGCACCGAACCGGGGTTGAGCTCCGGACCGCCCTGGAGACCGGCCACCAGCGCCCGCAGTTGGGCGGCCGCGACCTCGGCGTTCTCACCGCCGCCCTCCTGGATGCGGGGGTACAGCACCTTGGTGCCGACCTCCGCCAGCGGCGACAGGGTGCCGCGCGCCCCGACCTCCAGCTCCTCCAGCCGCTGCATGTTGCCCAGTTGGTAGTCCAGCGCGTAGTCCTTGCCGGCCGCCAGGGTGCTCTGCAGCGGATAGGTCGTCTGGTAGCCGGCCGTGGTGTCGCCCGCCGAGACCGGCGGGATGCCCAGCCGGGTGGCCGCAGTGGAGAGCAGCACGGTGTGCAGGTCGCCCGGCTGCGCCGGGCCGAAGTGCCAGCCGGACATGGGGTACGACTGCACGTTGTAGAACATCTGGTAGGCCTTCTCCTCCAGGGTCATCCTGCCCAGGAGGTCGCCGACCCTGGTCTCGACGGGCTGCCGCCAGTCCTCGTACGGCTCGATCGTCCCGTTCTTGTTCAGGTCGCGTGCGCCGTTGACGATGCCGACGCCGTCGTCGGTGGTCTCGATGTCGGGCAGGTAGAGGCCGAAGGTCCGGATGTCGGAGGTGGTGCGGGCCCCGGAGGCGCTCACCGCGGTCACGTACCACGTGTAGGTCCAGCGGTCGGCGATGTCCCAACTCGGCGTGTAGGTGGTGCCGGTGGGCTCGGCGACCTTGGTGTGGAGGGCGATCAGGTCGACGTTCTGGGTGAAGTCGTAGTCGGTGCGGCTGAGGTTCAGCCACACCTCGTAGTGCGCGGTGCCCGGCACCGCGGCCCAGGAGAAGGCCGGTCGCCGGGTGTTGGTGACCATGGCCTTGTCCGCCGGGGCGGACAGCGCGAACTGGCCGAGCACGGCAGGCGCCCGGGTGGGCCCGGAGAGCAGCGGCGGCGTGGCGGCCGAGGAGTCGACCGTGCCGTAGACCTGGAACTCCCACAGCGAGTAACCGTAGGCGGTGGCGCGCGCCGTGCCGTAGAACCGCACGTAGCGGCCCTTGCCGGTGATCGCCAGGCGCTCGGTGCCACCGGTGCCCGTGGTGGTGGTGTGGATCGGCGTCCACGCGGTGCCGTTGTCGGACACCTCGATGCGGTAGCCGGTGCCGTACGCGTTCTCCCAGGTGAGGACGGCACCGGTGAGGGTCGCGGCGCCGCCCAGGTCCACCCGCAGCCACTGGGTGTCGCCGGGCTGGCTGGACCAGCGGGTGGTGGTGCGTCCGTCCAGCGCCGCCGCCGGGGCGTTGCCGCCCTCGTAGGACGAGGCGGTGACCTGCTTGTAGGCGGAGATCACCGTGCCGGAGAAGTCGCCGCCGCCTCCGCCGCCGGATCCCGGGCCGGCGAAGACCTGGAACTCCCACAGCGAGTAGCCCCAGGCGGTGCCGCGGGCGGTGCCGTAGAGGCGGATGTAGCGGCCGCTGCCGGACACGGCGAGGTCCTGGACGCCACCCGTACCGGTGGCGGTGGTGTGGATCGGCGTCCAGGTGGAGGCGTTGTCGGACACCTCGATCCGGAAGCCACTGGCGAAGGCGCCCTCCCAGTTCAGCACCACCCGGCAGACCGGGGTCGTGGCGCCGAGGTCGACCTGGAGCCACTGGGGGTCCGAGGCGGTACTCGACCAGCGGGTACCGGCGTTGCCGTCGACCGCCGCCGACGCGGGGGTGCCGGCGTTCTCCACGGACGAGGCCGTGGCCGGCCTGCCCTGTGCGGCGTTCGTGGTTCCGCAGCCCGATCCGGTGCCGCCCGTGCCGTAGACCTGGAACTCCCACAGCGAGTAGCCGTAGTTGGTGCCGCGGGCGGTGCCGTAGAGGCGGATGTAGCGGCCGCTGCCGGACACGGCGAGGTCCTGGACACCGCCGGTACCGGTGGCGGTGGTGTGGATCGGCGTCCAGGCGGAGGCGTTGTCGGACACCTCGATCCGGAAGCCGACGGCGAAGGCGGCCTCCCAGTTCAGCACCACGCGGTCGACGGCCGCGCGGGCGCCGAGGTCGACCTGGAGCCACTGGGGGTCGGAGGCGGCACTCGACCAGCGGGTACCGGCGTTGCCGTCGACCGCCGCCGACGCGGGGGTGCCGGCGTTCTCCACGGACGAGGCCGTGACCGGCCTGCCCTGGGACAGCAGGGTGGAGGCGGCGCTCGCGGGGCCGGCCGAGACGCCGACCGCGCCGCCGGCCGCCAGGGCGAGCGCGACCAGGACGGCCACCAGGGCGCGTCGTCGTCGCAGGGCCTGGGCCAGGGGTCGTAAGAGCAGGGGCAGGTGTCGCATGTGCATCTCCCTGGGGGTGGGATGCCGAGGACCGACCCGGAACCGCCGTGGGGTGCGGCGGTTGCAGGGCGGGTGCGGTACGCGCGGGACAGGTCGCACACCGAGCGCCAGAGAGCGCTCTCTCGGGAGTCTCGGGGTACGACTGACCACTGTCAACCTCTGTGCAGCACCGAGCGGATACCGTGCACGCACACCCGGCGGCGGCGAGCACCGCCGGGCCCACCCGGACCCTCGGCCGACCCGGACCGGCCGTCACGCACGACGACGGCAGGGGAGAATCGGGTCGACCGGTTGTCGTCGAGGGGCCGCGGCGAAGCAGGGCCGCGGCCCGGTACACCGAGGGACGCGCATGCAGTTGGGGTTGAAGAGTCTCGTCAGCACGGAGCTCGCAGCACACGTCGAGGAGTGCCGGGCGGCCAGGGCCGCGTCGGGGGGCACGAAGGGCCCGGGCAACCTGGACGAGCTGCGGGAGGCGCGGGCCCGGCGGGACGCAGCCGCGTCGCCCTCCGACTCGTCGGCCGTCGAGGAGGTGGCCGAAGCCGCCGGCCGGCGGGTGCCCGTGCGGATCCTCGTTCCCGGGAGCGGCGTGCCGCGCGGCGTCCATCTGGACATCCACGGTGGCGGCTTCTACCTGGGACCGGCGGCGCGGCGGGACGCGCGCAACCAGCAGCTCGCGGATGCGCTCGGAATCGCCGTCGTGAGCGTGGACTACCGGCTCGCTCCCGAACACCCCTGGCCGGCCGCACCCGACGACTGCGAGACGGCGGCACTCTGGCTCGTCGAGCACGCCGGGGCTCGCTTCGGCACGGACCGGCTGACGGCGGGCGGCTTCTCGGCGGGAGCCACGCTTGCCGTGACGACACTGGTGCGCCTGCGCGATCGCGGTGTCACCGACCCGTTCGCCGGTGCCGCACTGCAGTTCGGCGTCTACGATCTGAGCGGACTGACCCCCGCAGGCCGGCTGATCGCCGACGAGTACTTCATCCAGGCGTACGCCGGCCATGTGACCGACCGCACCGCCCCGGACGTCTCCCCGGTCTACGGCGACCTTCGCGGACTGCCGCCGATGCTGATGGTCATCGGCAGCGCGGACATCCTGCTGGAGGACAACATGGCCATGGCCGCCCGGGTTTCGGCAGCCGGCGGCGAGGTCGACCTCCGGATCTACCCGGAGGCACCGCACGGCTTCACGTCCCGTCCGACAGGCATGGCCAGGGCCGCGCTGCACGACATCGAGCGCTGGCTCGCGGACCGCTTCTCCGCCGCCCCCGACTGACACCGGCCGTCAACGGCTCGGGACGTCTCACCCGCTCGGGGCGTCTCACCGGTTCCGGGCCGCGGGTGGCCGTCCTCGAGCCGGACGGCCACCGCACCGCGCTCGAACACGGCCCGGCCGCCGCCCCTGCAGACCCCTGGTCCGACGCGACCGGCATCCGGACGGCGGCATCAACCGCATTGCAGGAAAACAGCACTGACCCGGCGTCAACCGTGGCGGGTCACCGGCCGGCCGCGGACCCGGCCGGGTGGCGCCCGTCCGGAAAAGGCCCGGGCGGAGCGATGACCGATCTGATAACTTTCCGTTGCCCGTGACACCGCCCGAGGAGGTGAGACCCATGAACGCCGTATCCCTGTGGGTGCTCCCCCATGCCGTCACGGCCTGGCGATCGATGTAGGTGTCGCCGGGAGCGCCTCGACAACAAGGCACTCCCGAAAGGCAACACCCCATGCACTCTCTGCAGTTCACCGCCGAGTCCTCGTCGAACGGCACGGTCGAGCGCGACTTCACCGTGGCCGGGGTTCCCGGCGTGCTCTGGTCGCCGGCGTCCGGTGCCGGGCGCGCGCCCCTGGTCCTGATGGGGCACGGCGGCGGCACCCACAAGAAGCACCCGTCGATGGTGGGCCGGGCACAGCTCCTCGTGCACGGCTGCGGCTTCCACGTCGCCGTCATCGACGCGCCCGGTCATGGCGACCGGCCGCGCACGGCCCACGACGAGGCGGAGATCGCCGAGCTGTTCCGGGCGAGGGCCGCCGGAGAGCCGGAAGGCCCGATCGTCGTCCGCTACAACGACCATCTGGCGGAGCTCGCCGTGCCCGAGTACGTGGCGCTCCTGGACACCCTTCAGGAGCTTCCGGAGATCGGCGCCGACGGGCCGGTCGGCTACTGGGGCATCAACATGGGCACCGCGATCGGCGTGCCGTTCGTGGCGGCCGAACCCCGGATCACGGCCGCGGTCCTCGGCCAGCACTGGCCCGACGCCCTGACCGGGAAGGCGCAGCGGATCACCGTCCCGATCGAGTTCGATCTGCAGTGGGACGACGAGCACATCTCCCGTGAGGCGGGTCTCGCACTGTTCGACGCCTTCGCCTCGAAGGAGAAGTCGTTGCACGTGAACTCGGGCACGCACAAGGAGCTGCCCCGGTTCGAGGCCGACAGTGCGGTCCGGTTCTTCGCCCGGCACCTGGGCGGGGCGGTCACCGCGTCGGCCTGACGTGTGCGGTCGCGGCGTCCGGCCCACCGGCCGGGCGCCGCGGCCTTCCGGCAGGCACGGCTCTGCCGGCTCCCGCACCGCCGCTCCGTTCACGTCGTGTCAGCGGTCAGCGGCGGGTTCCACCGTCTCGGCCCGGTCCTCGGGTCCGAGGCGGACCGTACTGATCACGACTCCGGACAGGCCCTGGGTGAGCAGTTCCGCCGCCGGCGTGCGGTTGCCCGTCTCGGCGGCGCCCGCCATTGCGGCGTCGGCGGTCCGCGGGTCGGCGCCGGGCGGTACCACCAGCAGGAGGAAGTGATCCTGGAAGCCTCGGGTGAGGCTGATCGTCCCACCACCCGCGGCGAACAGGCCGATCTTGACCACCAGGCCGTTCACGGTCACCGACCGGGGCACGTGGCGCCAGGCCACGGTGTCGAGGCCGACCCTGAGGATCGGGCCGAGGTGGGCGCCGAGCGCGGTGATCAGGTCCGGCAGCTCGGCCCGCGCGTCGGCCGTCCGCGGCCACCACGCCCCGTCGAACATGCCGGTGCGCGCCATCGTCGGTTCCAGCGCCAGGCGCGGGAGGAGGGGTGTGCCGGAGACCTGCCAGGAACGTCGCGAGGAAGGGGTGGGCAGGGGAATCGGCATCATGGGGAGCCGCCCGTCCGGTCCGGGTGAGGACCGATCATGACCCAGGGCGACACCGGCGCGGATACGGGTGTGCGACATGTCCTCGGTTACCTCCGACGGTACTCCGCGCCGGTCCTCCCCGGGCGGAGGCCGGGAGTAGGGTGGGGGTGTCCAGGGCATTCCGTATCCGGTGCCCGTTCCGGCTTCGTCCTGGGTGAGGCACACGCCCGGGCGGTCGCTGACCGGCCCGGAGGCAGGCCCGGTGACACCGTGACCACGACCCGCCCCACCAGCCGAACGGCAGTCACGAACCCCCTGACCGTCGCCGACGCGATGGAGCCGTGCGAGTACCAGATCGCCGACGACAGCGGCGTCGAGCGCGTCGACGACATCTTCCACCACGCCCACGTCGACTACCTGGTGGTGCGTGGCCACGACGGCCGCTGTGCAGGTCTGGTGACCCGGCGCAGCCTGCGCCCCTTCCTCGACCTCCCCCGCTCCGGCGAGCACGTCACGATCCACGGCGCCGTACAGCAGCGCGGCCCGTTCGCCTGGCCGTCGATGGCCCTGGCGCTGGCGGCGCTCGCCATGCGGATCAAACGCCTGGTGATCTGGCCGGTCATCGACGACGACGGCTACGTCCTCGGCATCATCACCGCACAGCACGTCGACGGCATGATGGCGCACGCCCCGGCCTGACAGTGCTGTGCGAGGTCGAGGCGGGGAGCGGTCCCGAGCTCGCCGCGGGCGTGCCCGGCCGGGAGTCCCGGCCGGGCCCGTCCGGGCATCGCCCGGGGGCGAACCGGGATCACCGGCCTCCCCCGTGGGCACAGTCATCGCATGGACCATGACGAACGGCTTCTGCACAGCTCGTCGTTCGGCGCGGCCGCGGCCGCGTACGCCGAGCACCGCCCGGACTACGCGCAGGCCGCGGTGCGCTGGGTGCTGGAGGCCGCACCCGGATCGCGGGTGCTCGACCTCGGCGCCGGAACCGGCAAGCTCACCGCCACGCTGGTCGCGTCAGGCGCCGAGGTCGTCGCGGTCGAGCCCGACCCGGCGATGCTGTCCGAACTGCGCCGCGCGCTGCCGACCGTCCGCGCGCTGCCGGGAAGTGCCGAGGTGATCCCGCTGCCGGACGCGTCCGTCGATGCCGTGCTGGCCGGCAACGCCATGCACTGGTTCGACATGGCCGTCGCGGGGCCCGAGATCGCCAGGGTCCTGGCGCCCGGCGGTGTCCTGGGCGGCCTGTGGAACGTCATCGACGACCGGGTCGGCTGGGCTGCCGAACTGGAGCGGGTCGGCGGGAGCGCGGCCGTCGGCCCGCGTGACACGCTCGGCAACTGGCGCACCGCGACGTCGGACCTGCACCTCCCGGACACCGGCGCCGCCCGGTTCGGCTGGCCGGAGCAGGCCGAGTTCCCGCACGGACAGCGCCGTACCGCCGACTCCCTCGTCGCGACACTCGCCACCCGCGCGGGGATGCTGGTCATGCCGCCGCAGGAACGGGAAGCCACGCTCGGCCGGATCCGCGCCTTCCTCGCGAGCAGCCCGGAGACCGCCCACGGCGGGTTCACGCTGCCGATGCTGACCGGCGTGCTGCGCGTCCGGCGGCTGTGAGACGGCCACCGGAGCGGGGCGGGAGGACGGGCGGTCCGGGACGGGCCGGACCCTGCCGGGAAAGGCCGTGTGTATGCCACCTGCAGGCCGACAAGCAGCCCGCCGCGGCGAGTGTCCTACCGCCCGTCGGCGCCGCACGCTGGTCTACTGGTCGCATGTCCCACATCACGTTCCCCCTCGTGATGGTGATCGTCACAGCTCTGGCGTTCGACTTCACCAACGGTTTCCACGACACCGCGAACGCGATGGCCACCTCGATCGCCACCGGCGCGCTCTCCCCGAGGGTGGCGGTGCTGGTGAGCGCCGTGCTCAACGTGGTCGGCGCGTTCCTCTCCACGGAGGTGGCCAGGACGATCTCCGGCGGCATCGTGAACGACGGGCTGATCACCCTGGGCATGATCTTCGCGGGGCTGGTCGGCGCGATCCTCTGGAACCTGCTGACCTGGCTGCTCGGACTCCCGTCGAGCTCGTCGCACGCGCTGCTCGGCGGGCTGATCGGCGCGGTGTGGGTCGGTGCGGGGCTGACCGCCGTGAACTTCGGCGAGGTGGTCGAGAAGATCGTCATCCCGGCGTTCGCCGCACCGGTGGTGGCCGGGATCGCCGCGATGCTGGCCACCTACCTGGCCTACAAACTCAGCGGGCGGGCCGACGAGGAGTCGATGGCCCACGGCTTCCGGTTCGGGCAGATCGGGTCGGCCTCGATGGTCTCGCTCGCGCACGGCACCAACGACGCGCAGAAGACCATGGGCGTGATCACCCTCAGCCTGATCTCCGCGGGTGCGCTGCCGACCGGCGCCGGGCCGCCGACCTGGGTGGTCCTCACGGCGGGCCTGGCCATCGGCCTGGGGACCTACCTCGGCGGCTGGCGCATCATCAGGACGCTCGGCCGTGGGCTGACCGACATCCGCTCCCCGCAGGGCTTCACCGCCGAGACGGCCTCCGCCACGGTCATCCTCACCTCGGCCCACCTCGGGTTCGCGCTCTCCACCACCCAGGTCTGCAGCGGCAGCATCATCGGCGCCGGACTCGGCCGCCGCCGGGCGGAGGTCCGCTGGACCACGGCCCGGCGGATGGCCGTCGCCTGGCTGATCACCCTGCCCGCGGCCGGCCTGATCGGCGGGGGCGCCTCCGCCGTCGTGGTGAACGGCGGAACGGCCGGGACCGTCGCCGTCGCCGTGGCCGCCGTGGCCGCGGCAGCGGTGATCTACCTGCTGTCCCGGCGCAGCCCGGTCACCGCCGACAACGTCAACGACGCCCGTACCGTGACGGTCAACCCGCAGCCCGCCGCCGCGGGCAGCTGAGAGGGAGGACGCTGCCGTGGCACTGCACTGGAGCGCCCTGGGCGAGGTGGCCGCCGTCAGCATCGGCACGACGGTGGCGGTCGCCGCGGTGTTCACCCTGGGGGTGCGGTCGATGCTGATCCGCCAGGACGCCAGGGGCCAGGGCCGGAGCTCGGTCGCCGCCCTGGCGGGGGCCGCCCTGTGCTTCCTGGCGTGCGTCGGCGCCGTGCTCTACGGGCTGTATCTGATCATCCCGCAGTTCCACGGCTGAGCGGGCTCCGGAGCGGCCTCGGACCGGCTCCGGTCCCGTGCGTGCGGGAGCCGTGGCGGCCGGGTGGGGCCGCCACGGCGGGGCGCGGGTGGCGGGTGCGGGGTGCCGGTTACCTGGCGACGACCGCGGCGGCCAGCTTCGACAGCGGCTCGCCCAGGGCGTTCACCGCGGTCGCGAAGACCTTGCGCTCCGGCTCGCCGACCTTGTCGTACGAGGTGTAGGCGCCGTCGGCCTGCTTGTA
>NZ_BPRL01000117.1:0-11966 GCF_045862635.1 Kitasatospora sp. NE20-6
CGGTCGTGCCGTGGTGGCGGAGGCGCGGCGGCACGACGTGCAGCACTTCGTGCAGTTCTCGGTGGTGCACCCGCAGATCGAGGCGCTCCTCAACCACCAGGCCAAGCTCGCGGTCGAGCGGGCCGTGATCGAGTCGCCGATCCCGTTCACGATCCTGCAGCCGATGCACTACCTGCAGAACATCGACGTCGCCGGCACCGTCGCGTCCGGTGTCTACGGCAAGCCGCACTCGGCGGAGTCCCGTCTCGCGCACGTCGACCTGGAGGACGTCACCGAGGTGGCGGCGAAGGTGGTCGGCGACCCGCACCACCACTACGCGACCTACGAGCTGTCGGGCAGCGACTACGTCACGGGCCACGAGATCGCCGCCGTCCTCGCCGAGCTGTCGGGCCGTCCGGTCGTCGCCGAGTTCGAGGCGCTCGCCGACCTCGTGAGCCCCGAGCGCCAGCGGCTGGCGGAGGCCGAGTTCCCGTACGACATCATGTACCGCCTCTTCGGGCACTACAGCCGCTACGGCATCACGGGCAACCCGAACGTGCTGACCTGGCTGCTCGGCCGCCCCCCGACGACGCTCCGCGCGTACGTCCTGCGCGAGCTGCAGGCCGCGCGGGCCTGACTGCGACCTGCCGCGCCCCGGCCGTGCCGGACCCGCGGACGGTGTCGTACCGCCCGCACGGCCGGCAGCGGGCGGTGCGTCAGGAGCTCCTGGCGGCCATCACGTCGGGGATGGCGGCGAGCGCGCGCAGCGCCGTCTCCTCGTTCCGGGTGAGGTGGACCAGCACGGCCTCCGCGACGGCGTCGGGATCGCGCAGGCGGAACGCCGCCAGGAGGACCTCGTGGGCGTGCCGGCGGCGCAGTTTGTCCTCCGGCTCGGGGTCGACCCGGCTGAAGCCGATCCGGATGTAGCGTTCGGCGGCGCGCCACAGCATGTTGAGGACCCGCATCTCCCACGTGCCGGCCGCGGGTGCGAGCAGGGCGGCGTGGAACTCGTGGTGCGAGTCGTAGACCGTCTGGATGGTGTGCTGCGGATCCCCGAAGTCCTCGACCTTGGCCTGCAGCCGGTCCAGCTCGGCGTCGGAGATCAGCTTGCAGGAGCGGCTGGCCAGCTCGGGTTCGAGGTTGCGGCGGATCCGGTAGATCCCCTGGAGGTCGTCGAGGTCGAGCGGTGCCACGCAGGCGCTCCGGCCCGGCCGGGTGATCACGAGCCCCTCGCCCTCCAGGTTGCGCAGCGCCTCCCGCACCGGGATGAAGCTGACGTCGAGCATGGCGGCGATCTTGCGCAGGGAGAACGTCTCGCCGGGTGCGAGGTCTCCCGAGACGATCGAGCGCCGGAGTTCGGCGGTGACCAGATCCGGGACCGACCGGGTCTCGATCGGCTGGACGGGGGGCTTCATCAGTGCTCCTGCTTTCACGCTCAACGTGGTGTCCAGAGTAGCGCCGACAGTGCTTGCCGGGCGGCGCCCGTACGGCTGTCCCGCATGTGTCATATGATATAACAGTTCTGTGGTCCGGGGCGGTGCATTCTCCGTGACTCCCGGCCCCCGTCCGGGCTTCCGGCCCCTCCGCCCCGGACCGCCCCACGCCGGCCACCCACGCCGGACCGCTCCCGGCTCCGGGCCCCGGGCCCCGGGCGTCGGTCCCGCGACCGTCACCGTCACCGCGGCCTGCTCGCCCGGCCGTCCGGCCGTCCTGCCTCCCGACCGTCCCGGCGGCGGCGGTGCAGCGGGACGGATGCCGGTGCGGTCCGTCCCGGCAGCGATCAGTACGACGAATCCCCGTCCGCCAGCCTCCGAGGAGCATCATGTCGACCACCGCGCGTCCCCTCCTGCAGATCCACGTCGGAAGCACCCGGCCCAACCGGATCGCGCCCGCGTTCGCCGCGTGGTTCGCCGCGGCGGCCGAGGAGCACGCGGCCTTCGAGGTCGAGGTCGTCGACCTCGCCGAGGTGGGCCTGCCGCTCCTGGACGAGCCGAACCACCCCCGGCTCCGGCAGTACGTCCACCAGCACACCAAGGACTGGAGCGCGACCGTCGAGCGCGCCGACGCCTTCGTGCTGGTGACGCCGGAGTACAACTACGGCTACAGCGCCGTCACGAAGAACGCGCTGGACTACCTCTGCCAGGAGTGGGCGGACAAGGCGGTCGGCTTCATCAGCTACGGCGGCGTCGGCGCGGGCGTCCGGGCCGTCCAGCAGCTCAAGCAGGTCGTGACCACGCTGCGGATGGTGCCGGTGCTGGAGTCGGTCAGCATCCCGTTCGCCTGGGACAAGCTCACCGCCGAGGGCGGGGTCGCCCCGGACGCCGTCCTGGACGGCGCCGCGGCGCTCATGCTCGGCGAACTGGCCCGGCTGACCGGGAAGCTGCGGCCGGCGGACCGCTGAGCCGGCCCGGGGCGCGTCGGAGGGCGCGTCGAGGGGCGCGTGTCGAGGGCGGTTCCGGGCCCGGCAGGCCGTCGGCCGGCCGGGCCCGGCGGTGGTGCGCAGGAGCGGCGTCCGCAGCCGTTCCCCCGCCCACCGGCGAGGAACATGGTTGACAACAGTGCGATGTGCCGCCCGGCGAACGACGGGCGCACCCGTGGCAACAGGAGGACCGGATGGGAACGGCAGACGTGGGCGTCGGTGCACGAGGAGCGAACCCCGCAGGGAGCGGCAGCGATGTCGCGCTCGTCACCCAGGTCGTCCTGGCGGAGCGTCAGGGACGCGACCGCGGCTGGTGGGAGCAGATGGCGGCCCTGTACTGGCCGGACTCCACGGTCCACCTCAGCTGGTACAACGGTGACGGATCCGGCTTCGTGGCGGGATCCGCGGCGATGGCCCGGCGCGGCGCCGTCGCCCTCCACCACATGTTCGCGCCGGTCGTCCACGTGCGGGGCGACCGGGCCTACGTCGAGGCGTCCCTCGCCATGCGGTTCCAGGTCGACATCGACGGCGTGACGGGCGACCTCGTCTCCTGCACCCGCCTGAACTACCGCCTGGAGCGACGGGCTGACGTCTGGGGGATCCTGTCGCTGGACGCCGTCTACGAATACGCCACCCTCACCCCGTCGGTGCCGGGCCAGAGCATCGTGATCCCCCCCGAGGAACTCGCCGGGTACCGGTCCAGCTACGCGGTACTCGCGTGGAACATCGCACGGGAAGGACGAGTCCCCAGCCAGGACGAGCTCGGCGACGACCGTCCCGAGGAACTGGCGGACTTCTACGCCACCGTCTGGACCTGGCTGAACGCCGGGTGACCCCGGCCGCCACCCGCCCGCGCGCGACCCCGCACCGCGGGTGCCCGGCCCCGAGTGCCCCCGCCGTCGGCGGGGGCACTTCCGCGTGCGCCGGAGGGCCGCCGACGGCTCCTGCGAAACGGTACATAGGCGTACATTGACGATAGATGCCCCCGATCGGTTGGTGAGGGCCAGCGTGGAGAACTGCGACGGTCACGACGACGGCGGCCCCGACCGGGCCGACGACGCCCTGACGGACGTGGTGGCCGCCCTGATCGACGATCACGGCACGGTCAGGCAGTGGTCCGGGGCCGCCGCGGACCTGCTGGGACGGCCCGCCGAGGAGGTCTGCGGCCACCCCGTCTCCCGCGTGTTCGCCGAACCGGTGCCACCGGACGGCGGCCTCCCGCCGCAGGCGCACCTGCCCGGGGGTACGGTGCTGCTGCGCCACGCCCGCGGGCACACCGTCGCCGTCCGGTGCCGCGTGCTGCCGCTGGAGGGGGCCGGCCACCGTCTGCTCCTCGCCGTCCCCGTCGACCGCGCGGAGGAGTTCGAACAGGGAGCGGCACTGGTGCGCGCCCTGTTCGAGCAGGACCGCGTCGGCGTCGTGATGCGGAACACCGACCTGACCGTCGCCCGTACCAACCTCGTGTCCGCCACCCGGCTGCACCTGCCGGTGGGCAGCACGCCGTCGGACGTGATGGCGGCCCCCGACGCCGCCTCCGCGGAGGCGGGGCTGCGCACGATACTGAAGACCGGGGTGCCGATCGTGGACAGGGCCCAGCACGTGCGCACCCTGGAGGAACCGGCACGCGAGTGGTCGTTCTCCGTGACGGCGCTGCGGACGACGGACCGCCGCGGCCGGCCGTCGGGGATCACGGTGCTGCTGACCGACGCGACGGAGGAGTGGCTCGCCGCCCGGCGGCTGCGCCTGCGGCACCAGGCCGCGATCCGGATCGGCCCCTCGCTGGACGTGACGCGCACCGCCCAGGACATCGTCGACGTCCTCGTGCCCGGGTTCGCGGACCTCGCGGCGGTCGACGTCGCCGAGGCCGTCCTGGTCGGCGACGAGCCGCCCAGGGGGTTCGTCGGCGGTGACCTCCACCTGCACCGTACGGCGGCCCGCGCGGAAGGCGGCTGGCCGGCCGGCCTCCTCCAGCCCGGGAACGCCTTCCCCACGCTCCCGGACCGGAGAGTCATCCGGATCCTCAACGAGGGGCGCACGTTCGTCGCCGACCGCGCCATGCTCGAACAGGCCGTCGGCGAAGGCCCGCTGGGCAGGCTGCTGATCCCCGAGGGCGGACGCCACCTGGCCGTGGCCCCGCTGTTCGCCCGCGGCCTGGTCCTGGGCATGATCGGCGCGTGGCGCATCGACCGCGACGAACCCTTCGACCAGCAGGACGCGGACCTGCTGACCGAGATCGCCGCACACGCCTCGCTCAGCATCGACAACGCCCGCCGCTACACCCGTGAGCACCGCGCCGCCGTCGCCCTGCAGCGCCGCCTGCTGCCCGCCTCCACCACGCACACCCCGGTGGTGGAGGCCGTCGGCAGGTACCTGCCTGCGGCCGGCGGCGCGGAGATCGGCGGCGACTGGTTCGACGTGATCCCGCTGCCCTCCCTGCGGGTGGCCATGATCGTCGGGGACGTGTTCGGACACGGGCTGCACGCGGCAGCCACCATGGGGCGGCTGCGCACCGCCGTACAGACACTGGCCGACCTCGAACTGACCCCGGACGAACTGCTCACCCGGCTCGACGAACTGGTGGCCCGGCTCGCCGCCGAGGCCGGCCCGGCGGAGCGCGACACGGTGGGCGCCACGTGCCTGGTCGTGCTGTACGACCCGGTCACCCAGCGGTGCACCGTCGCCAGCGCCGGGCATCCGCCGCCCGTCGTGGCCGAACCGGACGGCACCGCCCGGCCCGTCCCGGTGCGGCCCGGCCCGCCGCTGGGCGTGGGCGGCCTGCCGTTCGAGACGTCCACCGTGCACCTGCGCCCGGGCAGCTGGCTCGCCCTCTACACCGACGGCCTGCTCGGGCGACCCGCCGGGGACGTCGACGTCGACGTGGCCGTGGGCCGGCTCGCCGACCGCATCACCGCACTCCACCGCTCCGGATGCCCCCTGGAGACGGCCTGCCACCTCCTGACCACCGAGCGGGCGGGCCTCCCGGCGGACGACGACACCGCCCTGCTGCTCGCCCGCATCCGGCCGCTGCACGCCGACGCCATCGCCGAGTGGGAGTTCCCGGCCGACCCCGCCACGGTCGCCGACGCCAGGGCGGTGGCCGGCGGCAAGGTCCGCGAATGGGGGATGGGCGATCTCGACTTCGCCGTCGAGCTGATCGTGAGCGAGCTGGTCACCAACGCGATCCGGTACGCGGGCGGCCCGATCGGCCTCCGGCTCATCCGCGACTCCGTGCTGGTCTGCGAGGTCGACGACCCGAGCAACTCCCAGCCCCGGCTGCGCCGCGCCTCCCTCGGCGACGAGGGCGGCCGCGGGCTCTTCCTCGTCGCCCAGATGAGCAGCCGCTGGGGCAGCAGGTACGGGCGGTCGGGAAAGACCATCTGGGCGGAGCTGGAGACCTCGGCGGACTGACCCGCTCCTTCCTCACGCCGCGCGACCCGGTGCCGCTGGCACCGGGTCGCGTCGTCGGAAGCGCCGCACGCCGCCGCACCCGCGGCTGCACGCCGCACCTACGGCCGGACGGTCACCGGGGCCGCGCTGCGGGTGACGACGTCCTCGGGGGTGACGCCCGGGGCGGTCTCGACGAGGACGAGGCCGTCGGGGGTGACGTCGAGGACGGCGAGGTCGGTGATGATGCGGTGGACGCAGGCCTTGCCGGTGAGGGGCAGGGTGCACTCCTGGACGATCTTGGGGGTGCCGTCCTTGGCGGTGTGCTCCGTGAGGACGACGACGCGGCGGGCGCCGTGGACGAGGTCCATGGCGCCGCCCATGCCCTTGACCATTTTTCCGGGGATCATCCAGTTGGCGAGGTCGCCGGTGGCGGAGACCTGCATGGCGCCGAGGATCGCGGTGTCGATGTGGCCGCCGCGGATCATGCCGAAGGAGAGCGCGGAGTCGAAGAACGCCGCGCCCGGCAGCACGGTGACGGTCTCCTTGCCCGCGTTGATCAGGTCCGGGTCGACCTCGTCCTCGGCCGGGTAGGGGCCGACGCCGAGGATGCCGTTCTCCGACTGGAGCACCACCTGCACACCGGCGGGCACGTGGTTCGGCACCAGGGTCGGCAGGCCGATGCCGAGGTTGACGTAGGCGCCGTCGTGCAGCTCCGCCGCCGCCCGTGCGGCCATCTCGTCGCGGGTCCAGGCCATCAGTCCACCGTCCCTCGGGTCGTGGGCACGGAGACCGTGCGCCGTTCGATCTGCTTGTCGGCGGCCTGCCGGGAGGTGAGGGGAACGACCCGCTGGACGAAGACGCCCGGCAGGTGGATCTCGTCGGGGTCGAGTTCGCCGGGTTCGACGAGTTCCTCGACCTCGGCGATCGTGATGCGGCCGGCCATCGCGGCGAGCGGGTTGAAGTTGCGGGCGGACCTGTCGAAGACGAGGTTGCCGTGCCGGTCGCCGCGGGCGGCGCGGACGAGCGCGTAGTCGGTGGTGATGCCGTGCTCCAGGATGTGGTCGCGGCCGTCGAAGGCCCGCACCTCCTTCCGGGGGGAGGTGACGACGACCCCGCCGGAGGCGTCGTGACGCCAGGGGATGCCGCCCTCCGCGACCTGGGTGCCCACGCCGGCGGGCGTGTAGAAGGCGGGGATGCCGCAGCCGCCGGCCCGTAGGCGCTCCGCCAGGGTGCCCTGGGGCACGAGCTCCACCTCGACCTCGCCCGTGAGGTACTGCCGGGCGAACTCCTTGTTCTCGCCGACGTAGGAGCCGGTGATCCGGGCGATGCGCCCGGCGGCGAGCAGCACGCCCAGGCCGTGGCCGTCGGTGCCGCAGTTGTTGGAGACCACGCCCAGGCGGGTGGTGCCGCACCGGTGCAGGGCGGAGATCAGGGCGGACGGTATGCCGCACAGCCCGAACCCGCCCACGGCCAGGGTGGCGCCGTCGCCGATGTCGGCGACCGCGAGGTCGGCATTGATGATCGTCTTGTCCATGGAACCCTTCATGTCATCGAAGCGATGGAGGTGGGGAGGCCCGGCGGCCTCGGCGGTGCCGGGCACGGAGTGGTCGGCTGCCACCGCGGCGGGGTGCCCGGCCCGAGGGCCGTCCGGAGCCGGGCGAGCAGGTGCTGAGCCTCCGTCACCGGAGCTGCGGGCGGCGGCGCGGGCGGGAACGGCCTCGTGGTGGCCGGGCCGTCGAGCCCCGGCCGTACCGGGGAGCCCGGACCCCGCGGGCGTGCCCGGCCCTGTCGGGCGTCGGAGCACGGGCCGCAGACGGGGAGCGCGGAGAGGGGGTCCACGGGGGCGTCCGGGCCGGGGAAGGCCGTGTGGGCGCAGACGAGGAGATGGTCGTGCCCGGAGGGGGCGCACTGGCAGGTGCATTCGGTGTACATGGCGATGAATTCCCGGTGGGCTGAGCGCCTTCGCGGCGGTGCGGCGGCAGGCGCGGGCCATGGCATGCGGTGGTGTTCGGTGGTGTGCGCGACCGGCCCGGTCGGCGGGGATCCGGCGCGGCCCGCGGTGGTGCGGGCGGTGCGGCCGGGCTCTCCCTGACAGGGGCTCACCTTCCCGGTGCGGCACGGCTCCGGTGCCACCTGATCGTGGCCGGTCGCGTGCTGCAGGGAAAGAAAGTCGTTGCGGACGAGAACAGCACCGCGCCGCGGCGCGCACAAGCACCCGCGAAGAATTCGCGCAGTATGCGCAATCCCGGGCCCCCGGACCTTCGGGGAGTGTGCATTGTGCTCAGGCCGGAGCGGACCTCCCGGCCGGCGTCCGCGGCCCCTGCCGAATTGACGCCGTATTGACCTCGTATTGGCGGGGCGGGGATTCGGGGCCCCGGCCGGGGCGGCGGATCTGCTCGTCCGCGGTGCGTTTTCGGATCAGGAGATGTGGCGGGCGCCATACCGGTCATGCCCGGCCGCTCTCCCGGCGATTGCCCGAACCCGCTCCGACCTGCGGCGGAGCGGCGTGCCACGGCCTGATCCCGGATGTCTTCCGGCCCGGTCCGTGCGGCCTGCGACCGCATCTCCCTTGCTGTTATAACAGCGACCGCTTACAGTGGCTGCCACGCAGGGCGCAGCACATTCACCCTCGCCGGGTGTGTGCACCGGGCGGCGATCGCCGTTACGCCCCCGGCCGGTTCCGGAACCGTCGACTTTCCTTTCGGTCCGGTTCCGGAACCGTGCGCAGGCATCCGGGAACTGCCGCGCCCTGCTTTTGTCCGATCGTGCGCAACAGCCGTGAATCGAGGCGGTCATGAATGCTCTGGGCGGGGTGCGCCGGAAATGGTCCGGCGCACCGGCTTCTCCGAGGCGGCTGTCGTCGCCCGTCAATTCCGGACAGGTCGCGGCGGGCGGCCGGATCGGCCTGGTCGCTCCGGGTGCGGCCGAACCCGAGCCGCCCGGGCCGGCCGGGTCGCTCCCGGGCGACCCGGACCGGGCGGCCTGAGCGCAGACCGTCAGGCCACGGTGCGGGCGGTCACCGTGACGGGTGCCGGTTCCCTGCCGTGTGGCGGGGAGGCTCGACCCCGGCGACCCGCCGCAGCAGCGGGGTGAGCCGGTGCGGCACCAGCTCCCGCATCGCGAGAGCGGTGTTGGTCCGCTCCACGCCGGGGCTGGCGAGGATCTGCCCGGCGATCCGGTAGAGGTCCTCGGCGTCGGCGGCGACCACCCGGGCGAGCAGGTCCGTCCCGCCGCTGAGGCCGACGACCTCGACCACCTCGGGGATGGCCGCGAGCGCGTCGGACACCTCGGCGAGCCGGTGCTGGTCCACCTGCATGGTCACGAAGGCGGTGAGCGGATAGCCCAGCGCACTGGGCAGGACCCAGCGTTCGCCGGAGCCGAGGGCGCCGCTCTGCTCCAGCTTCGCCAGCCGCGCCTGGACGGTGTTGCGGGACAGCTCCAGGCGCTGGGCCAGGGCGAGGACCGTGGCCCGCGGCTCGTCCGCCAGGGCGAGAAGGATCCGGGCGTCGGTGGCGTCGACGGTCCGGCCACTGTTCACGGTGTTCAAGCGGGCACCCCTCGTCAGCTTGATCATTGAGCATATTGCTCAACAATTTGAGCACGTGTTGTCCATATGAAGCGTGCCCTGTCTACTTGCGAAGCACAAAGTTGATTCTACGCGGCAGGCGCGCAGATGAGGTATCGGAGGTGTCGGACCATGGTCATGAGTGCCGCGTCGGCTGGATCGGAGACGCCGGGCCGCTCCCGGCAGGACGTGCTGGAGACCCTTCGGGCGGTCGAGCAGCGCGTGCTGTGGCTGTCGACGGCGATCGTCGACCAGGCGAACCGGGTGCGCCCCAACCCCGAAGGGCTCAAGGTCGGCGGCCATCAGGCGTCCAGCGCCTCCATGGCGTCCATCATGACGGCGCTCTGGTTCCACCACCTCGGCGCGGACGACCGCGTCTCCGTGAAGCCGCACGCCTCACCCGTGCTGCACGCGATCAACTACCTGCTCGGTGAACTGGACGAGACGTACCTGGGCACCCTGCGCGCCCTCGGGGGCCTGCAGAGCTACCCCAGCCGCACCAAGGACCCCGACCCGGTGGACTACTCCACCGGATCGGTGGGCATCGGTGCCACGGCGCCGATCTGGGGGGCGATCGCCCGCCGCTACGTGGACGGCCGCTTCGGACAGGCCGGCCACGGCCGCCAGTTCTCGCTGCTCGGTGACGCCGAACTCGACGAGGGCGCGATCTGGGAGGCCGTCCACGACCCCATGGTCGCCGGCCTCGGCGAGGTCGTGTGGGTCGTCGACCTCAACCGGCAGTCCCTCGACCGGGTGGTCCCCGACATCGCCGCCGACCGGCTGCAGGGCGCGTTCACCGCCGCCGGATGGCAGGTGCTCACCCTCAAGTACGGGCAGCAGCTCCAGGAACTGTTCACCCGCCCCGGCGGCGACGCCCTGAGGGTGCGTCTGGACGCCATGGGCAACCCCGAGTACCAGCGGCTGCTGCGCTGCACGCCCGAGCAGCTGCGCGACCGCCTGCCCGGCACCGGCTCGACCCGCGAGCCGATCAGCCGCCTGGTCGCGGACCTGGACGACACCGAACTGCACGCCGCGGTGCGCAACCTGGGCGGCCACGACCTCGGGGCGCTGCTGGACGCCTACGAGGCCATCGACGACACGCGCCCGACCGTCATCTTCGCCTACACGGTCAAGGGCCGCGGGCTCGCCAACGAGGGCCACCCGCAGAACCACTCCTCCCTGCTGACCGAAGGACAGATGCGGGAGCTGGCCGCCCGCGTGGGGACGGACCTCGACAACCCCTGGGGCCGCTTCCCGGAGGGCAGCGCCGAATCCGCACTGTGCCTCCGCGCGGCCGACCGGCTCCGGCGCGCGGAGCTCCCCGCGCAGCAGTCCCCGTCCGTGCCCGCCGACATCGGACGCACCCCGTCCGGCACCGGCACCACCCAGCAGGCCCTCGGCAGGGTCCTGCTCGACCTCACCCGGCAGGCGCCCGAGGCGGCGGCACGGATCGTGACCGTCAGCCCGGACGTCAGCTCCTCGACCAACCTGGGCGGCTGGATCAACAAGGTCGGCATCTGGTCGGCGGCCGAGCGCACCGACTGGTTCGCCGACGACGCGGAGACGATCCTGCACTGGCGGGAGCGCCCCACCGGCCAGCACCTCGAACTCGGCATCGCCGAGACCAACCTGGTCGGACTCCTCGGCGAGCTCGGCGCCACCTGGAGCCGCTGGGGACAGCCGCTCCTGCCCATCGGCGTCGTCTACGACCCGTTCGTCAACCGCGCCCTGGAGCCCTGGTCGTTCGGCATCTACGCCGGTGGCCGGTCCATCCTGGTCGGCACCCCGTCGGGCGTCACCCTCGCCCCGGAGGGCGGGGCCCACCAGTCGATCACCACCCCGTCCCTCGGCATCGAGCAGCCGGGCGTCACCAGCTACGAACCGGCCTTCGCCCTGGACACCGAGTGGTGCCTCCTGGACGCCATGAACCGGCTCGGCGGCCCGGACGGCAGCTCGGCCTACCTGCGGCTGTCGACCCGGCCGGTGGACCAGACCCTGGCCGCCGTGCCGGCCGACCCGGTCGCCCGTGAGCGCCGCCGCCGCCAGGTGGTCGCCGGCGCGTACGCACTGCGACGGCACGAGGCCCCGGCGGTGACCATCGCCGCGATGGGGGCGATGGTCCCCGAGGCCCTGGCGGCCGCCGACCGGCTGGCCGCGCTGGGCATCGGTGCCGACGTCGTCTGCGTCACCAGCCCCGACCTGCTCTTCCGGGCCCTGCAGGCCCGGCGCGGGCTGGAGGACGGGTCGCACCGGATCCTGGACCAGGTCTTCCCCGCCGACCGTGCCACCCCCCTGGTCACCGTCCTCGACGGCCACCCCCACACCCTGGCGTTCCTGGCCACGATCAACAACGTGCCGGTCACCTCGCTCGGCGTCACCCGGTTCGGGCAGTCCGGGACCATCCAGGACGTCTACCGCTACCACGGCATCGACACGGACAGCGTCGTCGCCGCCGCCCTCGACCTCACCGACTGACATCCTCTTTCCCCCATGGAGGACGTGACGTGGCGAACGACGCCAGCACCGTTTTCGACGTAGTCATTCTCGGAGGCGGAAGCGGCGGTTACGCCGCGGCGCTCCGCGCCGCCCAGCTGGGTCTGAGCGTCGCACTGATCG
>NZ_BPRL01000118.1:0-11645 GCF_045862635.1 Kitasatospora sp. NE20-6
CTCCAGGCCGCCCGCGACCTCACCGTCCAGGCCGCCGGCATCACCACGCTCCCGAACGCCGGCACCATCGGTGTCATCGGCCGGCGCGTCCTTGCCGGCCTCCTCCCACCCCGCCGGCCCCGCGTCAGCACCCGCAAGGTCCGCTCGCCGGTGTCCCGATACGCCGAGCGGCAGGACGACGGCCGCCCGGACAGCAGCCGGACCGTCACCCGCCTCGACGTCGCCATCCTCGAACCCGCAGATCAACAGCCCCGCTGCCCGCAGCCTCCCGAGACGACCGGCACACCGTCCACTGCGAGCGTCGTCGGCACCGCATCCTCGACCTGCTCCACGAAGAACCCGACCGGCCGTGGCGGCCCCGCGACATCGCGGCCCGCTTCGGCGACATCACCTTGGAGACCATGTATCGGCAGCTCAACCGTTGGGCTGCCAACGGCCTCATCCACAAGATCGGGCCCGGCCTCTACACCGCCACACAGTGGTCACCAAACCCCTGGCCACCAGCGGAAATACGTTAACTACCCGGCCTTGGGCGAAGCCCCCACATCCGCCCGGCGAGGCGGAAGATTCGAGCAGAGCGCCATCGCCGTCGAGAAGGCCCGCTCGTGAAGCGCTGACCGGCGAACGGGGATGGACGGGCTCAGAGGCCGCGCATGTTACGAATCGGACAACCCTCGGCACCGCATGTACCAACGGCATGACAATGGCGGCTCGGAACAGGTCGGCGGAGGTGGCGTGCAACAAGGGCAACATCCGCCGGTCCAGACCTCCCTGCCGTCCTCCGTAACTCGGCTTGTCGATCTGGTGGCACAGACGACTGACGGAATGACAGTCCCTGATCTCACCGCGGCAGTCCGGAGCAAGTACCCGGGATTCCCTGCGGCACGGGTCTCAGACCTGCTGAAGCGAGCCATCGCCGGCGGCGCGCTGATCGAGGAGACCGGTCGGGTTCGCGTTCCAGGGCCCGTGCCCGCCCTGGCCCAGGCCCGGACCATCGAGCCAGCCACATGCAGCTCAGGGTTCCGGGCCGTGGCCTTCGATCTGGAAAGCATCTCACGGAGCATTGCCGTTGCGCCGTGGACGGACCGGCGGATCTTCCAAATCGGCGCCGCGCGGATGGGCACCGATGAGTCCTGGACCGCGGAGCAGCCCCGATTCGAACGATGGGTCGCACTTCCCGACGCGGAATGGGAGCTCTCCGACCCGGTGCGGCGCAAGCGACACGCTGCCGAGGCTGTCGGTGTGCGCGAAGCCATCGAAGGCTTGCGGACGTTCTGCGACAACGCGGACCTGATCATCGCTCACAACGGCAACGCCGCCGACTTCCCGCTGCTGGACGAGGAGTGCCGACGGGCCCGCATCCCTGTTCTGGACACCCCTCGGGCCGACTCGCTCTATCTCGCCCATGCTCTCTTGCCCGTCTCCGGCAGTCACCGGCTGGTGTCCGTCGCGAAGGAGCTCGGGGCCGATCGGGCAGGGCTGACCGCTCATGACGCGGTGGACGATGCCGTGCTGCTGTCTCGGATCCTGCGCCGGGCCGGCTCCGCCTACGCGCTCTGGCCTGCGGAGCAGCGGGATCTCGTGTTCGCGGTCTGTCCGGATTCCCGCTCGTGGCTCCTGTTGCGTCACCTCGCTGGTCTGCCAGTCACCGCCCCGGTGTCCTGGACGGCGGCCGCCGTCTCGGCCGAGGTCGGGCGGACTCTGACGGAACATACTCCGCGTCGGAATGCCGGAGCGGCTTCGGGGAGGGGTGCTGTAGCTGTCGGTGCTTCGCTGCGAGGTACTGACGGGCGGGTTGATCCGACGTTGCTGGCCTCCATGATCCGCGTGAAGGCTCAGCGGCGTGAGGCGCAGGAGGAGATGGCCGCCGCCCTGCATGCCTGGGCCGACGCTGCGGTGCCCGCCCTGGTGGAGGCCCCGACAGGCACGGGTAAGAGCCTGGCGGTGCTGGCGTCCGCGCTTGACTGGCTGGCAGGCGCGCCTGACCGGGTTGCGGTGATCGCTACCAACACCAAGCAGCTGCAGAACCAGCTCGCCCGTGATGTGGATGCGCTGGAGAGGTCGACGCCGGGTCTGCTGGCGGCGTCCGATCTGATCAAGGGCAGCGCCAACCGGCTGTCCCTGCGCAGCCTCACTTCGGCGTTGGCGGAGGCCACTGATGTCGGCCGCGACACGCATGGCGGTCGGCGTTTCCTCGAGCAGCCCGAATATCGCGAACTGCTGGTCTACCTGTGGTTACGCCTCGCCGCCGCCAGTCGTCCGCCGTTGAGTTGGACAGCCCGCTCCGTGGATCCGGTGGATGTACCCCTGCACTTCGTGGAGAGCATCGGGCCGAGGCTGGGCGAGTGGCTGCTCTCGCTGTCCCAGGGAGTCGGAGGGGAGTACCTCCCTTCCAGCAAGAGCTTTCTCGCCAGGCATACCGACACCGTGCGCGAGGCGCTCTCCGCTCACCGGTTGCTGCTGGCCAACCATGCCCTCGTCCTCTCGCACCTCGACGACCTGCGTGCCATGCCCGGAGAAGTCCTCCTGGTGATGGACGAGGCGCATCAGGTCGAGGATGCGGCAACCTCGGCACTCACCATCTCCCTGGACTATGCAGCCGTCGAGGACATGGTGGCCGAGTGCACCGCGTGGGCTCGTACGGCATGTTCCGGCCTCACCGGGCGGAAGATCCAGGACGTGCTCGGCGAATTGGAGAGCATGCTGGACCACGAGCAACTTCCCCGTGCCGTGGCGGAGGCGTTCGACGGGTCGGCCGTCGGCGGAGCCCTCGTGGGCTCTCGCACGACCACTCTGGCGGGCCCCTTCAGCGGCAGCTCAGGGATCCGAGCCACACGCGCGGTTCAGCGTCACCTGCGCACACTGGCCACTCTCACCGGCAGGCTCACCGCGGCTTTGGCCGCCCACGCGGCGCAGCATGCCTCGACGCTCGACTTTTTCGAGTCCGAACGCCTCGCCGCGATGTACGCCCGGGCCGGTGATCTCAAGGCAGCCGCAGACACGGTGATCTCCGACATCGATGCGGTGCTCGGCCCGTCGACGTCCACCCCACAGCCTCGTTCGCGAGCGTCCGACGGTGCTGTCCCGCTCACCGCCTTCTCCGCTACTCGTTCCGGCACGCCGGAGACGGAGGACGAGGCGGTCGGGGAACACGAGGGAGTGCCGCAGTCCGCCGAGCAGGAAGCCCTGCCCGGACTGCCTCCGACGGCGAACCGGCTGGTGTACGCAGAGGAAAGCGAGATCCCTCGCGCCGGGCTGCGGAACTACCGGTTCCGGCTCTCCTCGAGCCCGATCGAGCTGCCAGCCGATCCTGATTGGCAGCGGTTCCTGTCGGCCTTCCCCCGCACGTACTACGTTTCGGCGACCCTGAGGGTGGCAGGCAGCTGGGACTTCGTCCGCGAGCGTCTCGGCCTGCCTGCCGGCATGGCCGCCCTGCACTTGCGGTCGCCTTTCCCCCTGGGGCGGCAGACCGAAGTGGTGTGCCTCGCAGACTTCCCGTCCTGGGCGGAGCAGCAGGACGGGGCGATGCGGACGGTCGCCCACCAACTGGCCGGGTACGCGGCGGAGATGGTGCGGCCGGCTGCATCGGAGGAGGGTGACAGCCTGGTGGAGCGGGGCGGCTGGGACGGTGGTGCTCTGGTCCTGACCACAGCGCGCGCCACTGCCGCGGGGATCAGCGACCTGCTCTCCACCGAGCTTCGACGCCGGGGCCACCAGGCACCGGTCCTCAATGCTGTCACGCTCGGCAACAGTCGTGGCTTCGGCGGCTTCACCGACCGGTACGACGGAGGCGGTTTTCTGGTCGGCACCCGCGGTCTCTGGCAGGGCGTGGATGTAGGGGACGAGCGTCGGCTGCGTCTGGTCTGGATCAACAAGCTGCCGTTCGCGCCGTTCGCCGCGCCTCTCGTCGAGGCGCGGCGGGCTGCGGTGCGGGCTCGTGCCGAGGCGGCCTGTGAGGAGGATCCCGATGCCTTCGCCACCTACCACTACTACCTGCCGCTGGCGGCGATCCAGCTTCGCCAGGCGGTGGGCCGTCTGATCAGATCCGACCGGCACCGCGGCATCGTCGTCATCTCCGACCGGAAGCTGGCCGGCCGCTCCGCTGTGCGCCGGGCCTACCGTCGGACGTTCCTGGGCAGTCTGGACCCCGAACTGCTGCGCGCCGATCCGGTCACCGGCGAGCCCGGTGGCGGGAATGTCGTCAGGATGGCGGAGGGCTGGGCCAGGATCTGGGGCTTCCTCGCGGACCACGGCCTCCTGGCGCGTGAGCGGGCTGCCGAGCTGTCCCGGCCGGAGGCGCTTGTGGAACACGTCCTGTTGCCGCAGACCCGGCGGATCCGGGAGCTTGAGCTGAGTCCTGAGCAGGTGACGGAACTGCGCCGGCGCGGGTCGCTGGTCGAGGAGGTCCTCCGGCGCAGCGCCGAGGTCGCGGGGTTGCTGCGGTTGATGGACGATCCTGGGTCGTTCTCGTTGAAGGCTGCCCAGCGGGCGGTGATCGGTGCGGTCGCCGAGGGGCTCAATGTGCTGGCGCTGTTGCCGACCGGGTTCGGCAAGAGCTACACCTTTCAGCTTCCCGCTCTGGTGATGCCGGGAACGACGATCGTGGTCAGCCCGCTGGTGGCGCTGATGCAGGATCAGGCGTTGGAGTTGAACCGGTCGATCGGCGGTGCGGTTCGTGCGCTAGTCGCGCCATTGCGTGAGTCGAGCAGCCGGGCCGGTAAGACCGAGGTTGCCGAGCAGTTGCTGGGGCGCGGTGAGCATGGAATCAAGCTGGTGTATGTGAGTCCGGAGCGGCTGTGTCAGCGGCGTTTCCGGGAGCTGGTCCGCCGAGGGGTGGAGTTGGGCAGGGTCGGCAGGATCGTGCTCGACGAGGCGCACACGGTCGTGCAGTGGGATGACTTCCGGCCGGGGATGCAGCGGGTGGAGCGGTTCCTGGCCGAGCTGCGTGCGGATTTCGGTCTGCCCGTCACCGCTCTGACGGCCACGGCCAACCGTGCTGTTCATGCGGGTCTTCGCGAGGGCGTGTTCGGGCTGCCGGGCGAGCCACCTGCGGAGGGAAGTCCGGCGGGACGGCGGGAGGAGCGGGCGCCGGGCGTTCGGGGCTCGCTCGTGACGGTTCGGGAGAATCCCATCCGCCCGGAGCTTGCGGTTTTCCGCAGGGCGTTGGGACGGTCGGGGCCGGTGACCGCGGCCAGGCTCGCCGAGGAGGTGGTGGACACCGTGCGTGATCACGCGGTGGTGTACTGCCTGACGGTCAAGGAGGTGGTGATTCTGCATGCTCATCTTCGCGACTATCTGGGCGAGTCGGGCCGCCGTGTCCGTCGCTTCCACGGCCGGCTGACCGAGGCGGAGAAGGCCGCGGTGATGGCCGAGTTCCGTGAGGCGCCCCGCCGTGGCGAGGAGGGCTTCGCACCGTTGATCGTCGTGGCCACCACTGCGTTCGGCCTCGGTATCGATCGAGACGACATCCGAACGGTCTTCTGCGCGTCCGCGCCGACGGATCTTGCGGCGCTGTACCAGCAGGTCGGGCGGGCGGGCCGAGACGTCGCGGGGCGCGGGGCACCCGGCGAGGCAGACGAGCCACCCAACGTCGGACTGGCTCTGCTGACCGGCCGGGGACTGCGGACCGTTGCCTGGATGACCGGCAACGACCTGGCCCCGTCACTGTTCGTACGTATGGGCGAGCGGGTGCTTGCGGCCCGTGACGGCTTCCTCGACGCCGCGCAGATCGCCGACGCGCTGATGGGCGAGGACCTGGCGGCCGGCCGGCTCACCGAGGAGGACGCCCGCCGGACCCGTACGGCGGAGGCCTACCGCACCGGCGTGATGAGGACGTTCACTGCCCTGGCCGGTCTCGACGCGGTGACCGACCTGGGCGACTTCCCTCCGCGGTGCGCGGTGCGTGAGGGCGAGTCCGAGCGATCGTCAGCCGCCGACCCGTTCGAGCAGGCGGTGGCGGCCGTGGTCCTGGCCCTGCCAGCTCGCTCCCCCGGCCCGGGCCGCCTCCACCGGAGTACCTTGGACGTCGTCCGCCTGGACAGGGTGCTGGCCCGGTCCGTCGACGGCTACCGCGAGTACGCCGAAGGGCCGGCCGGAACGTGGGAACTGCTCGCGGACCTCCACGACCGCGGTGTCCTGGACGTGTCTGCCGCACCCAGCGACCACATGGTGAGCGGCCTTCGGATCCACCACAACACGATGCCTGCCGCGTTCTCGCGGCTGATGGCCGGCCGAGCGGAACGCAGCGCCCGGGAAACCGCTCTGCTCCGGGACTTCTTCACCGACACCGCCACCTGCTCGCAGCGCAAGTTCGCCGACTATTTCGGCGTGCCCAACCTCCCGCCCGGCTGTTGCACCAGCGCGGCCAACCGCTGCTCCGCCTGCTGGGAAGATCCCAGACTTCCGAGGGAGGAGGTCCGGCCCGACGCCGCCAAGGCACTCGCGACACCGATCGGGCTGCTGCGCGGGGCCAGCCCGAGGGTGGACGCGGAGCATCTACGCAGACGGCTCGACGAGCAGATCTACCAGCTGATCTGGACGGTGCACCGGGGCCTGCACCCCTACGCGATCCGGCGGGCACTACGCGGCGAGGAGTCCTGGTACTCGCCACGGCTCGGGCGTCGGGCCCGGCTGCATCCGGCCCTGCGGAACAGCCGGCACTTCGGTGCCCGGGCCGATGTCGCTCACGCCGACGTGGAGGCGGCTCTGGCCCGTCTCGCCGCAGCCGACCGAGTGCGTGCTGAGGAGAGCCGTTGGCGAGCCGTGCCGCATCTACGGGCCGGCCGCACGGTCTGAACTGCCCGACCGCTGTTCCTGCCCCACCCGCCTGGATCGCACGAGGAGCCACCCCATCCTGTACAGCAGTTCCGCCAGTGCTTCCGTCGCTCCGAGCCAGGGCCTGTGGCGACCGTACGACGACCCGCCGTTGCTCACTTCTGCGATGGCACTCGGCCTCGCCGCTGTGGACCCGGGTGAGGCCGAGCCGCTCGGCCTGTACCTGAGCGCTCTCGTGGCCGCCCGCGGCTGCCCTGTCCACGTCGCGGTCGCGTTCAACGCCGTGTTCCTCGGCTACGACGTGGGGGCCGGCGGATACGTCGGAGGCCCCCTCGAACTGGACGCGTTCCCATCCGTCAGCCTCGGTGACGCCACTGCCGCGTTGCCCGTCGGCGCCATGGTCAACGTGCGCACCGGTGCCGAGGCGTTCCCGGCCGAGGTGGTCTACAAGGAGGGGGCCCATCCCCTCGTCGACGCGGCCGGCTGGGGCGAGCTGCCCAGCTGGGTCTCCGGAGCCCCGGGCAACGCGGCCGGGCCCGGTGAGGTCACCACGGGGGAGCCGCCGGTACTGCGTGAGCGACTGGTGATCGATACCGACGCCTTCGGCCACGGACTGTCCGCCTCCCCGGCGCAGCTCCGGCGGATGCGGCGCAAAGGCCGGTGGGTGGACCCGGACGGGCATGTGCTGCTGAACGCGTGCTACGACTCTGAGACGGCGGCGAACCTCAGCGACATCGACTTCTATGCACGCTTCATGAGTACCGCCGGGCGCACGCTCCTCCTCAGTCCCCTCGCGCCCGCCCCCTTTCCCACCCTGCTGGCTCCCGGTGCCGGGCACGAGCAGTTGGAGAGCGCCTTGAAGGGTGTCCTGCGCACCCTTCGTGACATCCTGCGCAGCCGCGACGATCTGCGGATGCACGGCGATTACGCCGTCACCCGCGGCTCCTACGCGGCCCGGCTCGCCGACGACGGCCCGTTGGGCCGGAGCGTTCTCGAGCACCTGGCCGTCGATGTCGCGCGATCGGCCGTTCCTCGCGCACGCCGCGGCGCCGTACCGCGCCCCACCGCACACCACACCGCTGTCGGTCCCGCGCTGCGTGCGCTCCACGGCACTGAAGGCCTCTTCATGGGCCTCGCCTACCCGACCGTGGTCAGCCACGCCAACCTGCTCATCACGGACTACGTGCGTTCGGAGTCCGACGAGGAGACCGGACTCCTGGACAACGGTGTGTACCTGCGTCTGGACGATGCCTGGCAGAGCGGCGGTGTCTGGCGGGCCGAGTGCCCGGGCGAGGCCGGAGCTTCAGTCGGGCCGGACGAACCGGGGGGCCGTGGCTGGCGGGACACCCTCTCGCAGGAACATCCGGCGCCGGCCGTGCAGCAGGAGGTGCACGAGTGTGCCGCAGCCGACGAACAAACCCACACGGAGGTGGCCCCTCCATGGCTGCCCGACGACTCGGATCTCGGCGTGATCGGGGGACTCACCGTGGCCAACAGCCAGATCGACTGGACCCAGCCTCTTCGTCTCCGGCACATCCTGGACTCGGTCCTGCCGTTGCCAACGGCGGTGGCCGAGGGACTGAGGGGGACCGAGTGGTCGGGCCGGCAGGTCCGCCTGGAGCTCGACCATGCCGGGCATCCGCTGCCGCCCGGCGACGGCATTCTCATGACCTCCCTCGAAACCGACGGCGACCGCAGCCATCTCTGCGACGTGGACTGGCCGCTGGAGTTCGTCCCCGGGATGCTGCTGACGCTCAGCTGGGTGCGCGGCGGCGGTGCCGTCCGGGCCCGCACCACGCTACTGGACGCCCCCATCCTGATCGACGGAGAGGAGATCCGGCACCGCTTCGATGCCCGGGTACGGACTCGCGACACGGCTCCTGGGAACACCTGGGCCAAGGATCGCTGGATGCCGGACCTGACACCGAAAGCGCGCGTGCTGCGTGCCGTCCGGATCATGGGGCTCCTGGACAACTTCGGCCGGGCGTTGTTCCCGGCCGGACGCCTGGCCGAAGCCATCGCGCGCACGTCACCGGGGCAGGCGCCGATGGCCCTGCCGGAGCTCGCAGAGACTGTCGACGCCATGCTCGCGGCAGGTGATCTCACCGAGGAGTGGGGCAGCCAGGAACCGTCGGGGAAGGTCCACCACCCTGTCGTTGCGGGACAGCCGAAGATCCGGCTCCTCTGCTACACGCCCCGGCGCACAGACATGCCGAACCGGACGCCGCACGTCCCGGTACGACCGGAGGACCACCGTCCCGCCGCCGGCCACCGCGTGCACGGCCACCTACGCCGCATCGGGCACCTCGACCACCGGCCGAGCCACGAGGCCCGCGAGGCCTACCGCCGGGACAGGGAGCTGTGGGGGCTGATCGGGAGCCCGGAAATCCCACCCGGCTACACCTACGTACTCGAACACCGCCGCGGCAGCTGAACCCACCCACCGCTCGATTCTGGAAAACCACCTCTCGGAGTCGCTCTTGACCAAGCACCGACCCTCTTCCCCCATGAACTGCACGGACGAGGAGCCCTACCCCGTTTTCACGCCCGACCCGGTCTCCCTGACCGCCCCACCCGACGAGGTGTCCGCCGCCCTGCAGGGCCTTTCCCTGGCATTGACCCATCTCACCGACCCCCTGCGCCCGGCGCTGGCCCGCGTGACCGAACAGAATCTCCTGACAACGCTCCAAGCGATGCAGCAGACCGAGCGCACCCACGCCCTGCAGGCGCTCGGCATCACCGTCCCCGCTGCCAGAGTCAACCTGCCGATGTGCCGGGACATGCTCACCCGCATGCGGCGCGCTCCCGACTCCACCCGCACCCGTCATGCACTGCGGCATCTGAGCGGACGGGTGAAACCCGCATTGATCCATGCCTCGCACCAAGCCGATCCGCATGCCCTCGCCGACACTCCGCCCTGGACGCACGGGATGCTGCGTCTGTGTCTGTGGGCGCACGCGACGGCGGAGGTCAACGACGCCCGTATCTGGGCCTGGGCGCTGCAGCTCGATTGGATGACCTCCGACCTCGACCTGGAAGCCGTGTCGAGGATCGCAGCCGCAGCCGACGCCGTGCTCGCGCTGGTCCCCCACCTGGTCCACCCCGGCGAGGACACCCCGCCCGACCGGCAGAGCGAGATCCTCGAACCGGCGGACGAGCAACTGTTCCCCTCCCAAGCCGCAGTGCCCGCACCACGCCCGGCCCCTGCAGACGCCGACTCGGGCGATCTGGCCGGCCTCCGGACCCTACTCGCCGATCTCCGGGCGACGGTGACGACGACACAGCCGTCGGCTGAGCGGATCGCCTCCGCAGTCGGCGACGGGGCGCGGCCGCTGGACTCCGATCTCGCCACCCTTCAGCGACTCGCGCGTGACTTCGACGAGGCCCTGGAACTGTTCTCCGACCTCGGACTCGGCACACCTCAGGCGAAAGTCGCGGATATGGAGTCGGCCGCAGAGAAAGCCGAGGAACAGGCCGGAACGCAGGCCGCCGAGGAACTCGTCCGTACCGAACTGGCAGCCGTAGCCGATCTGCGGGCCCCCGAGGGGTCACCGGCATTCGATCTGCTGCCCGTGGCCCAGCAGCTGGGTCGCGACCTCCTTGCCTCCACGGCCTGGACCGAGGAGCTCCGCACCAGAGCCGACGCTCTGGCGGCCCTGCCGCGACTGATCGCCCTAGTCGGCAGCGAAGCCACGGACACCGGGCAGATGCTGGCGCTGCAGAGCGCACTGGTCCAGGGCCTGCCGGAGCTGACCACCCTCGCGTTCAACTTCCACACCATCGTCCTGGCTCCGATGCCTCAGCCCTGCGCGACCCCGCACGGCGTGGAGAACACCGGCACAGACACGCCGGCCCCGCCCGGCCCCACCACCGAAGCTGTCCCGAAGGACCCACCGAAGGCAATCACCACTCCCGATCCCGCCACCCCACCGGTACGGACCGGTCAGCCAGAACAGCCGCCCACCCTGGTGGCCCCACCGGTCCAGACCGAAAGCCCTGGCCACCACCGAGGAGAGGAAAACCACACCGGTCAGCCGACCGCGGATGCCCACAACACCCCTGACACGGACGACCTGGCCACTGCAACCATCGCGAGCCTGCTTCCGAGTGAGCGCTACGGCCTGGCCTACCACGTGGCAGCCGCCGCAGACTGGAGCGCCCAGCGACAGGCCGCGCTGCGCATCGCGGCGTATGCACACGGCATCCGCACCGAGGCGGGCGGCTGCGCGGCGGCCCTGGCCGAAGAGATGACCGGTCTCGACGTGGAAGCGGTCGCGGTGGACTGGCCCGCCGCCGCCCTCGTGGTACCGGCAATCATCCGGACCTGCCTGGTGTCGGGGGAGTACACGGCAGGTGCAAGGCTCAACGAGCTGGCTCCGCGGCTGGAGGACAACCTCGGGACCATCGCGTCGGAAATCGCCCGGCGAGTACTGTCAGGGGCGCTGGTGGAGTGCCCGCCGCTGAACGTCATCGAGGACGTCGCGACCTTGGAACGCGACCTGGCCCGGGCCCAGGATGCCTGCCGTGCAGCACTGCGCAAGCCTGCCCGCGGCCGGTTTCCGCGGGCGGAACAGATTGCGCGTCAGTTGCTCGCCGACGACGGGCTTCTGGGGTCGGTGTTCCAGCATGTCATCGCGGACGACCGTGATTCCGTCCCGGAGGTGGTCCGCTCCCTCCAGAGGATCCGCAGGCTCACCGTGGTGCAATCGGAACTCGGCCGCTTGGATGCCGAGATCAACTCCAGTGAGCCCTTCTCATCCTGAGCTGCGAGGGTGACGACAGGATTGAGGAAGTGGGGCGTGACGCAACAGGGCTCCCGGCTGTTGCACTGGTGATCTCACTCGCCAACGCTTCAACCCGGGAGCCCTGTT
>NZ_BPRL01000119.1:0-10986 GCF_045862635.1 Kitasatospora sp. NE20-6
ACCCTCCGGCACGGTGACGCGCACCACCGCGTCACCGTCCCGGACCGGGATCGTCCCGTCGGCGTCGAGTTGGTGGCCGCCGACCAGCCGTGGGATCCGAAGGCCCGAGAACGGATCCCTGCTCGACCTCAGTTCGAGGGACACGATGTGCTGCCTGAACCGCTCGGGATTGCCGAAACTGACCCAGATGTCCTCGTCGTGCACCGTGGAGACGGCCGCCTGTACCGGTGAAGCCCCTGACGCGGCAGAGGAGCCTGTCTGCTGTGCAGGTGTGGTTGCTTGGGATGCGGGGCCCGACTTGGACTTCTTCTTCGGCATCCACCGCACGAGTTCGGCGGGCGCGGGCACCCCCCGGTCCGTGCCCACCGGGAAGGCCGTACCGCCGAGCAGGGCGGGCACCCGGGTCTGCAGCGCCTCGATCAGGTCGGAACCGAGATCGGCACTCGCCCCCGCGCCACGCGCGGGCTGCAGCGTGAACCGCCCCGGACGCCAACTGTCCGGCTTCGGAACCCCGTTCACGTCGAACCGGTAACTGCCCGCCAGAACCCGCCCATCCGGCGTGGTGAACACCGGACCATCGGCACTCACCAGATGCAGCTTGGGCGCCAGCTTCTGGACGACCTTGACCGCCGGCCGGTCACCCGACACCGCCGTGTTCACATCACACCCCACGAACACCAGCAGATGCCCGTCCGGCAGCCCCTTCGGCCCGATCACCTCACGGTAGAAGTCCGCCGCATCCAGCGCCCTGCTCCCGACCAGGAACCGCCCCGCACCGTCGGTGTGCACATGCACCACCGTCGCACCGCCCACCTTCGGGAAGGAGAACGCCGCCTGCAACTGCGCACGCCCGTCGTCCGCGAAACCCGCCGCCCCCCTCACCGGCACGAACACACCCGACGGCGTCACCAACGGCTCCACCACCGCACCCGACTCCAACGACTCCAACGCAGCCTCGAAGACATAGGAGTCGGTCCGGCCGGTCGTCCGTTCCAGCAGTCGCTCGGCATTGTCGCGGAAGCGGTCCGTCGGTCGGACCGTCTGGTGCAGGCCGGCGGTGGTCGCCTCGTTCCGGCGGGCGGTGAGGCGGGCGACCACCTCGGCCACACCGTCCGCGATCTCCTGACCACCCCCCTCACGCGGCAGCCTGCTCCGAGACCGGACATCCTCCCCACGCAGCCTCTCCCGCAACGACGCAATCTCCCCCGCACCCAACGCCACCACCGCACCCGCACCCGCCGCATCCGACGACGCCAACCGCGCCGCCAACACCCCCACCCGCTCCCCGAACCCCTCCGGCACCTCCACCGACAACAACCGCACAAACGCCGACCGCACCACCCCCGGCGCCACCCCGAACGCCTCCAACCCCGCATGCTCCAACGCACCCAACCACCGACCGAACGCCACCCCCGCCGCAACCACATCCTCCGCCAACAACGCACCCCGGTACCGCAACTCCTCTTCGAGCGCGTTGATGGCCGCGACGCGGGGGAGCAGGTCGATGCCGCCTCGCTCCTGGACGAACCGGATCCGGGAAAGGTACCTGAGGGTCTCGTCCTGGTAGGACGCGGTCAGGGCCGGCTTCGCCGCCTTGCCGGACTCCCTCGTCACCAGTACGACGAATTCTGCGAAGCCGTCGAGGAACTGGACGAACTCGGATTCCGGCATGGGCTTGGTGCCCAGGTTGTCCGCCAGCGCGTGCCAGAAGGCAATTTCGACGTGGCCGCCCAGGTGCACGTGGTCGACGCTGCTGAGGATTTGGGCGTCGTCCGGCAGGTTCGGCAGCTGTGCGTAGCGTGCCCGGGCCTCGTCCGGTGCGAGGAAGTCGGCGCTCACAGCAGTGGTGGCGCCGATCCGCAGGGCGCTGCCCCGGGCCCGGACGGCCTCGCGGAACTCGTCGTCGCCGCCGTGCTCCGAAGCCGCCAGCCGGGTGTCGATCTCCTCGGCCGTCATGCGGTTGAAGCCCGCATGCGCCCACGCACGGTCGTTCTTCGCCAGTTCTGCCGCACGGGTGAACGTCAGAACGTGATGGTTCGAGCTCTCCACCTCCTTGCTGATCATCGGGCTCAGGGCTTCGATGATCAGGTCGAGATCGAGCGTCCGTGCGGTCTCCGGCTCAGCGCCCGAGCCGCCGAATTCCAGTACCGCACCGATCGCCCGGTGGAGGACCGCTGGTTCGAGCGGACGATCGCCGAGCATGGCGAGTACGGCGGCTCGCAGGACGAGCCCGGGGTCCGCCTGCCGGGCCGCCAGGCGCGCGACCTCGCGGGCCGCGGTGTCGTAGTCCGCCTGGCCGAGGGAGCCGTCCAGGACCATCGGGACCATGGCCGCAAGCTCGTCCAGTCGTCCCGCGAGTTCCGCCTTCTGCCGTGCCGACAGCACCGTCCGCGGAAGCCGCGGCCTGCCGATCGGTGCCGGCGGAGTCTCAACCTGGTAGGCGGGGTCCGAGGACAGCTTCTGCAGGGCCTTGTGGAGGACACGCACAGGCTCCAGGAAGTCGTTCCCGGGCGCCGGTGTGTGCCTGGCAGCCCGCTCGACCAGCGCGTCCAGCACCATGCCCGCGTACCGGACAGGAGAGTTCTGCGTGTACGGCGGTGCGGCGTCCTTGCCCTTGCGCCCACGCACCACTACGTCCAGTTCCGCCACCAGACCGGCGCGCCACTTCTTCGCATCGGCCGGCTGCTCCGGGGCCCCGGCGATGCGCAGGTGGATGTCCAGCAGTCTTGCCGCCTCGGCCCCGAGTTCCGGCAGCTTGTAGTGCTCGGCGAGCTGCTCCAGCCACTTCCCCCTGGTGAGCTCCGCACGGACGTCCGCCTCGTCCGCATGTCCGAAGTCCACCAGCTCCGCCCACGCGTTGGCGATCGTCTCCATCCGGGCGGTCAGGGCCGCGTAGGGCGTGTTCGAGGTGACATTTGCCAGAACGGCGTCCTGGGCCTCGTCGAGCATCATGTCGACCGAGACGGCCCGGACGAGCTTGTGGGCCTTCGCCTTCAAGGCCTCCTTGAAAGCCTGCGGGTCGGGTGTCAGATAGGACAGCTGTCCGAGATAGGCGAACGCCAACATCATGTTGCGCGGGGACGTGACCCCGGTCAGCATCCTCTCCTTGCCCCGCTTACCGCTCAGACGGCTGCTGCGGGTGTCGACGTCCTCCGGCGTGAGCCCGAGCGGCTTCGACATCTCGGCTGCCCAGCGGGCATCGGCATCGAAGCGATCGATTGTGGCCCGGAAGATCCGCCGCTCTCGCAGGGGCTGTCGGCTCTCGGACTGCCGTGCCCGATCGAGGTCCCGGTTGACTTCCTGGACGGCTTCCTGGCCCATGTGCGTCCGGAGGTGATGCAGACCGTAGGCGTTCAGATGCAGCACACTGACGAGGCCGGCGTAGGCGGAGTGCGGGCCGCCTGCTGCGTGGAGGTACCTGACCTCTGCCTCGTCCAGGTTCCACTGGATCGACTGCCATATGGCTTCGGGGGTGTCCTGGTCCGGGTCGGCGGGGCTCTCGATGAAGGCCCTGATTGCTCGAAGCGTCTCCAGGCCCTCCCGGGCGAAGGGCTTGACGAGGGCGAGCGTCTGGTTCTCGATGTCGGAGGTCTCGATGGCGCGGTCGGCCGCGGCCTTCGCCTCGGCCACCGGCAGGTAGCCCATCTCACGGGCGGTCCAGAGGTACCTGCGCAGGTGCAGGGTGTGGCTGGTGAACAGCAGCTCCTTCTTCGCCGCCCGGAGGGTGGGGAAGACGGTGTCGAGCTGCTCGATCTGGTGCTGGAAGTCGTCGATCCGGTCCTGGACCGCCTGCGCCCAGGTGGTGTAGCGGTCGTCGGTGCCGGAGGCACGGCGTTGCGCCGGGTTCTTGCCCTGGCCCTCGTTGAGGCGCTTCTGTTCGTCTGCGAGGTAGGTGGCCCGGTCCTTCGCCGCCTCGACTGCGGTCGTGGCGTCCTGAGAGCCGATGGCGTAGCGGATGTCGCTCAGCCACATCCGCTGTTCGTTCTCGTGCCGTGGCTTGAGGACCAGTTGGGCAAGGGCCTTCTTCAGGTCGGCCGCGGTCAGCCTGTCCTCGGCGAGCAGGGCGATTCCGTGGGTCGCCAGGGTCTGGAGGTGCTGGTCGTAGACTCCGCGAGGCATGCTCTTCTGGTAGCGGTCGACCAGGACGCTGCTGTGCAGCAGGGCCAGCCACTGGCTGAACCAGGACGGCCACGGATCGTGGACCGCCAGTTCGTCGCGCAGTTGCTGCATGGTTCCCAGGGCCTGCAGGACATGGCTGGAGTGTCCCTGGAACTGCTCTTCCAGCAGCAGCTGGGCGTTGACGGTCGTACGGAGCCCGGACAGGACGGTGTCCACGTCGACCAGGGCCACCGGTTCACCTGCCCGTACGGCCGTGGCCAGCGCCTCGGTCGCCAGCACCGCGCGCAGGGTCGCGACCGAGGCTGCGAGTGAATCGCGCTGTGCGAGCGGCACGCGCTGCACGCGGCCCTGTGCTGCGAGCACCTTCTCCTGCAGTGCGGCCACGGTCAGCAGGCCGGTGTCGAGGGCGCTCCGGGTGGCGTTCCACAGTGCCGTCACCCATGCCTGGACCTTGTCCACCGCGGACTTGCCGACGGCGGACATCGCGGAGGCCGTGAGTTCCGCCATGTCCAGTTCGGCCTTGGCCAGCAGTTCCTGGGCCGCAGTGTCGGGTTCGACGAAGGCCTCGGCACCGAGCACCCAGGGGCTGGGCCTGTCCGTCCTGGCCCCGGCCGGCTCGCGGTTCAGCGGGAAGGCCGTGCGGATCGCGCCGACCTGTACGTAGCCGGCCAGCCAGTTGCCGTAGCCGTCGGTGCCCACGAACTTCCCCAACAGCGAGTCCACGCCCGCCACGGCAGTGGAGAGGAATCCGCCCGCAAGGTTGATCTCGCCGGATCGGACGGCGTTGCGGTATGCCGCCGCGGCACTCTCCTTCATCAGCTCCCACGTCAGGTGCGCGGGGTAGAAGGTGGTCAGCTTGGTGACGGGGCCGCCGGTCAGTGGTCGGTACTCGACCGTCGCGCTGAACACCCCGTTCGACAGTGGCTCCGTCCTCGAGTCCTCCGGCACGGCGATGCGCACCACCGCGCCGCGGTCCAGGACCTGGATCGTGCCGTCGGCGTCCAGCTGGTGGCCGCCCACCAGCCGGGAGAACGGTTGGCCCGAGAACGGGTCCGTGCCGGTCCTCAGCTGGAGGGAGAGGATGTGCTGCTTGAACAGTTCCGGGTCGCCGAAACTGACCCAGATGTCTTCCTCGGGGACGACGGCCGTCGACATGGGGGGCGCGGCTGTCGGTGTGGTGACGACGGCTCCGGCCGGTCCTGCCTGCCCGGTTCCTGCGACCGCCGGGGTGGGGAGGGACTTGGGCTTCTTCTTCGGCATCCACCGCACCGGCTCACCCGGTGCCTGAGTCGCCCGGTCCTCGCTCACCGGGAACTCCCCGCCGACCAGCGCCGGCACCTGCTCGGCCAGCGCCGCCAGCAGGTCTGATCCGAGATCGAAGCTCTCACCGCCGCCCGCCCGGTGCAGCATGAACCGCGCAGGCTGCCAACTGCCGGCCACCGGACGGCCGTTCGCATCGAAGTCGTAGTTTCCCGCCAGCACCGCCCCGTCCGGAGTCGTGAACACCGGGCCATCCGCACCCACCACGTGCAGATCCGGTGCCAAGCCCCCGATCACCTCCGCCGCGGAGAGGCCACCGGCCACCGGCACATTCACGTCGCAGCCCACGAACACCAGCAGCTGCCCGTCCGGCGACTCCGGTTCGATGACCTCCCGGTAGAACTCCTCCGCATCCAACGCCCGATTCCCGACCAGGAACCGCCCCTCGCCGTCGGTGTGCACATGCACCACCGTCGCGTCCCCCACCCTCGGGAAGGAGAATGCGGCCTGCAACTGCGCCCGCCCGTCATCCGCGAAGCCCGCCGCGCCCTTCACCGGCACGAAGTAGCCCGACGGCGTCACGATCATCTCCAGCGGAGTGTCCAGCTCCAGGTTTTCCAGCGCCGCCTCGAAGAGGATCGGCTCGGTCAGCCACCGCTCCGTCGTCATCTGGAGTTCGTCCAGCTCGTCCTGGTCCGGGCCCGTCATCGGCACGGTGGAGACGCGTGCCCGGAGCCGCGCGACCACCTCCACGACCCCGTCCCGGATCTCCTGACCACCACCCACCCGCGGACTCTTCACCCGGGCCCGGACGTCCTCCTCGCGCAGACGCTCCCGCAGCGCCACCCGGGCCACCGCATCCAGCGCAACCGGCTGCCCCAGCACCTCCGGCGAGGCCAACCGCGCCGCCAGCACCCCCAACCGCTCCTCGAAGCCCGCCGGCACCTCCACCGACAACAACCGCACGAACGCCGACCGCATCACCCCGGGCGAAACACGGAACGCCTCCAGCCCCGCATGCTCCAACGCACCCAACCACCGACCGAACCGCCGAACCGCCTCCACACCGTCCTCTGCCAGGACGGCACCCCGATAGCGCAGCTCCTCGAGGAGCGCGACGACCGCCGCATAGCGCGGCAGGAGGCCGATCCCACCCTTCTCCGAGGACTCCAGCAGATAGGACAGGTAATGGTGCAGGCGCTGGTGATACCGGCGGACGATGTCCTCTGTCGTCTCGTTGGGAGCCTCCAGCGGCTGGGACGTGAGCCTGGCCATGGCTTCCAGCTGACCGATGAAGTCTTCCTCAGGCATCGGTAGCTGGTCCCAGCTCCTGGCCTGGGATTCCATGGCGTAGAGCTGCGCCAGGCCGGCGAGGACCGGCCGATCCTCTTCCTTGAGCCGATGGCCGTCCGTCGGCAGTTGGTCGAGACGCTCCTGGAATTGCTCGACCGTCATGTAGCCGTCGAGCACCGCGGGGAGACCCTGATCGATCACCTTCCCGGCACGGCCGCTGATCATCTGCAGCGTCTCCGTCGGCTCCGGCGAGCGGCGCGCTTCCTCCAGCACGGCGGCCAGCTCCTCGGCCGTCATATTCCCGTAGCCGTCGCGCTGCCACTGCCGGTCGTCCATCACCAGTGTCAGCGCCGAGAGCCACGCCTCGTGACCCGTCTGGGTGGTCCCCTTCGCCAGCGCCGTGCGGGAGTAGTCCGCCGTGTCCCTGAGGTAGACGTCGAGATCGATCCCGTCCAGGATCTGGAACGGCTGCCGAGGGCTGCCGTATTCCATCAGGCTCACGAAGAACTGCTTGCTGAGCATCGGATCGAGCGCCCGGTCGGCGGCAGCCGTCGCAAGCGTCAGTGCACGCAGTATGAGATCCGTGTCCGACTGACGTGCCACCAACCTGGCGATGCGAAGGGACGCCACGTCGATGTCCTGGATCGTCAGCCTCCTGCTGACGACCATGGGGATCAGCGACCGGAAGTCGTCCAGCGCGCGGTAGACGTCCGCGTACTCCTTGTCCGAGAGCTCGTCCGGCACCCGGGTCGGCGCCGGCGGGGACAGCACCGGCTCTTCGGCCAGGTGATACCTGGTGTCCGTGGTGTGCTTCTGGAGGTGGCCGCGAATAGCGCGCACCCTCTCCGTGAAGTCCTGCCCCGGCTCCGCCTTCTGCTCGGCGACCCGCTCCACCAGCGCGTCCAGCACCGTGCCCGCGTACCGGACCGGCGAGTCCTGGGCGTAGGCCGCCACGACGACCTTCTGCTTCTCCTTGCGCCCCCGGACCAGGCCGTCCAGTTCGGTCAGCAGCGCGGTACGCCACTTCTTCGCATCCGCCGCCCGCTCCGGACCGCGCACCACCCGCAGGTGGAGGTCGAACAACAGTTCCGTCCGACCCGGCTCGGCCTGCTCGAAGCGCTCCGCGAGCTTCGTGAAGACCTTCTTCCGTGCCACCTCCTCGCGGACCGACGCCTCATCCGCGAACCCGAAGCGCACCAGCTCCACCCACGCGTTAGCCAACGTCTCCAGACTGGCCGTCAGCACCGCGTACGGCGTGTCCGACGTCGCGTTGGCCACGTACAGGTGATGCGTGGAAGGGCTCAGCAGGCGGGCCTGCACCGTCCGCACGAGCTGCACCGCCTTTGCCCGCAGCCTCGAGACGAAGCCCTCCGGGTCGGCGGCCAGATGACGCAACCGCTCGACCTGGGCGAGCAGCAGCATCATCCGGTACGGGGTCGTCACGCCCAACGCCAGCCGCTCCTTGCCGTTGTGTCCCGTCAGCGCCGAGACCCGCAGCTCCAGCTCGTTCTCGGCCACCCCGCCTGGCCGTCCCATCGCGAGGATCCAGACACCGTCGTCCCGAACCGACCCGAGCGAGGCAAGGATGGGCTCGTAGACCGGCATTCCTCGCCGGTTCGCATGCGCCGCGTCCTCTTCGCTCTTCACCTTCTTCAGGAACTCGGAGCCGACCTCCGCGTCACCAGGCTGGAACCTCAGGGGCTCCAGCAGACGCCTGTCCGTGAACAGGCGGTTCGAAAGGTAAGCGTGCTGGTACTGCGGGCCCAGGTCGAGGGTCGCCAGCACCGTCTCCATCTCGTCGAGATCAGTCCTGATCCGGACCCACGCTCCCTCGGTGGCGTCATCCATCGGCCGGTCGGGTTCGTCCAGAAGCGTCTTGACGGTCCGGATGGCCCGGAGAGCGCCCTTCGCGTAAGGGATGCTCGGCACAACGTGCTCCGCATCGAATGCCCCCACCAGATCATTGACGAGGAAGACGAGGCTCTTCGCCTCAAGGTAGGAGATGGATCCCCGCTCACGGGCGAGCCAGGCCGCCGAGGCCACCTGCAGTGCGTAGGCGGCGAACCTCAGCCGGTCCTTCTCCGCCCTGAGCGCCGGGAAACGGGTTTCCAGCTGCCCCATGTCTCGCTGGAAGGCGCCGATCCGCTCCCTGAGGTTCCCCTCCGACGTGGTGTAGCGGTCGTCGGTGCCGGAGGCACGGCGCTGGGCCGGGTTCTTGCCCTGGGCGTCGTCGATCCGCTTCTGCTCCGCGGTCAGGTACTCCAGCCGCTCGTCCGCCGCTGCGACCACCGTCGTGGCGTCCTGCGAACCGATCGCGTACCGAATGTCGCTCAACCACATCCGCTGCTCGCCCTCGTGGCGCTGCTTCAGCACCACTCGGCCCAGGTAGGCCTTGAGCCTCTCCGCCGACAACTCGCCCGCCCACAGCAGCTCGATCCCGCTGTTCGCCAGGACCTGGAGGTGCTGGTCGTACACGCCTCGCGGCACAGAACCCTTCTGACGCTCGACCAGCGCCGTGCTGTACAGCACGGCCAGCCACTGGCTGAACGTCGCCGGCCACGGTTCCTCGTCCGCCCAGTCGTCACCCAGCTCCCGCACCGCGGCCAGCACCCGCAGCAACTCGCCCGCGTGCCCCCGGAAGTCCTCCTCCTTCTCCACCAGCAGCAACTGGGCATCCACCGCCTCCCGCACCTTGCGCAGGACGCTGTCGATGCCGGCGATCGTCACCGGGCCGCCGGAAGCCGCCACCGACACCAGACGCTCGGCAGCCAGCACCGCACCCAGCGTGCTCACCGACGCCACCAGCGAACCGCCCTGCGCGGTCGGCACCCGCTTCACACGCTCCTGCGCCGAATCGACCCGCTCCACCAACGCGTCGAAAGTCAGACCACCACCGGCCAGCACCCGCCGGCCCGCCCCCCACAAGGCATCCACCCACGCCTGGACCTTCTCCTGCTTCACCCGGCCCACCGACGGCACCACGGCCGCCTCCAGATCCGCAAGATCCTGCAACACCTCGGACGACAGCTCCCGAACCACGGAAACAGGCCCGGCAACAGCCGACACGACCACGGCCGGCCCGACGGCGCCCCCGACCCGCACCGGCTCGACGACGGACGCCTCGATCACAGCCGACCCGGCCGCGAACCCGGCGACGCCACCGACCCGCACCGCCTCCACCCGCGCCACCCACGGATTCGGCCGCTCCGTCCGAGGCACGGCAGGAGCCAGATACAACGGGAACACCGTCGTGATGTCACCCGCCTGCACATACCCGGCCAACCAGTTGCCGAAGGCATCCGTCCCCACGAACCTGCCCAGCAACGAGTCCACACCGACCGCATGGAAACCCCTCGACAGATCCACCTCCCCCGACAGCACCGCATTACGGAACGCCCCCGCCGCACTCTTCCTCACCTGCGCCCACGTCAGATGCGCAGGGAAGAACGTCGTCAGCTTCACCACCGGACCACCCACCAGCGGCTGATACTCCATCGACGCCTCGAACACACCGTTCACCAACGGCTCGGTCATCGAACCCGCCACCGGCCCCACAGACGCCACGAACTGACCGTCCCGGACCTCCAGCACCCCGTCCGCATCCAGCTGATGACCACCCACCAACCGCACCGACTCCAACCCCGTCAACGGGTTGTACCGCGCCTTCAGCTCCATCGACGTGATGTGCCGCTTGAAACGCACCGGGTCACCGAAACTGACCCAGACCTCCTCCTCCCGCACCCCAGACCCCACCGACACCGCGACAGCAGACACCCCGGCCACCCCGCCAGCCCCGGACGCACCCGCCTGCCGAACCGAACCCGACGAAGCAACAGAAGAAGAAGCGGCAGAAGAAACGGACTTCGACTTCTTCTTCGGCATCCACCGCACCAGCTCACCCGGCGCCCCCGCCACCCGGTCACCACTCACCGGGAACTCCCCACCGACCAGCACCGGCACCCGCTCCGCCAGCGCCACCAGCAGATCCGGCCCCAGATCGAAACTCCCACCACCCGCCCGGTGCAGCACGAACCGACCCGGCCGCCAACTACCCACCACCGGAAGACCATCCACACCGAAGTCATACCGGCCCGCCAGCACCGACCCATCCGGCGTCGTGAACACCGGACCATCCGCACCCACCACATGCAGACCCGGCGCCAACCCCCCGATCACCACCGCCGCCGACACACCACCCGCCACCGACACATCCACATCGCAACCCACGAACACCAACAACTGCCCAGCCACCAGACCCTTCGGCCCGATCACCTCACGGTAAAACTCCGCCGCACCCAACGCCCTGTTCCCGAC
>NZ_BPRL01000120.1:0-10506 GCF_045862635.1 Kitasatospora sp. NE20-6
CGGCGGCCGGGCCGGCGTCGCGGGGGCGGGCGGCACCGCGGCAGGCGCCGTGGCGGGCGCCGACCCGCCGGGGGCCGGTGCCGCCGCGCCGCCGCGGCCGAGCCGGGGCGGCACCGCGCGTGGTGTGTGCTGCCAGGTCGGCGGTGCCGGTGCGGCCGGGTCCTGGTTCCAGTAGTGCTTCGTCATGACGTCCTCCTCGTCGCGGTGTTCGGATCGGCGCTGTTCATCGGCTGCACGCGGCGGCGAGGACGAACAGCAGGAGCAGCACGGCGAGGAAGCCGAGGCAGCCGATGCCGCCCTCCGGGTTCTTGGTGTTGGCCTCGACCGTTCCGCCGGGGCGCAGGCCGGGGTGGCGGTGGGTGTAGTGCGTGATTTGTTCCTGCTCGCCCTGGGACTCGGTGCCCCAGGAGGTCTTGAAGCCGCACTCGCCGCACCGGTAGCGGTATGCCATGTCGGATCCTTGAACTTCGTTGGTGGGATGACGGGTTGGTTGCCGTGTACTGGCGGCGGGGTCAGCGCCAGCGCCAGCAGACGGTGTAGCCGAGGTCGGGGAACTCGTTGGAGCGCCAGTAGGTGGAGCTGTCCTGGCCGCAGAACGCGGGGTAATCGGGCGTGCTGGTGCGTCCGGTGACGTAGACGTTGGAGCGGTCGCAGCTGCCGACGTTGGTGAAGGTGCGGCCCGACTTGAGCAGGCATTCGCGGACGGTGGCGTAGCCTGCGTCGTCGGGGAACACCATGGACAGGCATTGCAGGACGTCGCGGCCGGCGTTCTCGGGGCCGGGGACGGTCCGCCACTGGTTGTAGTTGGGCCAGCCGTCGCACTTGGAGTGGTCGTTGGTGCCGCTGTAGACGGCGAGGACCTTGAAGGCGCCGGTCCGGCAGGACAGCACCGACCACTGGCCCGCGCCGGACGGCCCGAAGACGCAGTCGCCCTGCCGGGCGTGGTAGGAGTCCCCGCCGGGGCTCTGGTAGCTGAGGCACAGGACCCGCGAGTAGCGCTTGGAGCTGACGCTCTCGTCGTTGCCGGGCACGTCGGCGCAGCCGTCCAGGTCGGTGCTCCGCTCGTTGATCCGGACGACCTTGAACGTCCCGGTGGTGCAGGTGGCCGGGGTGAGGTCGGCGCGGTCGCTGGTGCCGGTGTCGTGGAAGCAGTCGCCGACGGCCGCGGTGGCGATCGGATCGGTCGGACTCGGGCTCGGGGTGGGTGTGGGGGTCGGGGTCGGGGTCGGGGTTCCCGGGCTGGTGCTGGTGACGGTCGGATCGGGTGCCGGGATCAGGTACGTGCTGTCGGCGGGACGCGGTGAGTAACTGGCCGTCAGCGGATGGCTGTCGGCGGCCGAGCGGGTGTCGGCCGGGTGGGAGTCGCCGCGGTGGACCGCCACCAGCACCAGGGCCGCGACGGCCGCGACGGCGACGAGCACCTTGCCGACGCGGGCCGCCGCGCTGCCCGTTCCCGTGCCGGGGGTGGTTGCCGAACCTGCCGAACCTGCCCAGCTGTTGACGCGCGGTCGCGGGGCGGCCGGCCCGGTCGGCGGCTTCGGCTTCGGCTTCGGCTTCGATCCCCCGGCGGCTTTCGGCCCGCGGCCGGGTTTCAGGCTGCCGGACGCCGAGGCCAGTTGCTCGGCCCAGGCGGCGGCCGTCGGCCGGGCGGCCGGGTCCGTTCCGAGCGAGGCGCGGGCCAGGGTGCCGAGGGCCGGGTCGATCGCCGCCAGCTCGGCCGGGTCGGTCGTGCTCTGGTCGCGGGCGAAGAGGCGGACGGCGAGCAGGGCGAGCTTGTAGGTGTCGCTGTGCCGTGTCGCCCGTTCCTCGCCCGCGGGAACGTGCCAGTCCGGGGTCTCGGCCTGCGGCAGCACCGTCGCGAGGCCGGTGCGGGCCGCGTCGCAGTCGATGAGGAAGCACTCGGGCTGCGGTGCGAGGGTGAAGAGCAGGTTCTTCGGCGAGAGGTCGCCGACGGCGACGCCGAAGCGGTGCAGCCGGTCGAGGGTGGTCGCGAGGTCGGCAAGCAGCAGCAGCCGGTCCCGGTCGGTGACGGTCAGTCCGATCCCGGCGACGTAGGCGTCCTCGTTGAGGAGGTACTCCAGGGTGGCGAGCCGGGGCGGGCCCTGGTTGCCGGCCGCCAGGGTCCGGAGCGTGAAGTGGAAACGGTCGGGGACGGCGCGCATCAGGAACCCGCACGTCCGTCCGCCGCGCCGGACCACGGCGGCCGGCCAGGCGGTCTTCTCGCACAGCCAGCGCCCCTGTTCGCCGGTCAGCCGCCCGGGCAGCGCGACTGCGGCTGCCAGCGCGGCGGCGTCCACCTGCGGCAGCACCGCGGGGGCGTACTCCTTGTAGACGACCTCCCAACCGCCGGCGGCCGCCGCATCGTTGATGCGCTTGTTGCGCACCCGGTGGACCGATCCCTGGCCTCCCCGGCCGAGTTCCCCGCCCAGGGCGAGCGTGGCGAACTCGACCGGGGCGGCCGGTCCGGCGTTCACCTCGGTTCCTCGGTCCGGGGCCAGATCGCCAGCAGGGTGCGGTCGTCGTCGAAGGTCTCCCGGGTGAAGTCCAGCACGTGGCCGAGCCACAACGGCGGCGGCGGCGAGGCGAGTTGGCGGGCGAACAGCTCCCCTACCCGGCCGTCGCCCTCGCCGAGCGGGTCGCCGAACCCGTCGGTGCCGACCAGCAGCGTCCACGGCTCGGCCAGCCGTCCGACGGCGGTCTCCAGCCGGTCGGGGACCAGGGGCAGCGGGGACACCTCGTTGCTGACCAGCGGCGTGCCCGGTACGGCCTTGCCGCCGAACAGCGGGTGGTAGCCGCCGCCGGCCCGGTCGAGGAGCCACGCCCCGGAGTCGCCGATCCGGAAGAGTTCGGCCTCCAGGGCGTCGCCCACGGCGCGGACCGCCCCCGCCACCAGGGTGGTCGCGTACAGGCGGGCCACCTCGGCGGGTTGCGGTGCGGGGACGCCGAGTCGCCACCGTGCCAGTTCTTGCAGCCGCCGCGCGGCGTGGGCCGCGACGTCGGCGCCGTCGAGCCGGTCCGGGCCCCGGTCGAGCAGGTGCAGGATGCGTTCGACGGCGGCCCGGCACGCCTCGACCGCGCCCTGGTGGGACTCGGCGGCGCTGGACACGCCGTCGGCGACCGCGAAGACGATGCTGCCGGTGGCCTCGTGCACGGCGGCGCGCGCCGCGTCCTGGCGGGGCTGACGGTAGTAGCGGTGCTTTGCGCCGCGGACCGAGGCGAACCGCAGGGTGAGCCGGTCGGTGGACCAGCCCTCGCATTCGCTGTCGGGGAAGTCGAAGGCGTACTGGCTGGGCGGTCGGGCCTCGAACTCCAGGCCCGGCACGTCCACGGTGATCCGCTGCCACGGTGCCCGGTCCGGCCCGGCGGGCCTCGCGGGCGCCGCCGGCGGCGCGGGGTCCGGGTCGCCCCGGCGGGCGGGCGTCACCGGCCGACCTCGTCGATGGCCATGGTGAACTGGTCGGGCCGGTTCACCACCAGCTGCGGGTCGGCCGAGTTCAGGGCGTGTCCGGAAGCCACCAGGCTCATGGTGAGCGAGTGGAAGAACTCCGAGATCGCCCGGCCGACGTCGGTGCCGGACTTCGCGAGGAAGGCGAACTCGGGGCGGGTCGCCACGTCGACCATGGTCTGCGCCCGGGCGTCGCCGAGACCGCAGGCGATGATGTTGGGCGCGGTCGGGGTGCGGTCCCGGTCGGTCAGCTCGGCGTGCGGCGCGTGCCAGGACGAGCCGTCGGTGGGCTGGCCGTCGCTGAGCAGGAAGACCACCGGGCGGTGCACCCGGTAGCCCTCGCCGCGCAGCCACTTCACGTCGCCGGGGATGCGCTGCAGCAGGTCCTCGAAGACGGCCCGGTAGTTGGTCACCCCGCGGATCACCAGCCGGGGCACCGTGGTCTCGGTGCGCATGTCGGCCACCGCGAGCCGGACCTGGACGTCGTCGGAGAAGCCCAGCACGGCCAGCCGGAGCTTGGCCGCGACCATCGGCTCCGCCCGCAGCCCCTCGCACAGCGACGCCACCCCGTCCCCCAGCTCCCGCTGGTACGGGGCCATCGAGCCCGACTCGTCGGCCACCACGTAGGCCGGCAGCAGGACACCCTTCGTCTCCGCCATCGCAAACACCGCCTCCCTCAAGTTCACGTACCGGTGTCGCGGACAGGGGCGGCCCGGGCCACGCAACGGGGTGCGCCGGGGCCGCGGAACCGCTGTCCGCACCACCGATGCTGACGTCGCGTCAGGCAGATGCACAGGTCACAGCGCCGGTCATAGGTGACCGGTCGTCAGCGGTAGGCTCGCCCCTGTTTCGAATCCTCGGGGGAAGGGCGGGTCGTGGCGGAGACGTTCGGAGCGCTGGTGCGCCGGTTACGGAAGCAGGCCGGTCTGACGCAGTTCCAGCTCGCCGAGCGGGCCGGGCTCGGCGAGAGCACCGTCCGCCGGATCGAGACCGACCGGCCCTTCGACCACCGGCTCGGCACCATCAACCGCATCGCGGACGCGCTCGACGCCGGCCCCGAGGACCGCCGACGGTTGAGCGCCCTCGGCGGCGGCACCGGCCCGGCCGCGCCGGAAGCCCCCGCGCTCCCACCGGAACCACTGCCACCGCCCCGGGACCACGGCCCGCTCGCCGACGCCGCCGAGGAGTTGGCCCGCGAGAGCCGGCAGCGCTGGCGCCGCGAAGAGGCCCAGCACCGGGTGCACCACCCGTTCGCGCTGCCGGTGCGCTGGCAGCAGGTGTCGCGGGGGTGGCCGACCAGTCGGCGAACGCCCTCCTGCTCGCCCCCGGGGAGGCCCGTACCGAACCGGATCTCAGCGGCGACCTGCGGCGGGTCGCCGAGATCTACCGGCGCGTGCCGTCGGGCCGGCTGGTGGTCCTCGGCCGGGCCGGATCGGGCAAGTCGATCCTGGCGGTCCGGTTCGCCCTCGACCTGCTGGACGCCCGCACCCGCAACGAACGGGTACCGATGATCTTCAGCCTCGGCGCCTGGAACCCGACCACCGTGACCCTGCGCGACTGGCTGATCGGCCGGCTGCTGCGCGACTACCCGCACCTGGCCCGCCGGGTTCCCAGCGGCAAGACGCTGGCCGCGGACCTGCTCGACGACGACCTCGTCCTCCCCGTCCTCGACGGATTCGACGAACTCGCCGAAGACCTGCGCGCCCCGGCCCTCGAAGCACTCGACCTCTCCCGGCTGCCGCTCGTCCTGACCAGCCGGCCCGCCGAGTTCACCACCGCCGTCCGGACGGCCCACGCCCCGCTGGCCGCCGCCGTCGTCCTGAAGCTGCGCGACCTCGACCTCGACGACCTGCGCGGCTACCTGCCCCGGACCGACCCGGCCTTCCCCGGGCCCGCCGAAACCGACGGGCAGGGCACCACCTGGGAGGCCGTCCTCGACCCCGCCCGGACGGCGGAGAGCGCCGGCCGCGCCAACCTCGCCGCCGCGCTGCGCACCCCGCTGATGATCGCCCTCGCCCGCACCATGTACAGCGACCACCCCGAACGGCGGCCGGGCGAACTCCTGGACACCGCCCGCTTCCCCGACCCCGAGGCGATCGAGGAGCACCTGCTGGCCGGGTTCGTCCCCGCCGTCTACCGCCCCCGTCCCACCGAACGGCTCGACCCCGCCCACCGCCGGCCCGGACCGTGGGACGCGGAACGTGCCGAACGCTGGCTCGGCCACCTCGCCGACCACCTGACCCGGCTCGGCCGCGAACGGCAGGACATCACCTGGTGGGAGGTCGGCACCGGCATGAGCCGCCTCTCGCGCACCGTGATCATCGCCGTCCTGGCCGGCGTCGCCTTCGGCGTCACCACCGCGATCGGCAACCTCCCCGTCGACCTGGTCGCCACCGCGCACAGCTTCCGGTTCGCCGTCGTCCGCGGCCTGCTGGTCGGCGTCCTTCACGGCCTCGCCGCCGGCACGCTCTTCGGGTTCGTCTACTGGCACACCAGCGCTCGCGCCACCCTCAGACCCCCGCCGGTCCGCATGCGACTCAGCACCGGCACCCCGACGACCCGCCGCAACGCCCGCACCCGGTTCCTGATCGGCCTGTGCGGTGGAGCAGCCGGAATGGCACTGCTCATCCTGGTCGACGAAGGCATGGTCGCCGCGATCGGACTCGCCGACGGACAGGGCGCCGGCGCCGCCGGGCTGCTGTTCATTCCGCCGATCGCCCTCTCGACCGGGCTGGTCTTCGGCCTGATCGCCCTGTTCGAAGCCCCGGTCCGCACCGAATCCGTCGTCAGCCCCGCCGACCTGCTGCACATCGACCGCCGCAACGTCGCCTACCACCTGCTCACCTGGGCACTCGTCCTCGGCATCGGCGTCGGTCTGCTCAACGGCATCGTGTACGGGCCGCTGCGCGGCTTCGAGGTCGGCCTGGTATTCGGACTGGAGGCCGCGTTCGGCGCCGGGCTCAGCTACGGACTCAGCCTGACCGCCTGGGGCCAGTGGGTGGCGCTGGCCCGCATCTGGCTGCCGCTCACGGGGCAACTGCCGTGGGCGCTGATCGCCTTCCTGGACGACGCCCACCAGCGCGGCGTGCTCCGCCAGGTCGGCGCGGTCTACCAGTTCCGCCACGCCTGGATCCAGAGCCACCTGAGCCGCAGCCACCAGCAACGCCACGGCCTCCGACAGCGCCGACGCGACCACCCGATGGAAGGGGCACGATGAGCGCCGAATCCCGTACGCACCGCCCGGGTAGGCACACCCGCCTCGCGGCCGTCGCCGGGGCCGCCACCGCCCTCGTCGGCGCCCTCGGCACCGCCCCCGCGGCCGCCCGGCCCGCCGCCCCCACCCTGCACTACACCTGCGCCTTCCCGACCATCGGCGGACAGGCCATCACCGCCAGGATCTCCGCGGACGTCCCGGCCACCCTGCCGGCCGGCGAGTCCAGCCCGGCCTTCGCCATCCACGCGGCCGCCACCGTCGAGGCCTCCTTCACCCTCGGCCTGCGCTACGTCCTCGGGGTGCGCAGCATCGAAGGCTCGATCGACGCCGAGACCCGCGTCCTCGCCCCGCAGGACGGGACCGCCGTCCCCGTCCACCTCACCATCACCCGCACTCCCGTCCCCGCCTCCGGTGCCTTCGAGATCCCCGCCACCGGCAACGCGCCCCGGCTCTCCTTCACCCACCCCGGCACCGGACGCGTGACCGCCGGCAACTTCACCCTCCACCTCGTGCCCAAGGACGCCGACGGCAACCTGGCCGGGCCCGGCCGGATCGACGTCCCCTGCACCCTGAACGCCGACCAGGACAACACCGTCGCCCCCTTCGAAGTCACCCCCACGAAGGCATCCCCCACCCCTCGCCCCACCAGCCGTCCGTCCGTCCCGGCCCTGTCCTCCGCAGGCCCCGCCACCACCTCACCGGGAACGGACGCCTCCGTCGTCGTAGCCACCGCCACCGCCTCCACCGCCACCAGCACGCCGGCTCCTCCCCCACCGGCGTCCGCCGCCCCGCTGACGCAGACCGCCCGACCCGGGGGCACCGGCCGGATCACCGCCACAATCGCCGCGGCCGTTGCCGTGGCCGTTGCCGCGGCCGCCGTCCTCCATCGGCGGTCGAAGCGCCGCAGAGCATCCGAGCCCTCGTCCTGATCATTCGCCGATACGGCTCCGCCGACCATGAGGCCGCCGTCGCCGCCTACCGCACCGCCTCCGAGGACGAGTGGGCCTTCGGCGAGGAGGCCGGCGCGCAGACCGACCTCGTGCTCGCCCGCTTCGCCCGAGGAGAGGTCGACGGCGCGGCCGAGGCCGTCCGTCCGGTGCTCGACCTGCCCGTCGAGCACCGGAACTCCGGCATCATCAGCAGTGCCCGGCGCGTCTACGCCCCGGGCACCGGACGGCCCGGTGTCCGCAGGAGCGCGGCACCGAGGAGCAGCCAGGCGGCGGCGAGGAGCCAGCCGCCGAGGACGTCGAGCGGCCAGTGCACGCCGAGGTGGACGCGGGTGGCGCCGATGACGGCGGCGAAGACCAGGGCGAGCGCCGCGGCGGCGCGGCGCGCGCCGGGGTGGGTGCGGGCGACGGCGAGGGCGAGCAGTCCGGCGCAGACCGCGGCGGTGAAGGTGTGGCCGGAGGGGAAGGCGAACCCGGAGGGGGTGAACGCCCGGTCCGAGGCGGGCGGGCGGGGCCGGGCGAAGCCGCGCATCAGGCCCTGACGCAGCAGTTGGCCCGCGACCAGCCACAACACGGGAGCGAGCAGCAGTCCGGCCGCGGCCCGTCCGGAGCGGTGCGGCCGGTAGGCGCGGACGAGGACGACGCCAGCGGTGAGGGCGATCAGGTACGGGAAGACGCCGGTGCCCAGCGAGGTGACCGCCTCGGCGGTGGTGACGGCGGCGGACGGCCGATGGGCGACGGCCCGGTCGGCGGCCGCCCGCTCGAACCCCAGCGGCGCCCACGCGTTCGAGCCGAGCACGAAGGCGATGACGGCGAACGCCACGGCGCAGAGCGCGATCCAGAGTGCCGACTGCCGCGGGGTCATGCGGTCGGCCATCGGCGCAGCCGCCCTTCGCGGGCCCGCTCCACCAAGGGCGCGGCGCGGCCGGCGAGCAGGCCGAGGCCGTACCCGGCGACGGTGCCGACCGCCGCGCCGAGAACGACGTCGTGCGGGTAGTGGACGCCGACCAGCACCCGCGAGACGCCCATCGCGATCGCGAGCAGCAGCGCGAGGGCGGCGAGGCGGCGGTCGACGTGCCACAGGACGGCGGCCGCGGCGAAGACGATGACGGTGTGGTTGCTGGGCAGTGACCAGTCGCCGGTTGCCGGGCAGGCTTCGAGGGTGCGTCCGGCGTCCAGCACCTGGCACGGGCGGGGCTCACGCAGGACGGACTTGAGGAACGTGTCGGCGGCGAAGGCCACGACGACCACCAGCGGTGCGGCCAGTGCCCGTGCCACCGCCGTGCTGTCAGCACGGCGGGCGCGCCACCAGGCGAGGAGCATCAGCACGGCGACCAGGGCCAGGCCGTAGGCGGAGAACGAGGCGACGGCGTGCTGCACCGGTGTGGGCAGGTGTTGGGCCCACCGGTCGATGCTCCGGTACAGGCCGCCGTCGATCGGGCGGCCGTCGAGGGCGAGCGTGCTCGCCGGGCCGCTCATCGGGCGCTGGCCTGACGGCGGGAACGCAGCACCTCCAGCACCAGCGGCAGCAGCGACACCACCACCACGACGGCGACGATCGGCAGCAGGTAGCGGTCGACGTTCGGGATCGAGGAGCCGAGCGCGTACCCGGCCATGACCAGGCCGACCGTCCACGCCAGCCCGCCCACCACCTGCCAGAGGGTGAAGGTGCGGGCGTTGACGCCGAGTGCTCCGGCCAGCGGGTTGAGAACGGTGCGCACGACCGGGACGAAGCGGGCCAGGACGACGGCCTTGCCGTGGCCGTAGCGGGTGAGGATCTCCTCGGCCCGCACCGCGCCCTCGTGCAGATGCCTGCTGCGGGAGCGGGCGAGCAGGGCACGTCCGCCGCGGCGGCCGATCAGGTAGCCGGTCTGCGCGCCGGCGAGTGCGCCGACCGCGGAGGCCGCCAGGACCTGGCCGAGGTTCAGGTGGGGGCCGCTGTGCGCACCGGTCGTGCACAGCAGGCCGGCGGTGAACAGCAGCGAGTCACCGGGGAGGAAGAAGCCGACGAGCAGGCCGGTCTCCGCGAACATGATCACGGCGATGCCCAGGGCGCCGAACGCGGCCAGCAGGGAGCCCGCGTCCAGTGGGTTGACGGCCAGCAGGGCCGAGGAGGAGAGCATCGTTCGGTGCCTTTCCGAGTGGGGCTGCCGGCCGACGGCGCCGTGTCCGAACAGCCATGTCCAGCATGGCCGAGCGGTGCTGAAGGGTTCCTGAAGACCTGAAGGCGTCTTCAGGAACCGCTCGCGCGAGCCCTGCCCGGACCGGACCGGGCAGGGCAGGGCAGGGCAGGGGCGGGCAGGGGCGGGGCGTTCGGGTCGCGGCGCAGCGCCGGCTTGAACAGCGAGCGCACCCAGGCCTGGACGATCGCGGCGATGTCCTTGCGGAAGTGGATCAGCACCGCCGACTCGGTACCCGGCCGGGTCACCGCGGTGAACGCGGCACCTGGGTCGTCCCGGCGCAGCAGCACGGAGAAGACCCGCAGGTGGGCGCTGGCGGAGACGGCTCGGGGCCGGTCGCGCGGGCGCCCCGGGCAAGCTCCCCGCCCGGCCGGGGCAGGTGGGTGCAGGCCGTCAGGCGTCCGCGCGGGCAGGCCGCCGGGCCTCTGCGGTAAGCCGAAGCACCGCCGCCGCGATGGTCACCGCGGGCACCGTGCTCCACCGGCCGTCCGCCGGTTCGTCGTGGAGCCGGGGTGCGCCGGCCGTCGTCGTCGCGCTAACAGCGGCGCACTCCTTTCACGGCGCGGTCTCACCGCACCGTCGCGCGACGGGGGGGGATGCTCTTATGGATGTCAAGCAGCGGTGGTGAGCTGCTCGGTGGTGATGTGTGGGGCGCTGGGTGCGGTCAGGATCTGGTAGATCTCGCGGGCGATGAACCGCTTGAGGCAGCGGATGATCTCC
>NZ_BPRL01000121.1:0-8643 GCF_045862635.1 Kitasatospora sp. NE20-6
ATCCGGTGCAGGACTGGGCGGGGTACGCGGCGGAGTTCATGGGTGCGGGGCGGGAGGGTCTGGAGGAGGTCGCGGCGCGGGTGGAGGCCGCGGGCGCGGGCGCGGCCGCGATCGTGTTCGGTGCGGGGCGCAACGGCTCCGGGCACATCTGGAACCTGGTGAACGTGCCCGGTACCGGCCTGGTCTGGGTCGACGCCCAGCGGTCGGTGTGGGCACCGGGCGAGCAGCCGCTCTACCCGGACGCCACCCGGATCTGGGCCATCCCGCTGGACGCCGACAACACCTACATCCCCGGCACCGGACACTGGAACGACGCCACCACCACCCACACCCACACCCACAACGCCACCGACAACACGAGCACCGCCCAGCCACCCGCCACCTTCACGGGTGCTGTCCTCGGCCTTCTGGGGCCGGGTGAGCGTTTGCTCGCGCAGGCTCAGGTGGAGCGGCCGAGTGAGCGGTCCGTGCGGGAGTTGGGCACCAGCGGTCCGTTCCACGAGCGCAGGTTCGAGGCCGGGCGTGTCCGGCTGGCGAACGGCGACATCGAGACCCGTGCCGTGGTGCGGATCTTCCTGGACATGCAGCTGGCGGGGCACGGACCGATTGCACTCAAGCTGATAGGGGACCTGGAGCAGCGGGCACGGGACGGCGTGGCCGCACGATACAACCAGGGGTCGCGGCTGCCCAACGGCGATGTATTGAACGTCGCGGTCGAGTTCGTGCGGAGGCAGACCGACGCCCATCACACCGTCCTGGTGCACCCTGACGTGATTCGCGAGAACTTCATGAACTGGAGCGTCGAATCTCACCGGGATGCGATCGCGCACGAGATCGGGCATCTGCTGGGCCTGCACGACGAGTACCGCGAGGTGGGTGGGGAGATCCGGCCGGTCTACACGGACGGTGCGTTGATGGCCGGGTTCACGGTCGACGGGCGTGGCCGTCCGGTGGTGGACAACGATCGGGCGGTGGTCGGGTGGGGGCTCGGGCGGATGCGGATCGCGCCGCGTCATCTGCGGCAGTTGGGCGCATGGATCGGTACGGCGCTGGACGGGGCCGGGGGCCGGGACCTGGTGCGTGCGGACGGTCGTCCGTCGCGGGCGTCGTTCTCGCTGGATGTGCGGCGTGCGGTGCTGTACGGGAAGGCCGGTGTCGGCGGTCTGCTGCTGCCGTCGGGGATGTCCGGGCGGGTGCGGCCGGTGCCGGTGGGGGTGGCGAATGCGAACGGCACCTTCCGGGCGGAGTACCCTGCCGACGCGGTCGATGCCACGACGCGCGAGACCCTCGCGCATCCGGTGGTGGGTGACCTTTCGGTGACGCTACTGCCTCGGACGGATACGCGTTCGCAGGTGATGTTCCCGGCGCACTGGACCGAGGACGACGCGGTGTATGCGGCGGAGCAGGCGTACCTGGACGCGTTGCGCAACGACGGGGTGTGGCCGTTGGGCGCCTCGACCGATGCGTTCCGGTGGAGGGGTGTGTACGGCGGGGTGCGGATCGAGGGTGAGCTGCACCGGGGTGAGTTCACGTCGTTCCGCCCGGCTGCGGACCAGCAGGGCCTGACGATCCCGCCCTATCTGCCCGAGGCCGTCCAGGTGGCCGGGCAAGGGCCGCGGTTCGGTCAGCGGGTCGAGGATCTGGCTCGCTACGGCAACCGCCGCACCCGCACCGGCGTTCACATCAACCTTGGTGCCGCGGAAACCATGCAGGCCGGTCTGTGGATCGAGGCGCAGGGAGAGGTGCATGCCAATGGCACCTACGGTGCCCTGGTCTGGTTCCTGGACCCCGCGGTTCCTTGGATCAGTGCGATGGCCCGGTTCCCGTCCCGGTGGCGGCTGCACCGGGACGGGGACCGGCACCGGATGTTCCCGAAGGACTGGACACCCGACGAGGTTCTGGACGCGGTCGAGGGGGCCTGTCGGAACGGCGGCAAGCGGTTCTCTTCCGACGGCCGTACCGAGTACTGGGTCGGTGTGGCTAGGGGTGTGCGGATCGAGGCACTGGTTCGCGACGGCCAGTACCTCGCCTATCGGCCCACCTGGGACCAGTCGCGCGGGTTCCGCCGAGGAGGGCTCCGGGCCCCGGAACCCGCAGAGATCGACGCCAAGCGTCAGTGGTTGACCGGCCGGCGTGCACTGAGCGAGCCGGACCCGACCGACTCCGGCGGCTTCGACATGCCGGTTCGGACGAGGCTGGACGACGGTTATCGAGATTCGATAGCGGCGCGGTTCGCCCCGGGTGCACCGCGTTCCGCGGGTGACTTCCCCAGGGAGTGGACGGAGGAGGAGGTCAGGCTCGCCGCCTACTGGGTCGAACGATCCCCGAAGGAGACCCGCACCGACCCTTCCCGGCCGGAATCGCGGATCATGCAAGGACATTTCGCGGGCGTGGTCGTCGAGGTGGTGGTCGAGGACGGCATGATCGTCGACTTCTACCCGGCACCGGGTCAGGACTTCTCCGCCTCCGGCATTGTGTCTGTACCGCAGGAGACCGTGGGGTTTTCCCCCGGGGACCGGCGAGACGCCGCCCGGGGGTCACGGGCGGTCGGCCGAGGTGGTTCGGCCGAGCACAAGCGGCGGGCCCGCCAGGACGGCCGGTCCGTCGTCACCGATGCCGGGCGGACGGCCCGCACCGTCCCAGAAGCACAGCACGGCGAAAAGGCACCTCGTCGTCACGCACCGGAAGTGGCGCCCGGCAAGCCGCCGGCGCTCACGAGGTGGGCGACGGACGGGGAGCGCGACGCGGTGCTGTGGGCTTGGCGGCCTCCCAAGCCGGGTGAGAAAGTCCGGCAGAACTTCCGTCAGTACATGGCAGTCAGGTATCCGGGCTTCGGCGGCCGAGGCGATTTCGAGACGTCGGACCGCATGCTGGAACGCACCATGGCCCACGTCCTCCGTGAGTACTACGGCCGTGATAACCAAGAGATCGCCCGTGCCCTCGGACGCAGCCACCATTGGCCCTCGGCTATCTGGGAACTCCCCTCCTACCCGCTACCACCCGGTCCGCTTCGGGAGACGATTCTGGCCTGGCGGCCGTCGGGGACCGAGACCTTCACACAGTTCCTGCGCGCCCGTTACGACCGCGGATTCCTGCTCCCCCACCCGGTCTACAAGTACGTTGGCGGCCTCCTCTCGCGTTCGGACAAGGCCCTGATGGAGGAGATGGCCGTTATCCTGCGCACGGCCATGCCGCACGCCTCCGCGGAAGATGTCGTGGGTTACCTGGGTGAGGGGCTCTTCGCGGCCGACATCAAGGCGGCATGGAAGGCCGCGGACAGTTCGGAAAACTCCGGCCGCAGTCTGCCCCCGACAGCGGAACGGCTGCCCGGATCCCTTGCGGACCCGCCAACGCAGCACGGGGAGCGGGACGAGGAGGGCTTCGGGGAACCCGGGGCGTTGGTGGCGGTGGCCGGTGATGGATTGTGCCTGCTGCACGCGGTGATCGCCAGCGATCCGGAAGCCGTTGCCCAGGCCCTGGTCGAGTGCGAGCCAGCACTGCGGGGTCCTGGAGAACGGCCGTGGCCTGTACCCACGGTCGAAGCGCTGCGCAGAGCCGTGGCCCGCTACCTGCTGGACACCGGGCCGCAGAACCTGTCCGCCTCGGTGGCCTGGAACTACCGCAACGTCAGGACGGAGTCGCTGCGTGCGGAGATAGGGGGCCTGAGCCGCGAACAGCTCCTGAACAGCCTCCGGCAGCTGGGTGTCGATCACTTGACGGACCATAACCTGGCGCCGGTGCGTCTGCTGCGCGCGCGCTTTCTGGAGGCGGGCGGCGAGGAGTCGCTGGTCAAGTGGAAGTTCCAGGACGAGGCGACCCGGGCCGCGGCCGAGGACTACCTGCGTGCGCGAGGGGAGGAGCCGCTGCCGGACGCCCACGAGATGCGGGATCAGTACATCCGAGTCCGGGCCCAGGAGTTCGTGGACGTGGGCGGGGGGTTCCTCGACGTCGAGCAGGCTCGAGAGCATGTCGGGCAGGGGGTCGGATGGAACCTGGCCGATGACGCACAGTCGCCGCGGCAACTGCTCGACTACCTTCACGCGCGGCACATGGGGATCTTCGTCGACGAGCTCCCGACCGGGACGCTCGTCGACATGCTCGTCGCGCGGCAGATCACCTCGGACGGCCCGCTGACCGACGAGGAGTTCCGGGAGCTGCGTGATGCCGTCGACAGGTGGGAGGAGGCGTGGTCCACCGCTACCGGTGAGGTCTTCCCGCTTCTCCTCCCCGAGGCACTGGGCCTGCGACTGCGGATCGTGCGGGCGCTCCCGGACGGGCGGGTGAGCACCGTGCAGGTGTACGGCCCCGCCGGCGGACGCCCGGTCACCGTCTACCACAACGGAGTCAACCACTACGACGCCAGCGCGCCCGCACCTCGCCCCGTCGAACGCACCCCCGCGCCGAGCGGAGCACTCCGCGCTGCACACGCGCACTTGTATCTTCCCGCCCCGCCGCCGGTGGTCCCCCCGGACCACCCGGCGCGCGCCGCCGACTACTTCCAGCGTGTCCCGCGCCAGCTGGACGAGCACAAGATCAGCTCAACGGGATGGCACACGGTTAACGGTCGCAGGTTTCGCCTGGCGCCGGTGTTGCATTGGGGCCGGACCGTGGAGCTTCACCGGGAGGGCCCCGTGGTGCACTTCCGCGACCGCGATACGAAGGAGGTGCTGTTCTGGCAGGAGCTGGACGAACCCGAGGAACTCTTCACTGCCCCCCCGAGCGGAGAAAGGGTCCAGGGACTCAAGACGAGAGTTCCGCCGGCGCCGGACGATGGCGTGCTCGAGGACGGCATCTGGCACGGCAGGCTGACGGGAGGGATCGGCGAGCGGAGAATCTTGTTGTTCAGGACCGGCCACGACGCCCGGAACGCACTTGACGAGGCAGCCGAGCATGAACTGCCCTACGACCGATACGGCCCCGTTAGCACCGCACGACGTACCGTCAAGAAGCCGATGTCGGATGGGCCGATGCTGCACCTGAACACCAGACAGGTGGATTTGCTGGCAGCGGTGCTGGCCGAGCGTGGGATCACCGGGCCGGATGATCTCGGGGCGGCCGTGGAGATGGTCGCCGCTGACCTTGCCGGTACGAAGGGCTGGCGGGACTATGCCAAAATGTTTTCCTGGAACATCAGCCTCCTTGGAAGATTGCGTACGGCGTGGCTGGAGCCGGGGCCTGACAGCGTCATCCTCTGGAACGTCTTCCGTGAGAAGCTCCCCGTCCTGCCAGAGCTGTCACCTGCGCGACCTAAGGCATCCAGCGGCCCGAGCCCTCGGGAAGCCAACGAACGACGCGGGCTAGCCAAAACGGCCGCCAGCCGTGAGGTGGCGGCCCGGCAAGGGACGACTGCTGCTGACGGACGGCATGACGATCTCGCACAGACCGGTGTCGTCTCTGCCGGTCCGGCCCATACGGCCTCCGGTCCGCCGCCGGCCGTTCCGCGCAGGAGCCGAGTGGCGTACACGACGGATGCGTCCGGGCAGCGAGTCCCGATCGGCCGGCAGAACCCCGGGGCCGGGCGCGGGGAAGGCGAGTTCGAGGCGATGCCGGGCGTCGCTCGCCGCGAAGGGGAAGGTCCTCTCGGAGCGCCCGGGGATTCGGGACGTGAGACGGTGACATGGACGGGCACGGATGAAGCCGTGGCGCCGACAGGGGGTGGCGAGGAGCAGGCGTTCGCGCGGAAGCGGTTGGCCGAGCCATACCCCGAGGGAGGGCAGACGGCCAAGCGTACTCGCGGACCAGGAGACGGACTCCTTGACGAGGACGGGGACATCCGCATGTCAAGCCCCGGTGTTGGCCTGCTGGGTGAGCCGACCGGGTCCGGCGCGGTCGGCGGGTTCGGTGACGACCCGCCAGGAGCGACCTGGATGTGGCCCTTCCCCCTGGAAGGCTCCGAGGATTTCCTGACCTCCGGCATCGGTGCCGAGGATCCGGAGAGGGACTTTGAGGATTGGACCTCACCCCCCGGCGGGATCGGCACGCTCGCGGGGACGCTGCCGACGGCGGATGCCCTCTGGATTTTTGACCACACATCCGGAGCGGTCGGCCACTTGGGCATTGCGAGGGAGACGACCACCGGCACCGGGCTCTCCGGAGTCCCGACACGGAGCAGCTCCGCGATGCCGGACGTCGTCAGCGAGCTGGTCCCCACCTCCGAACCATCCGGCCAGTCCGGCTTTTCCTCGGTGCCACCCGGTGCGCCTGCTTTGTACGAGCCGGATCGTGTGGAGCCGGGCCTTACGGCCGAGGAACTGCCCTCCGGGCTGGAAGATGTCTGGGGGCTCCTCGACATGTTCGACGAGGAGGGACAGGTGGGGGCTGGGTATGAGTCGGGTGGAGGCTTCGGAGCGATTCATGGGGGAGAGGAGAGGCACCAGCTGGCCGACGGCGGGCAGGATTGGGACCTCGGCCCGGTGCCGGAGGCGCACAGTGGCCCCATTCACGGGGATCCGTTGGTGCTCGAGGCCTGGTACGGCGAGCCGTCCGGCGTCCTTCCGCTTCCCCCTCGGCCCGCAGCGGAAGGTGCGACCCACGGAGAGGGAGGCCCGGTCGAGTTGCCCGATGACCTGGCCTGGCCCCGGCCGCCTGGGCGTGGTGGCGTGGAGGAGGTCGATTTCGTTGCGGGGGTCGGGCGTTCCTCGCTGGCCACGGTCACTCCTAGGGGCAAGTCCGGGAGCTTCGTGCTCGGTGCCGTGCAATTCCAGCATGCCCCCGTGAGGTTCCGCAGGGTGCCGCTGCAATGGGTGCGCCGGGGGTATGAGGTGACGTTCTGGAAGAAGGGGACCAGCAGCGAGGTCGACTCGTTCACCAAGACGATCTCGGGTCCGGAGGTTGAGGGCGACACGGTTGAGCCGAGAGCGGATGTGACGGGGCTGGGGGCGGTGCGTCTTACGGCGCCGGATGTACCCGAGGGGCATGCTCTCCCCGACGGGAAGTGGCACTGGCGCATGGCCGGCAAGCGGGGGTACAGGGAACTGTGGTTCTACGAGAGCGAGGAGGCCGCGAACGCCGGGGGGGAGCCGACGGAGAAGCTTCCGTACGACCTGCCCAGGACCAGTCTTCTCCTCCCGCCGGGCTCTTGGGCGACGTGCGGGAGTTCGTTCCTGCTTCGGTTGGAGGAGACCGAGCGCTGGGCGCCCGTCGGGGAATTGCTGGAGGCTGGCTTCATCAGGGGCATCGGTCGTTCTTCCGTGGCTGCCCTGACACCTCCGGTCGTTTCCGGGTCTTTCAGGATCGGTGGCGTGCAATTCCACAAAACACCCGATAGGTTCCGTGGCGTGCGGCTGCAATGGGTGCGCCTGGGGTATGAGGTGACGTTCTGGAAGGAGGGAACCATCCGCGAGGCCGACTCGTTCACCATGACGTTCTCCGATGCGGAATTCGTGAGCGGCACGGTTCGCCCAGGGACAGCCATCACAGGGTTTTCGGCGGTGCGTCTCACGGCGCCGGATGCACCCGAGGGGGATGCTCTTTTCGGCGGGATGTGGCACGTGCGCAGGGTCGGCAGGCCGGGGGAGAGGGAACTGTGGTTCTACGGGAGCGAGGAGGCCGCGAACGCCGGGGGGGAGCCGACGGAGAAGCTTCCGTACGACCTGCCCAAGGGGAGCGGCACCTCCCCACCGGGCACTCGGCTGGCCTTCCCGGCTGTACCGCCGCCGCCTGGGCGTGGTGGCGTGGAGGAGGTCGATTTCGTTGCGGGGGTCGGGCGTTCCTCGCTGACCACGGTCACTCCTAGCGCCAAGTCCGGGAGCTTCGTGCTCGGTCCCGTGCATTTCCAGCGCACACCCGGGAGGTTCTGTGGGGTGCCGCTGCGATGGGTGCGCCAGGGGGATGAGGTGACGTTCTGGAAGGATGGGACCAGCAGCGAGGCCGACTCGTTCACCAAGACGATCTCGGGTCCGGAGGTTGAGGGCGACACGGTTGAGCCGAGAGCGAATGTGACGCGGCTGGGGACGGCGCGTCTTACGGCGCCGGATGCACCCGAGGGGCATGCTCTCCCCGACGGGAAATGGCACTGGCGCATGGCCGGCAAGCGGGGGCACAGGGAACTGTGGTTCTACGAGAGCGAGGAGGCCGCGAACGCCGGGGGGGAGCCGACGGATAAACGTCCGTACGACCTGCCCAGGACCAGTCTTCTCCTCCCGCCGGGCTCTTGGGAGACATGCGGGAGTTCGTTCCGGCTTCGGTTGGAGGAGACCGAGCGCTGGGCGCCCGTCGGGGAATTGCTGGAGGCTGGATTCATCAGGGGCATCGGTCGTTCTTCCGTGGCTTCCCTGATATCTCCGGTCGGTTCCGGGTCTTTCAGGATCGGTCCCGTGCAATTCCACAAAACACCCGATAGGTTCCGTGGCGTGCCGCTGCAATGGGTGCGCCTGGGGTATGAGGTGACGTTCTGGAAGGAGGGAAACAGCCGCGAGGCCGACTCGTTCACCATGACGTTCTCCGATGCGGAATTCGTGAGCGACACGGTTCGCCCAGGGACAGCCATCACAGGGTTTTCGGCGGTGCGTCTCACGGCGCCGGATGCACCCGAGGGGGATGCTCTTTTCGGCGGGATGTGGCACGTGCGCAGGGTCGGCAGGCCGGGGGAGAGGGAACTGTGGTTCTACGGGAGCGAGGAGGCCGCGAACGCCGAGGGGGAGC
>NZ_BPRL01000122.1:0-8607 GCF_045862635.1 Kitasatospora sp. NE20-6
TCGCGGACGTCGGTCTTCGGGTCGATGTCGCCGAAGCTCTCGGCGATCGGCTCGGTGCGCTCCCAGCCCACGCGGGACGGCGCGAACAGCGACTTCGCCTTCTCCGTGTCGCCGGCCCTGATCGCGGCGGCGAACTGCTCGACGACCGGGATCGTCGCGTCGGCCTGCTCCTGCGCGTAGGTCCGGTAGGCGGCGACCGCGGCCTCCAGCCGGGCGTCCGTCTTGGGGGCGGCGGCGTCGCCCGCGCCGGTGACGGTGATCTTCTGCCGGATGCCGTCGCCGGTCATGCCGGGCTTGCAGGCGATCTCGTACGCGCCGGCCTTGATCTCGGCGTGGATGGTGACCTTGGTGCCGGGGCCGATGTTCTCGCGCTCGGTGACGATCTTGTCGCCGGCGGCGTAGACGTAGACCTCGGTGCTCTTGGAGCCCTTGTTGTGCACGGCGAACTCGACGGCGCCGGCCGGGAAGGTCGTCCGCGACACCTCGCAGGCGGTGTCCGTGGCGTTCACCTGGACCGCGTCGGCCGAGGCGGCCTCGTCCTTCGTGGAGCAACCGGCCAGAGCGGCCCCTGCCACGGCCAGGGTGAGGAGGGTCGCGACGGTGGTGCGGCGGGCAGACATGGGAACTCCGGGAAAGCATCGGGAACGGTCGGCAGGCCGGGTGCGGGACACACACCCCGACCAGCAAGGCAAGGCACACCTTACTGAGGGTCGCCTAATTCGTCTACTTTCCTGTAGTCAACTGCCCCGACCCGACACCCTGCTGGACAGGACGTCGCCCCTCGGGCACCACCGCACCGGCTGCGCGCCGGACCGGACCGGCGGGCCGACCAGTCGGCCGGTCGGTCGCGCCGACGGGCTGCCCGCACGTGCGGCTTCGCCGAGGTGACGGGAGAGCTCGCCGAACGGCGCGGGCAGTCGGGCCGCCGAGCCCTCTTCTAGCTGGGGTGGTCGCGGCGGAGTTCGGCGTTGATGCGCAGCGCTTCTTCGAGTTGGTCTTCGAGGATGATGATGCGGCAGGCGGCGTCGAGGGGAGTGCCCTGGTCGACGATCTCGCGGGCGCGGGCGGCGATGCGCAGTTGGTAGCGGGAGTAGCGGCGGTGGCCGCCGGCGGATCGCTGGGGGGTGATGAGTTTCGCCTCGTCGAGGGTTCGGAGGAAGCCCGGCGTGGTGCCCAGGATCTCCGCGGCCCGGCCCATGGTGTAGGCGGGGTAGTCGTCGTCGTCGAACTTGGTCTCTGCGCTCATGTGGTCCGCCCTGATCGGGTCCGTGGCGAGGGTGGCCTGTTCCACCAGCACCTTCTTTCTCGGGAAACGGGTCGAGGGCCCCGGCGCTTTTGTGCGCCGGGGCCCAGGGATATGAGGATTCACTGCACCATCTACTGCACTACTGCTGCCGACTGGTGTGCCGGCCTGCGGTGTCCGCGCCGCCCCGTAGCGGGGCAGTGCGCGGGGATCGCGTATGCGTGACCGAGGACCACCTCTTCCATGACGTTCCATGACGATGGCTACTGCGGTGACCGCCCGGCGGGGGAATGCATGCCGTGGCGGGCGATCCGACGGGGTGAACCCTTCCCTTCTCCTCTGGTGTGCATCGTGCGTACTGCCGGTACTGCCGACTGCCGGCAACACCCGTCCTGCTGGTACTGCGTCGTGCGAATTCCGGTACTGCCGGCACTGCGTCGTACGTGCGCAACCGCCACCGCCTCGGACCCCCTGCACAACCGGGCCCGCGACGCCTGGCAGGTCACCCGCCTTCCGCCGGAACCCCTTCTGCGACCGGGTTCCGCGTACTGACGACCTGCACGCCTCCTGCATCACTGCTGGTACCGCCGTCTGCATGACTGCCCGGGCAGTTCGTGTCTGCCCGTTCTGCTGTCCTGCTCTTCCGACACCAGGAACATTACACACGCCACCGGTTGATGTCTACTCTCGCCAGCACAGGTTTCCGCGCCCGGGTACGGGACCTTGTTGCGGGCGCCGGGTCGGCCCGCCCGGCCGGGCGCGCCGGCGACCGGCGCGAAGTCCGGTGCACCCGAGCGGTGCCGTTCGGGCCGCAGGGCGCCGGAGCGGTGAACCAGGCGGTCAGGGCGTCGTGGACGGCGGGTTCGGCCCAGCCGGAGGCGCGAAGGGATCCGAAGGCGATGGCGGCACAGGCTGTGAACGGGTCGCCCGGCACCCGCGCACCGACACGGCGAGGCCTGCATCGAGAAACCCCACGACGACACGTCCAGGGCCGTGGTCAGCCCCCGGTCCGGCGGGGTAGCGCCGGACCGCCACCGCTTACCTCACGCCTCCGCGCCACATTTCCACCGACCGCGATCACAGCTGGTGCTGCGACCACACGGATGGGCCATCCGCATCGGCCGCGAGGCGTTGCGGTTCCTGCGCCAGGGTGTCGACGACGGTGTCCCCGCCCCGGGGGAGCCGGGCCGGTGCTCTGCGACCGGGCCCGGCCATCGGGGGAAGCACCACGAGTCCGCCGCTCGAAACGGGATCCCACCGGCTCACCGACCCCGACGGCCGAACCGTCGGGGTCCACGCCGGCCGGGCAGCCCCAATCACTCCCCAGGTCGTGAACCGGTGCCAGAACGCGGTCGAGGGCTGCTCGGCCTGCGGGGCCCATGTCGGCTTGCCGCCGGCAAGACCGCGCTCCCCGGCCTGGCCCATGAGGACGAGGAAGAGGCTCTTCGAGGGCGGCCAACCCTCGGGCGCGCCGGATCATCGCCTCGTCCGCCTGCGCGTACGCATCGAAGAACCGCGCTGCCGCGCCTGCGGGAAGCAGGACCCACGCCGCCGCGAGACCGACCGCCGGATCGCCTGCGCACATGTCGCCGAAGTCGATCACGCCCGAGAGTGTCCCGTCCGACACGACGACGTCCGCCGGGTGGAGACCGGCGCGCAGCCATGCCGGCGGGCCCTCCCATTCGGGGGTCGCGAGGGCCTCGTCCCAGACGTCCCGGACGGGCCGGAGGCCGTCGGCGGCCCCCTCCGGAGGCGACTTCCTCGACCAGCTTCCCGAAACCGTCCGTGAGCGTTCGAAGGGGAACCCCGCGATCGGGACCGACCGGTGCGTCGGCGGGCGCCTCCGCATGAAGCGCCGCGAGAAAGACCGCCATGGTGTCAGCCGCACGGCCGTGGCTGATCGGGGCGCGGTCGGCCGGTTCGCCGGGCACCCAGGTTGCGATGGTCCACGGCCGCGGGAAGCGCGCGGACGGTTCACCGGTCCGCACGGGGATCGGGACCGGTGGTGGAAGGGGCGACGCCAAAGCGGGCAGCCGCCGGAACTCCTTGCGCAGGAGGGCCGGCGCACGCTCCGTACGCGGCATGCGTACGACAACTCCTCTCCAAGACACCACAGTTGGTTGTCCCAACCGTCGGCCACCTCACGGATGTCCAACCCCGCCAGGTCCGGATGCCGTTCTCTCACCAGGAGCGCACCACGTTCTTGCCGATCTCGAAGCTGTCCACGATCCCACTCGGCCATCGATGACACTCGGCCACCGATGGTCGAGCACCCGCAGGTGGTGCAATGCGCAGGTGAGCATCCTGGCACTCGCAACCCGGTGCCGTGGATCGGGCAGCGGTGTCCGGCGCTGGAGTGCAGCGCCGGACACCGCTGTCAGGGGTGCTTCCCGTGCGTCGAACAGGCGGAGAAGCCAGGAGTCGGTCCTTCTCCTGTCCCCGGTCACGGGGGTGACGGCAGCGTCGGGGTCGTGGCTCGTGACGTGAATCCGCTCCGCCCGCACACCGGCCCCGGGAGACCGTGCGCCGTCCGCCTCAGGACGGCAGGTTCCACTTCTGGTTGGCGCCGTTGTCGCAGTCCCAGATGTCGAGCCGAGTGCCGTTGGTGGTGTTGAAGGCGGGGATGTCGAGGCAGCGTCCGCTCACGGGGTTGACGAGTGCGCCGTTGCGGGCCTGCCACTGCTGGTTGGTGCCCCCGGTGCAGTCCCAGATCTCGACCAGGCTGCCGTTTGCGGTGCCACCGGCGGTGATGTCCAGGCACTTGCCGTTGACCTGCAGCGTTCCGCCGCTGAACGTCCACTGCTGGGCGGAGGTGCCGTTGCAGTCCCAGATGTCCACGGCGGTGCCGGCGGTGGACGACGCACCGAAGTCGTCCAGGCACTTGGCGGTGTTCAGGCCCGAGGTGACCGCTCCGGTGGGGGCGGGCTGCGGGCCGGGCGGCTTCGGGCCGCCGTTGCCGTTGTAGGAGGGGGGTGCGGAGCTCGGGCTGGTGGCCCAGTTGGTGTTGGCGGTGGTGCCCAGGGTGAGGTCCAGGGTGGCGCCGTTGATGACGGCGTTGGCCGGGAGGTAGGCGTTGTTCCAGTTGGCGCCGTTGAGGGTGGCGCTCTGGACGTAGGGGGCGTTGGTGGCCGCCTGCGGTGCGTTGACGGTGAGCTTGCTGCCGTTGGCCAGGGTGACGGTGACGTTGGTGAACAGGGGTGAGCCGAGGGCCAGGTCGCCGGTGCCGGGGGTCTCGGGGTAGAAGCCCATGGCGGAGAAGACGTACCAGGCGCTCATGGTGCCGAGATCGTCGTTGCCCACGCTCCAGTTGGCGGGGTTGTTGGGCCACAGCTGGTTCTGGACGTCACGGACGATCTTCTGGGTCTTCCAGGGCTGGCCGATGTAGTCGTACTCCCAGGGGAGTTCGATGGAGGGCTCGTTGCCGAGGTCGGCATGGGAACCGCCGGAGCCGTGGAAGTCGGAGAGCACGCTGTCGAGGTAGGCGGCGAGCTTGGCGTTGCCGCCCATCGCGTCGGCGAGCCCGCGGATGTTGTGCGGGACGGCGCCGGTGTACTGCCAGGAGGTGCCCTCGACGAACTGGTCACTGCTGGTCGCGCTGAACCCGCCGCGCCAGGAACCGTCCTTCAGCTTCGGCTGCATGAAGCCGGAGGCGGGGTTGAACACGTTGCGCCAGTCCTGTGCCCGGTTGGCGAACTGGTCCCGGGTGGTGGTGTCACCGAGCGCGCCCGCGAACGCGGAGGTCGCGAAGTCCTGCGCCGAGTACTCGAGGAGGGTGGCCACCGAGCCGTAGAAGTCGCGCGGGTAGGCGCCGTCGGCGGGCAGGTACCCGTACTTGGTCTGCAGGTCCAGGCCCATCCGGATGGGGTTGCTGGTGGTGCCCTGCCTGACCATCGCGTTCTTGGCCGCGGCGGTGTCGAAGTCCCGTGCGCCGAAAGCGTAGTAGTCGGCGATGATGGCCGGCCCCGGGTCGCCGTTCATCACCTGCGTCTCCGCCGAGTTCAGCGACCACTTCGGCAGGAAGCCGGCCTGGGCGAAGTCGTTGACCAGCGACTGTGCGCTGTCACTGGCCTGCTGCGGGGCGACCAGCGCCTCCAGTTGGGCCTGCGTGCGGTAGATGTCCCAGCCGGAGTAGGTGCCGTACTGCGCCTTCTGCCGACCGCTGACGGTGTGCACCTGGTGGTCGAAGCCCCAGTACCTCCCGTCGCTGTCGCTGATCAGGTTCGGATGCAGCAGCGCGTGGTACAGCGCGGTGTAGAACACCTTCTGCTGGTCCGGGGTGCCGCCTGTGACCGAGACCCGGCCCAGAACGCTGTTCCAGGCGTTGTGCGTCGCGCTACGGACGGCGTTGAAGTCCCAGTTCGGGTTCTCCGCCACCCGGTTGGCGGTGGCGCCCGCGATCGAGACGTAGGACAGGCCGACCTTCGCCTGCACCGTACGGGTGCCCGTGGTGTCGAAGGTGATCGAGTTGCCGCCGTTGAACGTGCCGGTGGAAGTGATCGGACGGTCGAAGACCATGTCGAAGTACGCGGTGTACGACGGGCTGGACGCGCAGAACAGGCCCGCGTCCACCGAGCCGCTGACCTCGGTGCTGCTCACCTTGGTGAAGTGGAGGTTCGTGGCCTTGTCCGCGTTCAGCTTGAACAGCAGGTTGGCCTGGGTGGTCGAGGGAAACGTGAACCGCGCCATCCCGGAGCGGGCGGTCGCGGTCAGCTCGGTGTTCACGCCGTTGTTGAGGCTGACCGAGTAGGCACCCGCGCTCGCCGACTCGTTGGCGTGCGAGAACCCGACCGTCGCACCGCCGTCGACGCCTCCGACGGTCGGCAGGACCGGGATGTCGCCCATCGCGCCGCAGCCGGGGCCGGACAGGTGGTTCAGGCTGAACCCGGTGACAACGTTGTCAGAATAGGCATAGTCACCCCCAGGTGGCCGTGACGGTGTGTCAGGACTCCACTGGACCATGCCGAACGGCGCGTCGGCACCGGGAAAGGTGTTGCCCTCGTGGGATGTTCCGAGCAGCGGGTTGACCAGGGACGCCGGGTCGGACACGGCGGCTACGGCCGCTGTCGCTGTCGGGGGCGCGGCAAGCCCGAGAAACATCAGACAGGCCGCGACGGGAATACGCCATCGCTTCATCATGCGGCTCCAGGATTGGACAGTTGTGGCTGTCGCCGGACCGTTGGGCGCGAACGTCGGCCAGCAAAGGGGAAGTTGTCCGGGCTGTCAACGAGATCGGCCGAACCCGCGAAAGATTCACGGCCACCCGGCCGCCCGTCGCGACCCGATCGGGCAGCGACCCACCGCTCCCGACATGCCGGTTCACCAGCAGGTCCTGTCGCGATTCGGCGGCCGCGCCGCCGCCGGGCGGAGGCTCCTGCCGGAACCGCCCTCGACCGTCGACATGTTCAGACCATTGACGGAGCACCGACGGCTGGCTAGCTTCCTGGAGAGCGCTCCCCGGGCCCCACCCCCACGGCCCGTCGCACCCCCAGGCGAACCTAGGAGTTCCTCATGCGCACGCCCAGATCACTCTGCGCCGCCCTCCTCTGCACGGCCGTTGCGACAACGTTGTCAGGCCTGACCGGGACTGCCACGGCAGCGCCGGTCGCGGCAGCGGCAGCGGTGTGCAACAAGTACTGCGACACCAGGGATCCGGCGCTCAGCCCTCAGGACCGGCAGCCGGTGTCCGCCACCCTGTCCGGCCGCTCGCTCGTGCTGCACTTCGACGACACGGACGCGATGGGCTGGGCCTCGATCGCCAACGGCGCGGCCGGCGACGAGGTGTGGCTGGACCGCTCGACGGACGGCGGCCGGACCTGGACGAACGGCGGCAAGCTCGGCGACACCAGCGTGCCGGCCGGCGGCAACAGCTGGCGCACGCTGATGTACAACGTCGACGACTGGAACAACAGCGGCGTCGGCGCCCTGCGGGCCTGCGGACAGGTGGGCAGTGCCATCGCCTGCACCCCCTGGGCGCGCACCACCTGGAACGCCTGGGACCGGCGCACCGCGGCGGCGACCGCGCTCATGATGTCGTTCGACCGCAGCACCAAGCTCTTCGGCGGCAACGGCTGGTGGACCGGCGCCAACGCGCTCACCGCGATCATCGACAACGCCCGGGTCACCGGGATGAACAGCTACACCTACGCCATCGCCGAGACCTACGACAGGAACCTCGGCGCGCAGGGCGGCAACTTCACCAACGAGTACCTCGACGACACCGGCTGGTGGGGGCTGGCCTGGGTGGCCGCCTACGACCGGACGGGCGACAGCCGGTACCTCAACACCGCACGCGCGGACGCCGACCACATGTTCGCGAACTGGAACGGCACCTGCGGCGGCGGGGTGCGTTGGAGCACGAACGGCAACTACAAGAACGCGATCACCAACGAGCTGTTCCTCCAGCTCACCGCCGCCCTGCACAATCGCATCCCCGGGGACACCACCTACCTGAACCGGGCCAGGAACGAGTGGACCTGGTTCCGGAACAGCAAGATGATCAACTCCGACCACATGATCAACGACGGGCTGACCGACGCCTGCGCCAACAACGGGCAGCCCACCTGGACGTACAACCAGGGCGTGGTGCTCGGCGGCCTGACCGAGCTGTACCGGGCCACCGGTGACGCGAGCCTGCTGACCACCGCACGCACCCTCGCCGACGCCTCCACCACCCGGCTCCAGAGCGGCGGGGTGCTGCGCGAGCCCGGCGAGGGCGACGGCTGCACCGGCGACGGCCCGTCCTTCAAGGGCGCCTACGTCCGCGGGCTCGGCCGGCTCAACACCCAGCTCGCCGACCACCCGTACGCCCCGACCCTCAACTCCTGGGCGAACTCCGCCTACACCAGGGACCGCAACCCGCTCGACCAGTACGGACCGCACTGGGCCGACGGCACCGGCAGCACCGACTACGGCTGCCAGCAGAGCGCCCTGGACCTGCTCAACGCCGCCGGCTGACCGCCTGCGGCCCCGCCGCCACCCCGACCGCCCGACCGACCGCCCGGTCCCGACCCGCCCGGCCCGCCCGGCCCGCCCGCGGCCGGTCGGCTGCCGGGGCGACTGTCGCACCCGTACGAAGCCCGGCTCCGTCCACCGCGCACTGCACGCCGACCGCAGTGCCCGCAGCGCCACGGAGCCGCATGTCCACCGAAGAGCGCACGCCACCACATGCCGTGCGCGACTCCCGAGCCGAAAGGCCTTCAGGTGAAGTACACCCGAAAACTCCTCCCGTTATGGTTGTTGGGGCTGATCGCCGCGATGCTCGCGGTCGGAGCCACTCCGTCCCAGGCCGCCACGACCACGATCACCGTCGACGGTAGCCAGGGCGGCCGTACGTTCGACGGCATCGGCGCGATCAGCGGCGGAGG
>NZ_BPRL01000123.1:0-7760 GCF_045862635.1 Kitasatospora sp. NE20-6
GATGTCAACATATCTGGCGTTGACTTTTGGCACGCTGTTGAGTTCTCAAGGAACGGACACTTCCTTCGGACCGCCTTCCAGCGGACCCTCCGGGCGTTTCGCTCTTTCGTGTTCCCAGCTTATCAGAGTCTCGGCGGCCGTTTTACCGGCTTCCCGATTCTTCGAATTCCCGCTGGGGGGATTTCCTCGACTTCGCGACGAAGCTTATCAAAAGATTCGCGGTGCTCAGTGCGGGGATTTTGTCTTCGCCGGGTGGCGATCCTTTCGGACGCTCTGCCTCAGCTCGACGGTGTCGTAGACACTACGCCTCAGCCCGGCCGTTGTCCAGCCAGTCTCAACCGTTCAAACCTACTAGCCCATCACGACCACGTCAATGGCCCTTCGGGGATGATCACCAGCGTACCAGGGCCGAGCCCCTCCTCCGGACAGACCCGCGGGCAGATCACGCCGCGACCGGCTGGGCGTCCGTCCGGTCGGCCTCGGCGACGTCACCGATCTCGCCGCCGGCCGCGGCGCGCCGGCCGTGGACGAGTGCATAGAGGAGGAACAGCACCTCCGCCAGGACGCCGATCGAGATCCGGGCCCAGGTCGGGAGGCCCGACGGGGTCACGAACGCCTCGATCGCGCCCGTGACCATCAGTACCGCGGCAAGGCCGATCGACATGCCGATCGCCGCGCGGCCCTCCTCGGCGAGGGCGGTGCCACGGGTGCGCGGGCCCGGGTCGACGACCGTCCAGCCCAGGCGGAGACCGACCCCTGCGGCGACGAACACGGCGGTGAGTTCCAGCAGGCCGTGCGGGAGCAACAGCCCCAGGAAGAGGTCGAGCCGCCCGGCGGACGACATCAGGCCGAGACCCACACCGAGGTTGAGGACGTTCTCCAGCAGCACGTACACCACGGGAAGGCCGAGCAGCACACCGAAGACGAGGCACTGGGCGGCGACCCAGGCGTTGTTCGTCCACACCTGGAAGGCGAAGGAGGTCGCCGGGTGCTCGGAGTAGTAGGCCTCGAACCCCCCGCCGGGGCGCGTCATCTCCCGGAGTTCGTCGGCCGCCCCGAGGCTGGCACGCACCTCGGGATGCGTCGACACCCACCACGCGACCAGCGCACTGAGAAGGATCGACAGCACGCCGATGGGTATCCACCACCACCGGGCGCGGTACAGCGCGGCGGGGAAGCTGACGGTGAAGAAGCGGCCGGCGTCGCGCCAGGAGGACGTACGCGCTCCGGTCACCGCTCCCCGGCCGCGGGCCACCAGCGTGGTGAGGCGCCCTTCGAGCACCGGGTCGGGAGCGGCGGACTGCACCTGGGCGAGGTGGCCGGTGACGCGCTGGTACAGCGCGATCAACTCGTCGGACTCCGCGCCGGAGAGCCTGCGGCGCCTGCTCAGGGCTTCCAGGCGGCGCCACTCCTCCTGGTGCGAGGCGACGAAGACGTCCAGGTCCATGCGGCTCACTCCACAGGCGCGGCGAAGGCGGGGGCTGGCCTAGCTTGCCAGAGCAGGGCCGCCGTATGTTTGGCGGCCGGGGATGGCATCGGAGCGGATGGGGTGGGTGCTGGTGGACGACCTGGTGACGGGAGAGGCCGTCGTCCTGGGGTTGAGGACGGCGAAGGTGCCGAGCCGGGCGCTGGCGATCGCCCTGGACCTGGCCGTGGAGACGGTCGTGCTGGCGGCGACGACGACGGTGGTGCTCACCGCCGTGCCCGGGCTCGACGAGGCTGCTGCCGCGGCGGTCGTCCTCGGACTCGCCGTGTTCTTCCTGCTGGGCGTGCCGGTGCTGGTCGAGACGCTCTCCCGCGGCAGGTCGCTCGGCAAGCTGGCCCTGGGACTGCGGGTCGTGCGGGCGGACGGCGGCCCGGTGCGCTTCCGGCACGCACTCGTCCGGGGGCTCGTCGCGGTGCTGGAGATCTCGATGACGATGGGTGCCGTCGCGGTGATCGCCTCGGTGGTCTCGCCCCAGGGCCGACGGCTCGGCGACGTTTTCGCCGGCACCCTCGTCGTCCGGGAACGCCTGCCGATGGCCGCGCGCCGGCAGTCGGACCTGCCCCCGGTGCACCCGGGCCTCCTGCATGCCATCGGCGAGCACCTGGTCGCCCTGGACTTCTCGGCCGTACCCGACGGCCTCTGGCTTGCTGTCCGCCAACTGCTCGGCCGACTCGGCCAGTTGGACCCGGCCGTGGCCGAGGCCATGGCCGGGCGGCTCGCGGCGGACGTCGTCGGACGCACCGGGCGCCCGGTGCCGTACGGCGTGCACCCGGCCGCCTATCTCGGTGCGGTGCTCACGGAGCGGCAGCGCCGCGAGTGGGAGCGGGCCGCCGAGGCCGCGCGGCGCCAGGCCGGCGCCGCGCCGTTCGCACCGGCCGCGCCGTTCGCACCGCACGGGGGCGTCCCGGTTGCTCCGGCCGTCCCGGCCACGCCTCCGCTCCACCCCGCGTCACCCGCGCCCGCGCCCGCGCCCGCGAGCCCTCCGGTGCCCCCGGCAGCGTCCGGCTTCGCGCCGCCCGCCTGAGCGTTCACCTTGCCGCGCACGTCCGCCGTCCGGTGGACGTGCGCGTCCGTGTGAGCACCGCCCCCGCCGTGGCCGCACCCCTCACGCGGTGAAGCCCCGGTCACATCGTGAAGTCCGGCCAGGGGTTGGGCTGCGATTCCAGCTCCTCCAGCTCGATCCCCGGGCCCGCCAGCACCACGTCCCCGGCCAGGTGCACCGTCTGCTGTTCCCCGGTGGCGAGGTCGGCCACCACATAGCGCTCGACGAGCAGCGGCCCGCTGTCCGTCTCGTGCGTGTCGACGGCGGCGAGCTGCCAGCCCTGGTCGACGGTGCGCGGTGCGAGGACGGGCTCCGTCAGGGCCACCAGCCGTACGCGCGTGCTCGCGCCGACCTCCAGTCGGAGCATGCGGGCCGTGGCGACGAGGAACGCCGGCGACGTGCCGGTGAATCCGTGCGCCCGGTCGTGGCCCTCGACCGCGTGTTCGCCCGCCGGGTCGTCGGCTGCGGCACGGACCCACGCGACGCCGTCCACCGCACCGCCCCGGACCTGCCAGCCACCCGCCCTGACCTCCAGGCGGAGCGGTCGGCAGCGGGAGTCGAGCGTGAGGTCGGTGGTGCCGAGCACGGAGCCGTCGGGGGCGTACGTCTTGGACACGTAGCGCCAGCCGGCCGGGCCGGGGGCGCAACGGAAGCGCTCCTCGGCGACCGTTGCGGGGCCGTGGCCGGCGGGGCCGGTGTCGGTGTTCAGGGAGTATCGGCCGTTGGGCATGCCGAGAAGCCTAGGCGCCGCAGGTGCCGGGAGCGGCTCCGGGCCGCGGATGCCGCCCGCATCCCGACGGCTCACGGGCGGCGTCCGGGAACGGGTGTGCGCCCGGTGCCGGGCACCGGGCGCACACTCAGGACCGTGCGGGGAGCGGGATCCGTGGCGGGATCCGTGGCGGGATCAGTAGCGGTACTGCTCCGGCTTGTACGGGCCCTCGACCGGGACACCGATGTAGTCGGCCTGGTCCTTGCTGAGGACGGTGAGCTTGACGCCGAGCGCGTCCAGGTGGAGGCGGGCGACCTTCTCGTCCAGGTGCTTCGGCAGGACGTACACGCCGACCGGGTACTGCGCGGTCTTGGTGAAGAGCTCGATCTGCGCGATGGTCTGGTTCGCGAAGGAGTTCGACATCACGAAGGACGGGTGGCCGGTCGCGTTGCCGAGGTTCAGCAGGCGGCCCTCGGAGAGCACGATGATGGTGCGGCCGTCGGCCTTGCGCCACTCGTGGACCTGCGGCTTGACCTCGGTCTTGACGACGCCCGGGAGCTCGCCGAGGCCGGCGATGTCGATCTCGTTGTCGAAGTGGCCGATGTTGCCGACGATGGCCTGGTGCTTCATCCGCGCCATGTGCGAGGCGAGGATGATGTCCTTGTTGCCGGTGGTGGTGATGAAGATGTCGGCCGTCTCGACGACGTCGTCCAGGGTGGTGACCTGGTAGCCGTCCATCGCCGCCTGGAGCGCGCAGATCGGGTCGATCTCGGTGATGATCACGCGGGCGCCCTGGCCACGGAGCGACTCCGCGCAGCCCTTGCCGACGTCGCCGTAGCCGCAGACGACGGCGACCTTGCCGCCGATCAGGACGTCGGTGGCGCGGTTGATGCCGTCGATGAGCGAGTGGCGGCAGCCGTACTTGTTGTCGAACTTCGACTTGGTGACGGCGTCGTTGACGTTGATGGCCGGGAACAGCAGCTTGCCGTCGCGGTGCATCTCGTACAGGCGGTGGACGCCGGTGGTGGTCTCCTCGGTGACGCCCTTGATCGTGGCGGCCATCTCGGTCCACTTGCTGGGGGACTCGGTGAGGGTGCGGTTGAGCACCTGGAGGATGATCCGGTACTCGTCGTTGTCCGCGGTGGACGGGTCCGGGGCCTCGCCGGCCTTCTCGAACTCGACGCCCTTGTGGATCAGCAGGGTGGCGTCACCGCCGTCGTCGAGGATCATGTTCGGGGTGCGGCCGTCGGGCCAGGTCAGCGCCTGCTCGGTGCACCACCAGTACTCCTCCAGGGTCTCGCCCTTCCAGGCGAAGACCGGCACGCCGGCCGGGGCGTCGACGGTGCCCTCGGGGCCGACCGCGATGGCGGCGGCGGCGTGGTCCTGGGTGGAGAAGATGTTGCAGGAGCACCAGCGGACCTCGGCACCGAGCGCGGTGAGCGTCTCGATGAGGACGGCGGTCTGCACGGTCATGTGCAGCGAGCCAGTGATGCGGGCGCCGGCGAGCGGCTGGGTGGCGGCGTACTCGGCGCGGATCGACATCAGGCCGGGCATCTCGTGCTCGGCGAGCTGGATCTCCTTGCGGCCGAAGGAGGCCAGGGAGAGGTCGGCGACCTTGAAGTCACCGTTGAGGTTGGACGACATGCGGGGTACTCCTCGCTGCGTGGGCCTGTGAACGGGTGTGCTCCGCCGCAGGGCGGCACGGAGGCCACTCTGCTGCGCGGCACAATCCGTCGGAGGACCTCTCTCCCTCGACCGGTGCACGGGGGCTCCGATCGACCGCCATCAGCAGCGACGTTTGGCTCTGGGACGAATCTACACCGCGCCGTCCCCGTAGCGACCGGACTACGGGAACGGCACGTACTTTCAGGCCTCCCGTAACACTCGCAGCACCCACCCGGCCCGCGCATGCACGACGCCCGCCCGCCGGGCGACCCGGCGGGCGGGCGGACGAACAACAGGCGGGCAGGCGGGCGGGCAGGCGCCCGGTCAGTGCCGGTCGGGCCCCGGGCCGCCCGGCGTCGCCTCCGGGTCGGGCCCGGCGGCGGCCTTCTCGGCGCTGTAGATGTCGGGCTCCAGGTAGATCGCGCGGGCGATCGGGACGGCCCGCCGGATCCGTGCCTCGGCGGCGTCGATGGCGGCGGCCACCTGGGCGGCGGTGTCCTCGGCGTTGACCGCGATCTTGGCGGCGACGAGGAGTTCCTCCGGGCCGACGTGCAGGGTGCGCATGTGGATGACGTCGGTGACGGTGTCGTGGTCGACGAGCGCGTCGCGGATCTCGGCCACGACCTCCTTGTCGGCGGACTCGCCGATCAGCAGCGACTTGGTCTCCGAGGCCAGGACGAGCGCGATGACCACGAGGAGGAGGCCGATGCAGAGGGTGCCGACGCCGTCCCAGACGCCGTCGCCGGTGGCGACGGTCAGGGAGATGCCGATCAGGGCGAGGACGAGGCCGATCAGGGCGCCGGCGTCCTCCAGCAGGACGACCGGGAGCTCCGGTGCCTTGGCCCGGCGGATGTAGTCGGACCAGCCCATGGTGCCCTTGGCCTTGGCGGACTCCTGGTAGGCCGTCCAGAAGGACCAGCCCTCCATCAGGATCGCGAAGACGAGGACGCCGACGGCCCAGCCCCAGTTGTGGAGCTCGTGCGGGTGGCTGATCTTCTCGTAGCCCTCGTAGAGGGCGAACATGCCGCCGAGGCTGAACAGCACGATCGAGACCAGGAAGCCGTAGACGTACCGCTCGCGGCCGTACCCGAACGGGTGCTGCTCGCTCGCCTCGCGCTTGGCCTGCTTGCCCCCGACGAGCAGCAGGACCTGGTTGCCCGAGTCGGCGACCGAGTGGACGCCCTCGGCCAGCATCGACGAGGAGCCGGTGAAGGCGAAGGCCGTGAACTTGCCCACCGCGATCGCCAGATTCGCGGACAGCGCCGCGACCAGTGCCCTGGTGCCGCCTTCGGTGCTCATGCTGTGGTCCGGTCCCTCCGACTGGGCCGCTCTCCGGCCGTGGCTCAGCTGTCGAGCGCACACAGTATCCCGACACCGGAGCGGGGCTGAGCTCCGGTCAGGGGATGGGGGCACCGGGGGTCAGCGGGCGAGTCCGAGGTAGACGGCCGCGAAGTCGGCCGGGCCGGCCAGTTCGGCGAGTGCTTCGAGCGGGTCGTCGAGGGTGCTGGTGAACTCCGTGAGCCGTACCTCGTGGGCGGCGGCGAGGCGGCGGGCCCGGCCGACGGCGAACCCGGGGTCGGCGTCCGCGGGCAGGCCGGGGGTGTGCCGCAGCAGCACGGCCTGCAGTTGGAGCGGCTCGGGCTCGTCGACCCGGTCGCGGAAGAAGTCGTCGGGGTCGGCGCCGCCGCCGAGGTGGCCGACGAACATGCCGCGGTGCGCGGTGAGCGCCTGCGGCAGCCGTCCGGTGAGCGCGGGCAGTCCGCCGCGGTCGGCCAGCATGGCCGCGAAGCGTCCGGCCGCGGCCGCCGCCACGGGCCCTTCGGCCCACACCAGCGGTACGGTGCCGGAGAGTTGGGCGGCGAGGCCCTTGGCGGGGTTCAGGTAGGCCGCGGCGTCGGGGCGGCAGCGCACGGCGACCTCGTCGAGCCGGTCGGCGAGGGCCTGCAGCGAGCCGGACGGCAGCTGCACGGCGCCGACCCGGTCGGCCAGGGCGGCCAGCGGTGCGAGGTGCGCCCAGAGCGCGGCCGGGTCCTCGGCCGGGAGGTCGGGCTCGCCGCCGGGGACGTCGTCCGGCTCGACGGCACTCTCCGCGAACGGCAGCGCGAGGCCGCGGACCTGCAGCGCGGCCTCCGCGAGCGCGCTGCCGGACGGGGCGACCACCCCGATCGCGCAGCCGCGCGCGTACGCCTGCTGGGCGAGTTGGACGAGGCCCTGCTCGCGGCCGGTGCTGCTGCTGATCACCAGCAGGTCGAGCGGGCCGATCCAGCCGGGCAGCTGCCAGCGGAGGCCGGAGGAGAAGGAGGACGGCTCGTCGCGCCGTACGTCGGACGGGGCGAGGGGCAGCACCTGGCAGGCCGTGACCGCGAGGGCGGCCAGCACGTCGGCCGCGGTGAGCGCGCTGCCGTGGCCGGCGACCAGCACCGTACGGGGGCGGCCTTCGGGCCGGAGCGCCGACAGGCCGGCCTCCTCGGCCAGCCGGACGGCGGTGCGGATGCGGGCACCCGCACCGGCCAGGGCGAGCAGGGCGTGCTCCCGGTCGGCACGCTGCAGTGCGGCCGGGTCGTCGAGCAGGATGTCGTCGAGCATGCGGCCGGCCTCCAGCGGGCTCACCGGGCGGGGGTCAGGAGGGGCGGCGGGCCTCGTCGACCAGCAGGACGGGGATCTCGTCGCGGACGGGGTAGACGAGTCCGCAGCCGTCGCCGGTGCACCGCAGCTCGGGCTGCTCCTGGTCGGAGCTCTCGGCGAGCGGCGCGTGGCACTGCGGACAGGCCAGGATCTCCAGCAGGAAGGGCGGCAGGCTCATGGACGTCGTGCTCCGTATTCGTGCGTGGTCGGTACGGCCGTGGGGGGGGGGGGGG
>NZ_BPRL01000124.1:0-6860 GCF_045862635.1 Kitasatospora sp. NE20-6
GCAGCGGCGTCCGGCTGGAGTACGCCGACATCGGCGACGGCGCCGAGCTCCACGAGGGCGCCCGGCTCACCGGCGCGTCCCTCGGCGACTCCTCCGTGGTCGGCCCGTACGCCGACATCGTCGACTCCTACGTCGGCCCCATGGTGGAGATCCACTCCGACCGAAGACGGCCGGTGCGCCTGGACGGCTTCTCCGCCGTCGGCGACGGCGCGCACCTGTGGGCGGGCACCCGGCTGTCGGGCGTCAGCGTCTACCCCAGGCTGCGGGTGCCACCGATCGCCAACCTGCCCTCCGGCACCGCCCTGACCTGTTCCGACGACATCCTGCAGTGGGTCTGACGGCCGGAACCCGCCCGGACGGCCCCGCACCACCGACCACGAAGCACCCCCAGCACGTCGAGGCACCGAGGAGGAACCCGATGGAGAACCTGGCAGTGGTGGTAGGCGGCGCCGGCCGCACCGGACGGCTGATCGTGCGGCGGCTCCTGGAGCAGGGCGAGCGGGTGCGCGCCGTCGGCCGCAGCGCCCAGCACGCCCGCCGCAACCTCCCGCCCGGCGCGACGTACGCGCCCGGCGACGTCCGTGACCCGGCCTCGCTCGGCAGACCGCTCGCCGGCGCCTCGACGGTGGTGTTCTGCGTCGAACCCGGCACCGACGACGAAGGGCCGGACCGTCCCGAGGCCACGATGTTCCTCGGCGTCGCGAACGTGCTCGAAGCCGCCACCGCCGGCGGCGAACGCCCGCACGTCGTGCTGGTCAGCCAGCTCCACGTGACGCACCAGGGCCACCCGCTCAACGCGTACGGCCGGCTGCTCGACTGGCGAAGAGCCGGGGAGGAACTGCTCCGCGAGTCCGGACTGCCCTACACGGTCGTCCGTCCCGGCTGGCTGCTCGACGACAGGTCGGCCGGACACCGCGTACGGCTGGAACAGGGCGACCGCGGCTTCGGCCAGGTCTCCCGCCCGGACGTCGCCGACGCCTGCGTCCACGCCCTCCGCTGCCCCGAGGCGCGCGGCGTCACCTTCGAGATCTTCAACGAACCAGGACCGGCCTCGGCGTCCTGGGAGTCGGCGTTCGGGAGCCTCGAACAGGACCGGGCGCTGGTGGCCTGACCCCGGCCGCACCCCCCGGACCCCGCGGCGGCGGCCCGGAGCGACCGGACCGCCGCCGAGAGGCCCGCCCTCCCCCCTCGCACTGTCCCCTGGCCGCAGCACGAGCACAGAAATGATCCAGACATGACTGAAGCCCGCACAGCGGAGAAGAGCCCGCCCCTCCGGGCCGCGGACGCCGGCCCGCTGGTCACGCCCGGACGGTCCCAGCCGCTCGGCGCGACCCCCGACGCCACCGGGGTGAACTTCTCCCTCTTCTCCGAACACGCCACCCGGGTCGAGCTGCTGCTGTTCGACCACTGCGACGACCTGGCGCCCAGCCACGTCGTCCGCCTCGACAAGCAGAGCCACCGCAGCTACCACTTCTGGCACTGCCACGTCGCCGGGGTGGGGCCCGGCCAGGTCTACGCCTACCGCGTCGACGGCCCGCACCACACCAAGGAGTCCGGCACCCGCTTCAACCCCCGCAAGGTGCTGCTCGACCCCTACGCCCGGGCGAACGTCAACACGCTCTGGGACCGGGTCCGCGCCATCGGGCAGGAGGACAACTGCGCCTACTCCATGCGCAGCATGGTCGTCGACCTCAACTCCTACGACTGGGAGGGCGACGAGCCGCTGCGCACCCCCCTGGCGGAGAGCGTCATCTACGAGATGCACGTGGGCGGCCTCACCTCCTCGCCGACCGCCGACGTGACCCACCCGGGCACCTTCTCCGGCGTCATCGAGAAGATCCCCTACCTGAAGGAGCTCGGGGTCACCGCCGTCGAGCTGCTCCCGGTCTTCGACTTCGACGAGCGGCAGCTGCTGCGGACCGGCCCCAGCGGCGCACCCCTGCACAACTACTGGGGCTACGACCCGTTCGGCTTCTTCGCCCCGCACACCGCGTACTGCTCGGACGCGTGCCAGTGCACGCACATCACCGAGTTCCGCGACATGGTGAAGGCCCTGCACAAGGCCGGCATCGAGGTCATCCTCGACGTGGTCTTCAACCACACCAGCGAGGGCAACGAGCACGGTCCGACGATCAGCTTCCGCGGCCAGGCCAACGAGGTCTACTACCACCTCTGGCCGCAGGACCGCCGGCACTACATGGACTTCACCGGCTGCGGCAACGCGATCAACGCCAACCACCCCGCGGTGGCGAAGTTCATCATCGAGTGCCTGGAGTACTGGGTGACGGAGCACCACGTCGACGGCTTCCGCTTCGACCTGGCCTCCGAACTCTCCCGCGGTTCCGAGGGCTACGAGATGGACGTCCCGCCGGTGCTGTGGGGGATCGAGCTCTCCGGGGTGCTCTCCGAATCCAAGATCATCGCAGAGCCGTGGGACGGCGGCGGCCTCTACCAGGTCGGCCGGTTCCCCGGGAAGCGCTGGTCGCAGTGGAACGGCCCGTACCGCGACGACGTGCGGCGCTTCGTCCGCGGCGACGCCGGCCTGGTCGGCACCGTCGCCACCCGGATCGGCGGCTCCCGGGACCTCTTCGCCAAGGACGGCGAACTGCCCACCAACAGCATCAACTTCATCACCTGCCACGACGGGTTCACGCTGAACGACCTCGTCAGCTACAACCACAAGCACAACCACGCCAACGGCGAGTCCGGCGCCGACGGCACCCACGAGAACTTCAGCTGGAACTGCGGCGTCGAAGGCCCCACCGACGCCGAGGACGTCGAACGGCTGAGGATCCGTCAGATCAAGAACCTCGCCGCCATCCTGCTGATCAGCCGCGGCGTGCCGATGATCCTGGCGGGCGACGAGTTCCGCAACACCCAGCACGGCAACAACAACGCCTACTGCCAGTCCAACGAGACCTCGTGGCTCAACTGGGAGCAGGCCGACAAGGAGACCGAGGTCCGGTCCTTCTTCCGCGAGGCGATCGCCCTCCGCAAGCGCCACCCCGCGCTGCGCGACGTGCGCTTCTTCTCCGGACGCCGCAACGAACGGGACCTGCCGGACGTCACCTGGCACGGCACCAAGCTGGAGCAGCCCGGGTGGGAGGACACCGACGCCCGCGTCCTCTCCTTCACGCTCGCCGGCTTCGACGGCGCACCCGACCTGCACGTCATCCTCAACATGTACCACCTGGGCCTGGACTTCGACCTGCCGCACATCCCCGGCCACCGCTGGCACCGGATCCTCAACACCGCGCTCGGGGAGGGCGAGGACGTCCTGCGCCCCGGCGCCGAGCATCCCGTCCACGGTCACACGTTCCATGCCCACGGCCGCAGCGTCGTCGTCCTGACGGCACTGCCCCACGACGGAGGCATCTCTCGATGAGCGCACCCACCGCCCGACGCACCTACTCCGACACCGTCGCCGGCTACATCACCGCCTACGAACCGGTCAACGACCGCTTCGGCCTGCGGACGTCGGACGGGCGCGAGTTCACCATCCACATGGACGGCTTCCTCGGCTCGGAGATCGTCCGCAACCTCGGCGACGACCGCCGGGACACCAGCGGAGCCACCCGCGACATGCTCGCCGAAGGCCGCTACGTCTTCGTGCACGGCCTCTTCCACCAGTGGGAGGGCGGCGAGCGCATCGAGGCCCGGCAGATCACCTTCCCCGAGGAACGGCGCGGCGCGTACGTCTTCGAGAAGCCCGGCTGGTGGGTCCAGCAGGCCGCCGAGATAGCCGACTTCTACCTCCGCGGGCACTTCCCCGACGGCGTGTACGACTGGCGCAACTTCCGCACCAAGCTGACCCTCAGCGGCACCCACACACCGGACTTCGCCGGCCAGGACATCCGGCAGGAGACCGACACCATCTCCCGCCTGGTCTACGGCCTCGCCACCGCCTTCATGCTCACCGGCGAGGAGCGCTTCCTGCAGGCGGCCGAGGCCGGCACCGAGTACCTGCGCGAGCACATGCGGGTCTCCGACGACCTCGAAGGCATCGTCTACTGGTACCACGGCATCGACATCACCAGCATCGGCCAGCGCAAGGTCTTCGCCTCGGAGTTCGGCGACGACTTCGACGCCATCCCGATGTACGAGCAGATCTACGCCCTCGCCGGCCCCACCCAGACCTACCGCATCACCGGCGACCCGCGGATCCTCTCCGACATCGACCGCACGGTCGAACTGTTCCACCGCCACTTCAAGGACGACGAGCGCGGCGGGTTCTTCTCCCACCTCGACCCGATCACCATGGACCCCCGGGCCGACGCGCTGGCGCGCAACCGCTCCCGGAAGAACTGGAACTCGGTCGGCGACCACGCCCCCGCGTACCTCATCAACGCCTACCTCGCCACCGGCCGGGAGGACTTCGCCGCCCTGCTGGAGGAGACCGCCGACACCATCACCCGCTACTTCCCGGACGAGCCGAACAGCCCGTTCGTCCAGGAGCGGTTCCACGAGGACTGGAGCCCCGACCGCACCTGGGGCTGGCAGCAGGACCGCGCCGTGGTCGGCCACAACCTCAAGATCGCCTGGAACCTCACCCGCATCCGCGCCCTCCGCGACAAGCCGGAGTACGCGGCACTCGCCGAGCGCATCGCCGAGACCATGCCGCCCGTCGGCAGCGACCAGCAGCGCGGCGGCTGGTACGACGTGGTCGAGCGGCAGGCCGACCCGGCCAGCGGCGCCCACCGCCTGGTCTGGCACGACCGCAAGGCCTGGTGGCAGCAGGAGCAGTCGATCCTCGCCTACCTCATCCTCGCCGGCGTCTCCAACGACCCCGAGCACAAGCGGCTGGCTCGCGAGGCCGCGTCGTTCTACAACGCCTTCTTCCTCGACTACGACGACGGCGGCGTCTACTTCAACGTGCTGGCCAACGGCGTCCCGTACCTGCTGGGCACCGAACGCCTCAAGGGCAGCCACTCGATGGCCGGCTACCACGCGCTGGAGCTCTGCTACCTGGCGGCCACCTACACCGGCCTCCTGCTCACCTCCTCGCCGATCACCCTGCACTTCCGGCCCCAGCCCGGCGCGTTCCCCGACGGCCTGCTGCGGGTGGCCCCCGACCTGCTGCCCGCCGGCACCGTCGAGATCGCCCAGGTCTGGATCGACGACCGGCCGTACACCGAGTTCGACGCGAAGGCGCTCACCGTGCGTCTGCCGGAGAGCGACGGGCCGCTGCGCGTCCGGGTCGAACTGGAGCCCAGCGACATGCGGTTGAAGGTCTCCAGCGACTTCGACGGCAAGACCGCGCACGTCTACTGCGACGGCGTGATCGACCGTGAGGAGCTGGACAAGTTCCGCCGCTCCCTCAACGAGGTGCTGTCGGCCGAGCCGACCCGGGTGGAGTTCCACCTCTGCAACGTCACCCAGATCACCCGGCCCGCCATCAACGAACTGCTCTTCCAGCGCACCAAGATCGGCCTGGACGTCGAGTTCGTCATCGTCGGCTGCGCCAAGCCGGAGATCGCCCAGGCCCTCGTGGCGACGGACGCCTTCATCCTCGCGTCCGACCACGCCTGCGGCGGCCACTGACCGACCGACCGGCGGCCCTCCCGCGAAGCCCCCGCCCGCGGGAGGGCCGCACCCCCGGCCGGGACGGGCCCCGCACCCCGGCCCGTCCCGGCCCCCGAAGGAACGAGCGCGCCCATGCTTCCCCACCCCGGCGAACCGCCCGCCGGCAGGCGGCGGCCCGGGCGGGACACCGGCGACCCGGCCGGCGACGCCCGCCGACTGCTCGCCGCCGAACTGTGCACGATCGCACCGCCCACGGCCTGGTCCCTCGACGAGGTGCCCCTCCCCGCCGCCGGCGCCGGACGGCCCGGCCACCGCCGGCTCGCCCTCGCCACCGCCCTGGTGCACCCGCAGGACAGCCTCCCCGTGAACTGGCGGCTCCTCCTGCCCGGCGGGGATCCGGGCCCGGGAGCGGGCGAGGCGGGCCGCCCTCCGGACCGCACGCACCACCGGCCGGCCTGGCGCTACGCGCTCGAATCCGTCGACGAGGTGCTCGACGGATGGGGACTGCCGGTCGCGCCCGTCCTCGGCGACTGGCGGTGCGGCCGGCGGATCGAGCCGCTCCTCGGCGGCCTGGAGGAACGCGGACTCGGCTACCTCCTCCGGGCGGACGCCGCCACCCCGCTTCCCGTCGGGCCCCGGCCCGACCGCCCCGCCGGGTGCCACGGCCGCGGGGCCGCACACCACCCCGGCACCCACCACCACCCGGCGGCGGACGTCTCGGGCACCCTCCGCGGCCACACCGAACGGGCCGTACTGCCCTGGCAGGACGGCCCCGGCGCCCGCCCCGGGCACACCCAGTTCCTCGTCGCCCCGCTCTGCGCGGCCCGGCCGGGCCACCGCGGACACCGGCGGGGCTCCTGGGCGTCCGGCCTGCGGCACCTGCTCCTGGAGTGGCCCCTCGGCAGCCCGGGGCCCCGCTCCTACTGGGTCACCAACCTGCCGGCCGGCCGCCTGCCGGACATGGTCACCCTCGCCGCACTCCGCCACCGCACCGGCCAGGGCTGCGAACGGCTCCACGAGGACTACCGCCCCGGCCACCACGGCGGACCGGCCCACGGCTGGTGGCACCACCACGTCACGCGGGTCACCGCCGCACGGGCCGGCCGCCTCCTGCAGAGGCTGAGGACCGCATCCGCACCGGAGCGGCGGGCCACCACCACCGGACGGCCGGGCCCGGCCCGGTCCGCAGAGGAGAGCGCCGCACGATGAACACCACGCCGACGAACGCTTTCGAATGGACCGACCTGGACCAGCGGACCGTCGACACGGCCCGGGTCCTGGCGATGGACGCTGTGCAGAAGGTGGGTAACGGGCATCCGGGTACGGCGATGTCGCTG
>NZ_BPRL01000125.1:0-6576 GCF_045862635.1 Kitasatospora sp. NE20-6
CACGGTCCAGTTGCTGGAACCGCTCACCGACACGTTGAGGTTGTACCGGTCACTCCACTTCTGACCCGCCGACACCGTCGCCGTGCAACCACCACCCGTACCACCGCCACCGCCCGTACCACCGCCGCCGGTCGAGCCGCCGGAGTCGCCCAGCGTGATGTTCGAGTTGCCGCTGCTCTGGTACCCCTCGGTGGCGAGGACCATGTAGTTGAAGCTGCCCAGGCTCATGCCCTTGCCGGCCCACGCGTCGAAGTGGTTGCCGGTGGTGATGGTGCCGCCGGTCTTCTTCGACTGCCGGACGCTCCAGTACTGGTTGAAGGTCCGGGTGCCCTCGATGGAGGGGGCGTTGGTCCGGGTCGTCTGGTAGATGTCGTAGGTGCCGCCGTCGCTGGTGACCGTGCCCTTGAACGTGCCCGTGGGCCGGTAGGTGCCCCAGTTGTCGACGACGTAGTACTCGACGAGCGGGTTGGTGGTCCAGCCGTAGAGGGCCAGGTAGGCGTTGCCGGACGGGTTGAAGCTGCCCGAGTAGTTCACGCTCCGGCGCCCGCCGGTGCTCCAGCCCTTGCCGGCGACGAAGTTGCCGCTGTTGCTCCACGAGGTGCCGTAGGTGCCGCCGGCGCCCAGGTTCATGGAGACGGATCCGCCGCCGTCGGTCCAGAACGAGTAGTAGTAGCCGTTGTTGGTGCCGGTCTGGTTCGAGGTGATGGTCGTGTCGGCACCGGCGGTCGCCGGCACGGCCAGCGAGGCCACGGCCAGGACCAGGGCGCAGACGCTGCCGACGAGCAGCCTGAGCCGGCCGCGGCGCGCGCGGCTCCCGGGACGGGTGGGGGCGTAGGTCATCGGTGTGTTCCTCCTGGCGGGGGTGGGTGGGACGGCCGGGGGGCACGGGGCGGCCCGGCCGGGGCCGTCGACGGACGGGTGAGGGTGACCACGGTGACGGCGACCGGCGGGCGGTCACCGTGCACCGGCGTCGGGCGACGCGTCCGGACATGGCCGGTACCCGTACGCCCGGCCGCCGGAGGACCAGGTCGCGGTGGCGACCGGATCGGTCTGTGGCTGAGGTCCGTCAACGGCGATCAGTGTTGATCTGACCCTGTCGACTGTCAACGGTTTCGACCGTAATCGCGAAAGCTTTTTCTCCAAAGCAGCGCCTGCGTCAGGGATTTGCGCTGTTCAAAAGGCACTGTCGCGCGATCGGTCCGGAGATCGACCGGACCGTTCGACAGGAAGATCCTCGATCAGCGCCACATGTGTCGAAACATTTCGCCGTACGTGCCGATCGTTCAGCCGGAGCCTCCGCGGACGGACCACACCCGTCGGCCCCCGCGGCGGGGCCGCGGAGGCAGGGACGGGGACGGTGGCAGGCCGTACCCCGTCGCCCGATCGGGCGACCGTTGGGCGCGTTCTCCGCGGGCTGCACTGCCGCACCGCAAGGATCGTCCGTGTGCGCCCCTACCGGGAGTCGCACCGGCCCCACTCTCACGAAGGAGACAACCCTCATGGCCCCGATCCCCAACGGCATCTACGGAATCACCAGGCAGCGCGAGCAGTACCTGACCCTCCAGGACGCGAAGGCCCCGGCCGTCCTGCTGCCGGCGACCGGCCAGCCCGGAGAGCAGGAGTGGCAGATCGAGAGCCTCTCCAACGGCAACGTCACCATCAAGAACCTGCGGCACGAGACGTACCTCAGCTTCGACGGCGTTCCCGAGATCAACAAGATGCTCCGCGGCTCCTCGCAGGGCACCGAATGGCAGCTCCGGCAGTCCGCCCAGCCGCAGGCGTTCCACATCGTCGTCCCCGGCGGCCCCATCGACGGCGTCGAGCTGACCGCCGACCTCAGCCTGTTGCGGATCTTCCCGCCGATGACCGCGCTGCGGCCGCTGGAGCCGGAGGACGTCCGGCAGGCGTGGCGCTTCGAGTTCCACGAGTAGGCCCACCCGCCGTCCGCCGCCGTCCCGCACCGGTCCCGGGGGACGGCGGCGGATGCACGCCAGGGCCACCTCGCCACCCGCGCACGGGGGGCTGCCGCACTCACCGGCCGCTCCACGAGCCGCCACCGCGCGCCGCATCGACGAGCCGCCACCGCGCGCCACCGACGGCACGTCGTACAGCACCGCCGCCGCCGGGCCGATGCGGAGGAGCAGGCCCAGAATGGGAGGCATCTGCTGTTCCCACCGGCCCGGGAGGCGTCCGTGAAGGACCTCGAGTTCACCCAGAAGCGCACCCTGTCACGCGCCGAGGCCGCCGATCAGCTCGACGCCCTGGCGGCTGCCGTCAGGCGCGGCGGCCAGGCCGAGCTGAACCTCGGCCCCGGCAAGCTGACGCTGCGGATTCCCGACGAACTCCACACCGAGATCGAGGTCGAACTGGACGACGGCGAGGTCGAGCTGGAGATCGAGATGTCCTGGCGGACGGACCGGCCGGACCGGGCCGAGGACACCGCCGACTGACGACCGACGGCCGACGACCGGCGGCTGACGGCTGACCGCTGACGACTGACGGCCCGGGGGCGGCGCGGCCGCCCGTCCCGGCGCTGCGGAACACGACGGTCCGTACCCCGGCGGGCCGGCCCGCGGGTTCCCGCCGATGCGGACCGGCGGTCCGTCCGGGGCCCGACGGCCGCGCTACCGCCCGCTGCGCGGCTCCCCGGCGGCGGCCTGCTGCGGCAGGGGCACCTGCAGCGCGCCGTAGCGCTGCATCCGCTGCCAGCGCAGGCGGGAGCCGGCAAGAGCGGTGAAGACGGACTGGATGACGACCAGGTACATGAGCTGCCGGTAGACGAACTGCTGCAGCGGCAGTGTCCACAGCGGTCCGAGGCGTTCGCCGTCCAGCCGGAAGGCGTACGCGCCCATGGCGGCCTGGAGGACGAGGAAGGCGCCCCACAGTCCGATGATCCGCACCGGGTCGAGGAAGACCAGCCCGTAGAGCGCGAACACGTCGACGACCGGCGCGAGCAGCGGCAGGAGCACCTGGAACACGAGGAGGTAGAGCAGCCCGCGGCGGCCGAGCTTGCCGGCCTGGCCGCGCTGGGCGAGCGCGCCGCGGTGCTTCCACATGGCCTGGAGGGTGCCGTAGCACCAGCGGTAGCGCTGGCGCCACAGGGCACCGAGCGAGGCGGGGGCCTCGGTCCAGGCCTTGGCCCGCTCCTCGTAGACGACCCGCCAGCCCTGCCGGCACAGCGCCATGGTGAGGTCGGTGTCCTCGGCGAGGGTCTCCTCGCCGACGCCGCCGATGCGCAGGAGCGCGGAGCGGCGGAAGGCGCCGATCGCCCCCGGCACGGTGGGCATGCATTCGGCGAGGTCGAAGAGGCGGCGGTCGAGGTTGAAGCCGACGACGTACTCGATGTGCTGCCAACGACCCAGCAGACCACCGCGGTTGACGACCTTGGCGTTGCCGGAGACGGCGCCGACGCGCCGGTCGGCGAACGGCTGCACGATCATGCGGACGGCGTCCGGTTCGAGGACGGTGTCACCGTCGACCATGACCACGAGTTCGCCACGGGCGTGCGCGAGGCCGTTGTTGAGCGCGGCCGGCTTGCCGGCGTTGGCCTGCCGGATCACCCGGACCCGGGGCAGGCGGAGGGACGCGACGAGGTCGGCGGTGCCGTCGGTGGATCCGTCGTCGACGACGATCACCTCGACCGGGTGGTCGGAGGCCACCAGGGAGCGGACGGCCGCCTCGATGCCGGCGCTCTCGTTGTAGGCGGGCACGATGACGGACACCGGCGCGGTGACCGGCAGGCCCCAGCCGCGGGCACGGATCCGCTTGTGACGGCGGGCGGCCAGCAGCAGGATCACGGCGCGGAGGACGCCGATCGCGCCCGCCGCCCACAGCAACCGGCCGAGTGCCCCGACGATCCAGGAGCTGGCGTCGAGCGCCCCGACGAGGGCCAGTCCCTGCCAGTGCTCGGCGGTGGTGGCCGGGTGGACGGGATCGGCCATCCCGACCGCGTCGGAGACCGTGGCGAACCGCAGGCCGTCGGCCTGCAGGCGCGGCAGGAGGATGTCGAGCGCGGCGACGGTCCGGCTGCGGTCACCGCCGGCGTCGTGCATCAGCACGACCTGGCCGTCCCGGCCCGTCGGGGTGGCCGCGGCGACGATGCGGTCGGTGCCGGGCCGACGCCAGTCCCCGCTGTCGAGCGTGGTGAGCACGGTGAGGTAGCCCTCACGGCCGGCCTGCCGGACGGCCTCCCAGCCGGCGTCGGTGAGGGCGTCGTTCTCCGAGGAGTACGGGGGGCGCAGGAGCGGGGTGGTGACGCCGGTGGCCCCGGCCACGACCGTCTGGGCCTCGCGGAGTTCGAGGGACCGCCGCCAGGCGGGGGCGGCGGCGAGGTCGGCGTGGGTGAAGGTGTGGATGCCGATCTGGTGGCCCTCGGCGACGATGCGCCGGGCGAGCTCCGGATGGGCGGCGACCTGGGTGCCGACGACGAAGAACGTGGCGTGCACGTGATGGCGGCGCAGGACGTCGAGGATCTTCGGCGTCCACTCGGGGTCGGGGCCGTCGTCGAAGGTCAGGGCGATCGTCCCGGCTGCGGGGCTCGCGGTGCGCGGCCGGTCACCGGACGGGTCGACGACCGGTCCCCCGGTGCGGACCTCCTCGGGCACCGACGCGGCCGCGCCCTGCGCGGGGGCGGCGCCGTCCGCGGCGTGGCCGTACATGTGCTGGGTGTAGCCCTGCAGCAGAAGGGCCGTGGTCAGGGTCAGCACGAGAGCGGTGAGAAGCAGCCAGTGGGTGCGCAGCGGGACCTGGCGGACCATGCGGCGGCGGCCCAGGCCTGCGCGGCGGGCGCGGCGGGCCGCTGGGGGTCGGGTGGTGCTGGTCACGGGTGGTTCGCTCTCCGGATGGTCCTGGGTATGGCGGCGGGGAAGGCCGGGTTGCCTGGTGCACCCGGGCCGCCGGGTCCGTTCAGGGGCTCTTGGTGGGCCGGCGGCCCGGTTGGGCGGTCGACTTGCCGTGGGTCGGTCCGGGTGCGGCCGTGGCGGTCGCCGGGGTCGCCGGACGGCCCGTGGCCGCGGTCGGCGTGGCGGTCCGCTGCCCGGTCGTGGGGGTGGTCGTCGCGGTGACGCGGGGGGTGGAGGCGGCGGTGCCGGGCGTGCCCGCCCCGGGGCGGTCCGCCGTCGGTCCGGTGGTGGTGCCGGTGCCGGCGGGCGCAGTGGGCGCGGGGGTGGCGCGGGCCGGGCTCTGCGGCAGGAACGGGGCGTCGAGGGTCGGCCCGCCGATCGCGCTGCTCGCCAGCAGTGCGAGGTAGCCGGCGGCGGGAACGACGAGGAGGCGCCCGGCGCGGCGGATCCGGCGCTGGCGGCGTCCGCTGCCGTCGACGAAGACGGGTGGCGGCGCGGCGGACGCAGGGTCCACGAGCGGTTTCTGGTCGATCACCGTGGTTGCTCCACATCGAACCGGGCGGCGGGTTGCAGCAGGACGGACGTGGTACCGGCGCCTGCTCGTCACGTACTTCAGCGCCGTGGCCTGCGCGGCTGTCACACCCCTCGGCCGACCTCTTTCCGGAGGTCCGCCGCCGGGGCACCGTGGCAGGAGCGGGTGACACGTTCCGGGCCGGCGGCGCTGATGCAGCAGCAGGAGGGCGATCCGGGGTGCCGTGCCGGTCCGTGGCGGACGGCGGTGCCGTGCACCCGGTGCCACCGGCCGTTCTCCGCGAATTCCGGCCCGTGTTCCGCCCACGGGTCCGCCGGTGATCCCGGCACGGTGGATGCCGCCTCAGGCATTCGTCTCTTTCTCGTGCCGGAAATTCCCCCGGCCGTTCCTGGCCCGCCGACCGGAACCGTGCCGGAAACCCTTCGACCGTCGTGTGTCCCGCGCCCGGAAATCCGCCCCGGCGGCCGGAAAGTGCACACGGACGGTTCGGGCACACAGCGACTCCCTGCACGCCCACCCGGGTCCTCCCACCTGGCTCCCGGCCGCTAGCGTCGGTCGATTCGCGGCACAAGTCCGCGCACATGGCGGAATCACGCCAGGCCCCCGGGGGTGCGGCCGCGGATTCCGCTCGCGCAGGCCCCGCGCGTCCACCGGCCGGGGGGACCGGCCACCCGTCCCCGCACCCGCAGGGACTTCTCCGGCGAAGCACTGCTGTGACGTCCGGGAAATGTTCCGCATTGGCGAGACCACGCCAATGCGGGGAGCTGGTCTTTCGCCTGCGCCTGATCCTTCGTCATGATTCCGGCCAGCTCCCCGGAACGTCTCCGGCGCCTCCCTCACGGCCGTACCGGCAACTCCGTGGAGCCTGCATGCCCGCGCCCGTTCCGCCCCCAGCTCGCGCCGATCGGCGCCTCGGGACGTGGCGCCGCCGCACACCCGCGGTAGACCCCCGGAAGGAACCGTTCGTGAAGCGAAAGCTCGCAGCCGGAGCCGCTCTGTCCGCCTCGGCCCTCCTCGCCGGCGCGATCCAGGTCGGCACCGGATCGGCGCAGGCCGCCCCGCAGCCGAACCCGGCACAGCAGCGTGCCGCGCTGATCGCGCAGGCCGGTGCGGACGCCCCGTCCGCCGCCCGCACCCTGGGCCTCGGCAGCCAGGAGTCCCTGGTCGTCACGGACGCCGTCGTCGACGCCGACGGCAGCCGGC
>NZ_BPRL01000126.1:0-6072 GCF_045862635.1 Kitasatospora sp. NE20-6
ACCACGACCACCGGCAGGACGACCTCGTGCTCCTCGAAGCGGTTCATGGCGAGTGGGTCCGCCAGGAGCACGCTCGTGTCGAGAACGTACGTGCGCCGGTCTGGTGTCCGGCGGCTCTTCGAACTGATGCCACGCTCATCGTCGATCATCGCTGACTCTCCCGATCCGCTGCGGTGGGCGACCGTTCGGAACACTTTGAGTGATCGGTCGTCGCCGCAGCCCGGCGGTGCGTTTGATGGACGATAACCGCATCGCCCGGCCCAGCGCGACGAACTATGAAACTCGTCACATTAGTTCGCAAGCGGCCCATGTGTGGCGAACCGGCAGGACATCCAGGTCAGCGCCGGAGAGACAACCGTCAATGACCCTCGACTGGCCCGGTGCCGACAGACAACGCCAACCCCGTCGCCGACACTCGCCACCAGTCGGCCCGCAGAACCCGAGAGATGTAGATGATCGGCGGGTCGATCGCCTCGTTCACCACGTACTCCACCAGCCCGAGGTCGCGGGCCAACGATGCGGAGTGCATGCCGACCCGGCACGGCACGGGCAGGCCCAGGTAGGGAAACGGGTCCTCCCGGATCTCGACCAGGAACGCGATCACGGCGGAGAAGACAGCGGCCAGCGTGGCCAGGTCGACAAGCAGCTCTTGGACGACAGGGGACAGAGCCACCGGATCGTCCTCGCACGAATCCTGAAACTCGCTCACCATGGCGGAAGCCCGCGCAGGAACGGGGCCGCCAAAACACCAGGCTCAGTACCGGACTGCACAGCCTCGTGGACGCGGTCACCCTCCGGATCCACATACAGCTCGGCCCGCAGCCACCAGCGCCGCAACACACCACCGATCGTCTCGTCGCCGGCCTCACCCATCTCCCGGTAGAACTCCATGCACTGCGCCGACGGAAGGGCCGCAGCCACCGCGTCCTGGGTCCGGGCGATGGGTGACCGTCGTGGTGGCCGTGCGGAAAAGCTGCCCTCACCGTTCCTCCGGAGGCACTCGTACGGGCATGGTTCACCACCGGTGCCCTCCCCCAGCCGCCCCGACCGGTAGCCGACCCCGAGATGTGGCGAGTCCATACGCGGAGGAGCGCGGCGTAGTGGGACACGTGACTCGATCTGGGTCGCCGGGCCGATCAGCATCCTCGTCCTGGAAGACGGCTCGCAAATTTTTGGGCTCCCCGGAGGGCACGGCCTCTCCGGAGAGCCAACGGCCGGGACCTGGAGTATCGGCGCCGAGCTCGCACAGGTCCTCGCCGACGAGTTCGGGTGCCAGGTCACCGATGTGTCCTGGCCGAGGCGGACCAGCAACGCCGGCCAACGCCTCGCACGCCGGGTCTCGCCCGAGGGCAACCTGGGCCAGCTGGCGTACCGCCATGTCACCCCGGTACCACAGTGGAACTCACCGCTCCGCACCTGCTGGATGACCGCGGCGGAGGATGCTTCCCCTCCCTCGGGGCCGTCGTCAGCTTCGGCACCCGCTTCCCCGCCGGAATTCCCCCCGCCACCTGGAAGCATCGACGCCGACCACGCGCAGAGGCACCGGCTGCACTTCCGGGAGCACGTCGACACGCATGTCCCCGTACGATACGCCTGGCTCAGCCTCAGTTGTCGGGTTGGAGCATGTATCGGTTCTGATGGTTGGCGGTGGTCCGGCGGAGCACATGGGCGCGGACGATGCAGACCGCCGACGGGATCGGGACGGGCACGGGCGAGCGGCTCCAGCGGAGCCATAGAGCAAGGTGGCCCAGATCGGCGACCTGGGTGAGCTTGTCAAGCGACCAGAGCTTGTTACCACGGCCGGCGCCCACGCCTGTCCCCGCAGGCACTGCCTGCGGCACGGTCACCGACACTGCCACTGCCCTTCCTCCCAAGGACACTGACGGCAAATCATCCGCTCCGACCTGCGCCGATACCGTCACCGGGCCGCTCTCCGCGCACCGTGCGACGCCTTCACCCTCCTCGGTCAGCGCGCGCAGCACCCCTCACCGGCGATGCGCGCGCTCCACACGCTGCCGGGCCGCGGCAGCGTGCTCCTCGGCCTCCCGCACCGCCTCCTGCCAGGACTCAAGCTCTTCACGCGGCCGCGCTTCACGGCACTCGAGCAAAGCAATCACCGACGGCACCATGCACCTCCCGGACAGAACCAACCGTCCGCTGGCTGCCCCGGCCCGGCCACCACACCCGTCCGACCAGAAAACCGCAGATCATCGAGCTACAGCACGGTTCACCACCACGCCCTCAGCCTCGGCGGCAACCACCCAGAACTGCCCCGCCGACAACTCACCTACACGCACACGGATCCAGCAGAAGAGCCAGAATTCCAATATCACCGACAGAGCCGCTCATTGGTCTTGTCGGGGATCCGGAGCTGGGTGACGGTGCGGCCGTCGCCGGTCATCGCGGCGAGCAGGTGGGCAGCGGGTACCTGGCCATGACGGGAGCCTCGGGCGGCCTTGCCGTCGACGACCACCGAGTCCGATCCTGCGGGATCGGCGCCAATCAAATCTGCCAGGCCAGGGCGATTACCCGCCGGATCGTGGCGGCACTCGGCGTGACGCGTAAACCCAGTCAGTACACGTATGGCCTGGGCGTCGAGGCAGGCCAGGGCGTACCGCGGAGCACTCGCGGACCACTGACCGATGGCCGCGTACGAGCGTGCGCCGACGACCGCCGCCGAGGCGGCGACCAGCACCACCACCACGAACGGGTGACGCACACCGCGCCGCTGACACGGATCCGGCAGCAGTCGCAACCGCTCCACCAGCGACAATCCCGCCACACCGGCCAGGGCGGGCGACTTGATCAGACAGACGGTGGCAGACTGGCGGCACATCGAAGCTCCAGCAGTTCAGGGCGACTTGGGAAGGTCACCCCGTTCAACTGGAGCTTCGATGCGTACGTGACGGGTCAACTCCCGCCTCTCACCCCGCTATGACCTGCGGGCTCATGCCCTCACCGGGACTTTGCAACAGCCCTGGCGGTGGTGCTGTTCGAGCAAGTGGGCCAGGAGAGCGGAATCACTGCGCCGAACACCAACCCGGCTCACCGCGGGACCAGTGGTGGTTCATGCTCAAGAGAAATGGTTTGTGGCCCAGACCTGCGCAGTGGATCCGTTGTCGGCCGCGGTGTAGACGGATGTGCCGTTGACGGTAAGTCGCAGATGCGTCTGATCGTTAATCAGCTGGTTCACAGGAAACGACCACGACTGATACGACCCTCCGTTGCAGGGGAGGGTGTACACGTTGCCGGCGGTGTTGCTGTCCAGGCAGCGGCCCGTGGCGACGTCGCGGATTGTGCCGTTGGTGTCTCGGATCCACTTCTGGTAGTTCCCGTTGTTGCAAGGCAGGTCGTAGACCTGACCGCTGCTGTTGCTGTCGAGGCAGTTGCCCTTGACACGGCTGATGAATTCGTATGTGCCTGCTATGGGAGTGGCCTGAGCCGTGCCTGTCAGTGCGGTGCTGATCGCGAGGGCCGCCGCGCTGGCCGTGACCAGACGCTTAAGAGCAGAATTCATCCGTGTGCCTCCCTGGCTATGACGGACAAGCTCCTTCAGCTCGTCCCTCATCCGCTAGGACGGATGGCAGCCTTCTGAAGGTTCAGAGTGAACCGTTCCGACTTCTCTGCCGCTCCGTTGTGAGCTAATCAGAGATGATGGGCGCCATGCCCAGGAAGATTGACTCAACGCTTCGTAGCCAGGCTGTGCGCTTGGTGACGGAGCATCGCGCGGAGTACTCCTCCGAGCGTGCGCTGCACATTCAGGTCGCCGAATCACTCGGTGTCTCGAGGGAGTCGGTGCGACGGTGGGTCACCCAGCACGAGGTCGACAGCAGCCAGGCTCAGGGCGTGAGCACGGACGAGCGCGAGGAGCTGCGCAGGCTGCGGGCGGAGAACAAGCGGTTGCGTGAGGTGAACGAGGTGCTCAAGTCCGCGACGATTTTCTTCGCGGGGGAACTCGACCCCCGAAACCGCTGATCGTGGCCTTCGTCGACCAGATGAAGGCCGCAGGTCACGCCGTCGAGTCGATCCTCATCGCCCTGAACACCGCGGGGCTGAAGATCGCGGCACGAACCTTGCGAGCCTGGTGTGCCCCGACCACGGACACGAACCGGCCCGCGGCCCGGACCGTGACCGACGCCCTGGTCGAGGACGCTGTCCGCCGGCTGGCCTTCACCACGAACCCGGCGGGGCAGCGTGTGCTGGCTCCAGAGGGACTCTACGGGCGACGCAAGATGCTGGCCCTCGTCCGCCGCACACTGCTGCCCCACGCGGGGTTCGGCGCTGTCGACCGTGCCATGCGGTCCCTCGGCCTGGCCGGCGCCGTGCGCGGGAAGAAGCCCGGGACCACGATCCCGAACCCGGCCGACACCCGGGCACCGGACCTGTTGAACAGGGACTTCACCGCTCCGGCCCCGGACCGCAAGTGGGTCACGGACTTCACCTACGTGCGCACCTACCAGTCCTTCACCTACGTGGCGTTCATCGTGGACTGCTTCTCCCAGAGGATCGTTGCCTGGCACGCCTCGATCAGGCGGGACATCGATCTGGTCGACGTGCCACTGCGGATGGCGCTGTGGCGCCGCACCCACGAGGGCACCCCGGTCGGCCGGGACCAGCTGATCCATCACAGCAATGCCGGGTCGCAACATACGAGCGTGCGCTTCACCGAACACCTGAGCCTCGAGGGCATCCAGCCCTCCATCGGCAGTGTCGGGGACGCGTACGACAATGCGCTGATGGAGACCATCAACGGCCTCTACAAGTCCGAGTGCATCCGCACCAAGGTCTTCCACGACGGACCCTGGAGAACGGTCTCCGACGTCGAGTACGCCACCGCCGCGTGGGTCGAGTGGTACAACAACCGCCGACTACACTCGAGCCTGGGCATGATCAGCCCCACCGAGTACGAGGCAGCCCACTACGCTGACACAGAACCAGTGGCCAACTGATCACCGGCCAACAAACCACCGGCAGGAAAGTCGGAACGGTTCATCCGCGTCGACGGTGTCGCTCTTGCCACGCAGGCAGCGCTTGGCCCGGTCGGGCCGGTTGACCTCTGTCACCTCGACCTCCTGGTCTCGCAGGAACCGGGTCAGTCCGGCTCCATACGAACCCGTCCTCTCGGCGCCGGCCCGCCGGACCTCGCCGAACTCCCTTGCCCAGCCCAGCAACTCGGCGTAGCCCGAAGCTGTCGCCGGAACCGAGGAACTGCCCATGACACGGCCGAGTTGGTCGGTGACCGCAGCCACGTGGACGTCTTGTGCGTGTCGACGCCCAGGACCGCTTCTGGCTGGACGGACAGGGCGAAGACGGGAAGAACGGCGGCGGTCATAGGCACCTCGATCGGCATCAGGGCAGGTGGCCGGCGCCGGACCGGGCCCGCGGTCAGAACTGTGACGGCGCCTGTCGCGAGGCCCTATCGGGACACGCGGGCACCGGTCCGGCACCACACGCTGAACCGCACCGGACAGGCGACAGATCGGGACCGAGGCACGAGGCCAGTTACCGGACAGGTCAGCCCGCCGAGCGGATCAGCACCCGCCCATACTCACAGTTGCGGGAATTGCCGCTGCCCGCGCCGGCCCGGTCGTGCTTCTCGTAGCTGAGGTGGTTGGTGATCTCACCTTCCAGGGCGGACTCCACCACGCCTGGTCAGTTGCTTCAGCAGCCCGCCCTCACCGGTCAGCTGCAGGCCGCTAGCTCGGGCCCGGTCGACCAGTTGCCCGATCAACTGGTCGTCCAGCAGGTCCGCCGTCAACTCGACCCGCCGGACCTCTTCAACCGTCTCAACGAGGCGATCACGTCACCCATCAGGTGTTCTTCCTTGATCGGGAGTTACACAGGAGGACGGTACTGACCCCTGAGCTACACCCGAAGGCGACGCCTGTGGTGGCTGTGAGGTATCGAATTCCGTATGGGCTGTGGATCGGTGAACGGGAGTCTTGGTGGTGGTCGTTCCCTTTCTGGGGTACTGCTGTCCGTCGTTCCTGGTTCGTCCGGTCGGGCCGGTCGGGTCGGTGTGTCGGTGTGTCAGCGTGCCTGGTCCTGCTTCGTTTTGTCGTTTTCGTGAGG
>NZ_BPRL01000127.1:0-5928 GCF_045862635.1 Kitasatospora sp. NE20-6
ACGAGGAAGTCCCCTTCGGCGACCACGACATCGTGCTGCTGCGCATCCACGGCCTCAGTGCGGCCCCGGACACCTCCCCGCTCGTCTTCCACGCCAGCCGCTTCCGCAGCCTGGCCGGCATCTGAGCAGAGGGGCGGGCCGGTGTCCCAGGACGACCGCCGACCGCTCACCGCCGTCCCGCAGGCCCGTCGACGACGTCACCCCCGGCAAGGCGCCGCGCCGGGCGTCCGGTGGTCAGGACCGGCGACGTCAGTGCCCCGACCTTGAAAGTAGAGATCATGCTGCGTGAAGGAACATCCGACGTGCACGACGGGATCCAGGCGGCGATCGTCGACGCTCCCGGCGCCGAGCCGCGGCTGGGCCCGGTGGTGCTGCCGCCGCGGACGCCCGGCACCACGCTCGTGTCCGTGGTCGCGGCGCCGCTGAACCCGCTGGACCTGGTCATCGCCTCCGGGACGTTCCATTCGGCCCGTCACGAGGACCCCTACGTGCCGGGCAGCGAGTGCGTGGGCGTGGTGCTCGAATCCGACCGCCACGCGCCCGGCTCCTGGGTCTACGCCGAGTGCCACGCCTCGCCGGACACCCCGGGCGCCCTCGCCGCACGGGTGCTCGTCGACGACGACGACCTGCTGCCCCTGCCCGAGGGCCTCGACCCCGTGCTGGCCGCGGCGGTCGGCAACTCCGGCACGGCGGCGTTCATGCCGCTGGTCGAGGTCGCCGCCCTGCGTCCGGGGGAGACGGTGCTGGTGCTGGGAGCCACCGGTGCGGTCGGACGGTTCGCGATCCAGGTGGCGCGCGGGCACGGGGCCGGCCGGGTGGTCGGCGTCGCCCGCGACCGCGCGGCACTGGAAGGCCTGCTCGCCCTGGGCGCGGACGCCGTCGTCGACCTGCGTGCCGACGAGGGCGCCGAGGAGCTGGCGGCCCGTCTGCTGGAGGCGGCCGGGCCGGTGGACGTCGTCCTCGACGGTGTGTACGGGGTGCCGCTGGAGGCGGCGCTGCAGGTGTGCGCGCCGCGGGCGCGGGTGGTCAACATCGGCAACCCGGCCGGCGCGACCGCGCGGATTCCGGCCGGGCTGCTGCGCGGCAGGCAGCTCACCCTGTCCGGCTTCGCGGGCCTGCACACCCCGCTGCGGGACAAGCGGGCGGCGCTGACCTGGCTGTGGAGCGCCCTGGCCCGCGACGAGCTGCAGGTCGGGGTCCGGACCTTCCCGCTCGACGAACTTCCTTCGGCGTGGCGCGCACAGGCCGCCTCGCCGCACGCCAAGTGCGTGGTCCTGCCCGAAGGCGCAGACCGTCCACGTCCCACCCCGATCCGACGGGAGCACACGACCGTGACCCACACCCCCGCACCGCCCGACCCCGGGGCGACCGCCGACGGGTCGGCCACCGCTGCGGACACCTCCGGCGCGGGGGAGCAGGACGCATGACGACGCGACCGGATCCCGGCCCCGCCGCCGCTCCCCGGCCGGCGGTCGACTGCCTGGTCGTCGGCGGCGGCCCTGTCGGGCTGCTGACCGCCGTCCTCCTCGGGCAGGCCGGCCTGCAGGTGTCCGTCGTGGAGCGCCAGCCGCAGCGGTACCCGCTGCCGCGGGCGTGCACCATCGACCACGAGGCGCTCCGCATCCTCCAGGCCGCGGGCCTGATGGCCGAGCACGCCGACCTGTTCGAGCCCTCCCAGGGCGAGCGGGGCGGGTACGAGTTCCGCAACGGCGAGGGCGAACTCCTGCGGGCCATCGACTGGAACAGGCCCGCCGAGTCGGGATGGGCGAACACCAACGGCTTCTACCAGCCCGACCTGGAGGCCGTCCTGGAGGACCTGGCGGTCTCGACGCCGGGCGTGGAGGTCCACCGCGGATGGACCTTCCTGGAGCTGGACCAGGACCAGGAGGGCGTGTCCGTCCGGATCGCGCCCACCGGCCGTCCGGCCGAGACCGTGCAGGTCCGGTCGAGGTGGCTGGTCGGCGCGGACGGGGCCAACAGTCCCGTCCGCTCCCGGCTGGGCATCGGCGTCGGCGACTCGGGGTTCGAGGCCGACTGGCTGGTGGTGGACTACCAGCCGCTGGTCGAGGAGGACTGGAGCGCCTTCGTCACCCAGTACTGCGACCCGGCGCAGCCGGCGACCGCGGTCAACAGCGGCCCGGGGCGGCGGCGGTTCGAGTTCATGCGCCGGGCGGACACGACCGTCGAGGAGCTCGGCCTGGACAGCACGGCCTGGCGGCTCATGGAGCCCTGGGGCGTGACACCGGAGACGGCCCGGCTGGAGCGGCACGCCGTCTACACGTTCCGCGGGCGGTGGGCGCACACCTGGCGTGAGGGGAACGTCTTCCTGGCGGGTGACGCGGCCCATCTCATGCCTCCCTTCCTCGGGCAGGGGCTGTGCGCGGGCCTGCGGGACGCCCGGGCGCTGACCTGGCGGCTGGGCCTGGTGCACGGCGGGCTCGCGTCGCCGTCCGTGCTCGACACGTACGGGCCGGAACGCGCCGGACACGTCCGGGAGATCATCGACGAGGCGGTGGCCGCCGGCCGGGTCATCTGCGAGCTCGACCCCGCGCGGGCGGCCGTCCGGGACGCCGGGATGAAGCGGCGTTCGGCCGATCCCGGCGCCGCCACCCAGGAACCGCCGCACCCCCGGCTGGGCGAGCCGTCGCTGACGCTCCCGAGCCGGGGCGCCGACGGGCGGCTGGCCCCGCAGGGACGCGTCCGGGCCGGCGACCGGGAGGGCCTGTTCGACGACGTCGTCGGCGGCGGCTGGCAGCTGATCAGCCGTACCGGGGATCCCGCCGCACTGCTGGGCGACGAGGACCTGTCCTGGTTCCGGCGGATAGGCGGCGTGATCGCCGACGTGTCCGGCGGGGGCTCCGTCCGGGACCTCGACGGTGCCTACGGGCGCTGGTTCACCGAGCACGGGTGCGAGGCGTTCCTCGCCCGGCCGGACTGCTACGTGTTCGCCGCCGGCGGGCACACCGACATCCCCCGCTTCGTCTCCCACCTGCGCCAGGCCCTCCGGCCGACCGCACAGGACCGGGCCCTTTCACGAGTGAACCAAGGAGGAACGTCATGACGGCGACGCCGCACCCCCACGCGCACGGTGAGCTCCCGGAGGCGCACCGGCCGCGCCGGGCAGGTTCGTTCGACGCGACGCTGATCACGTTCGCGGCGATGGCGCTGTTCGACGCCCTGACCGCCGACCAGCGCGCACGGGTGCTGCTGCCCCACACGGACCCCGGCCGGACGCACTGGAACTTCCTGCCCGAGTCCGGGCGGCACGGCCTCCCGCTCGGAGAGCTCGACCGCCACCAGGAGGTCCTGGCGCACCGGCTGATCGCCGAGTCGATGTCGATCCCGGCGTACGCCCGGGTGGTCCAGGTGATGGCCAACGAGCACGTGCTCCGCGAGCTCAACCAGCCGCTGTTCGGTCACGTCGCGGCGGCCTTCCGCGACGCCCGCGGCTACTTCCTCAGCTTCTTCGGCCAGCCGCAGCCGGACAGCACGTGGGGCTGGCGGCTGGTCGGCCACCACCTGTCGGTCAACGTCACCGTCGTCGACGGCGACCTGGTCAACGCCACCCCGTTCCTGCTCGGCGCCGAACCCGCCCGCTTCGGCCCCTTCCGGATCCTCGGCGAGGAGGAGGACGCGGCGTTCGTCCTGCTGGACAGCCTCACCGGCGCCCAGCAGAAGGAGGCGGTCATCCACTCCAGGCCGCCGGCGGACTTCGTCACCCGCACCGTCGAGACCGTCGGCGAGGTCGAGCACCCCGCCTACCACGGCGTGGGCCGCCGCGACGCGATGATCACCGACGAGGACCGCAAGGCCCTGGCGTACTTCCGCGCCCACCCGCGCGGCATCCGCGCCGGCGACCTCTCGGCCGTCCAGCGCAGCCACTTCGACGACCTGCTCGCCCGGTTCGTCGAGCGGGCCCGTCCCGGCCTGGTCGGCTTCGAGATGGACCGCATCGCGGCCGCCGGCGGGGTCGAGGGCCTGCACTTCGCCTGGGCCGGCGGCACGTCGATCGAACTGCCGCACTACTTCCGGATCCAGGGCCCGGTCACCCTCGTCGAGTTCGACAACGCCGAGGACGACGCCAACCACGTGCACAGCGTCTGGCGCGACCCCTCCAACGACTTCGGCGCCGACCTGTTGATGCGGCACCACCTCGAACACGACCACACCGGCCCGCACGCCGCGGACGACATCATCTGACAGGCGCGACCGCCTGTGCCGGACCAGCCATCGACGTAAGAAGAGGTCCCGGGGCGAGCCCCGGGACCGGAAAGGGACACCCAGTGAAAATTGTGGGCGTCAGGCGATCACGCACCGACTCCACCGTGGAGGTCGCGGCCCTGTCCGACCGAGGCGACGAAGTCACCGTCATCGCCTCACTCGCGGACTTCTGGGCCGACCCGGCGGGGCATCTCTCCAGGCCGCCCGCCGGCCCGACGCTCTCCACCGCCTCGGTCGAGCGGGTTCCCCCCGTGCTCCCCGACGCGCGCGTCTTCTGCATCGGTCTCAACTACTCGGACCACGCCGCGGAAGGCAGTTTCCGCGACCAGGAACTGCCGCCGTACCCGACGCTGTTCGCCCGGTGGACCCAGTCCCTGACCGTGGACGGGGCCGAGGTCCCCGTGCCCTCCAACGAGGACGGACTGGACTGGGAGGGCGAGGTCGTCGCCTGGGTCGGCGCCCCGCTCGTCGACGCCACCCCCGAGGAAGCACTGGCCTCCGTCCTCGGCTACTCCGCCTTCAACGACCTGACCTCGCGCCGGGCGCAGAAGCTGACCTCCCAGTGGACCCTGGGCAAGAACGGGGACCGCTCCGGCCCGATCGGCCCGATCGTTCCCGCGGCGGAGGTCGGCGACCTGAAGCAGGGCCTCCGGCTCCGGACCCGCGTCAACGGCGAGACCGTGCAGGACGCCCGCACCGACCGGATGATCTACCCGGTGGGGGAGACCCTCTCCCTGATCTCCCACACCCTGACGCTGCGGCCCGGCGACCTCCTCGCGACCGGCACACCGGCGGGAGTCGGCTACGCCCGCACGCCCCCGCGGCTGCTGCAGCCGGGCGACACGGTCGAGGTCGAGGTGGAACGCCTGGGCACGGTGCGCAACGCCGTGGTGGGCAACGACCGCCGGTCGGAGACCGCCGCCGGCGTCCGGCACTGACGGTCGGACGCAGATCGTCGGGCACCGACCGTCGGGCACCGGCCGTCCGACGGGGATCGCGCCCAGCTGCTCCCAAGGCCGTAGGCCGTGCACCACGACCCGGGACTCCTCGTCCCGGGTCGTGGTGCACCCGGTCCCTGCCTCCCGAGAAATGTCAACACTTCGCCGCCGCCCCGAAGGGGTCGGGTCGTCCTCCCCTGCCTGGGGTGGGCGTTCCGGGCCGGGACGCGGCCCCGGTCGGGTCGGGGCCGTCCCGGAAGTGTCGGCAGGTTCGGGGTCGGCGTCGGATACGGTGGTGCGTGCAGCCCGTCCGTGCGGTCCTGCGGACCGCCGGAACGCCCTGTGGGAAAACGTGAAAGGCCGACATGCGATGACAGCACAGTCAGCTGGGGTGACGGACAGGACCGCCCACCCCGACGAGGTGAGCCGGGCTCACCACGCGCTGCGGCGCGCGATCATGCACGGCGAGCTGCGTGCCGGCGATCCGCTGTCGCAGGTCGAACTCGCCCGGCAGCTCGGGGTGAGCCGCGGCCCCCTGCGGGAGGCGCTCAGGATCCTGCAGCGCGAGGGCTTCGTCCAGCAGGAGTCCCAGCACCGTGCCCGGGTGACGGCCTTCAGTGACGAGGACCTCGACGAGCTGTACGCCATGCGGATCGGCCTGGAGTCGCTCGCGGTCGGGATCGCCGTGCCGCGGATGACCGGGGAGCACCTCCGGCGGCTCGACCAGCTGCTGGAGGAGATGGACGAGAAGGCGCGCACCGGGGACGTC
>NZ_BPRL01000128.1:0-5681 GCF_045862635.1 Kitasatospora sp. NE20-6
GAACCGGGCATGGAACCCGGCTATCCCCTCGGACCACGACTCGACCTGCTCAACCGTCACCCCATAGGCACACAGTCAGACCAACGAGCGTCCACACCCACAGTCACGCCCAGATGCGGTTGCAGTACTAAAGCCTGCGTTCCGCGTAATTCAGCGGCCTGGAGTCACGAATCTGGGGTCTGACCTGCGTGGACGTGGGTGACGGCGCCTGAGAGTCGTTTCTCTAGGCGCTGGTGTTCGTGCAGGTCAGCGGGGTGCGGGTTCGAGGGCGATGATCTGCTTCGGTGTGGGGATGCCGAGCTTGGCCAGGAGGTCGGTCTGGGGCTTGGTGAGGGTGGTGACCTGGCGGAACAGGCCGGTGGGGCCGGTGAACGTGCCGAGGTGGAGCCGGTCGAGCTCGCGACGGATGGTCGTCCAGGTCTCGTCGGTGGTCGTCTCGACGATGCGGATCAGCAGCAGGGCGAGCCAGCAGAGGACGACGTGTGCGCGTATCCGTTCCTCGAGCCGGTGATAGACGGGCCGCAGGTCGATGATCTGTTTCATGTCCCGCCAGCCCCGCTCGACTTCGAGGAGCTGCTTGTAGCCGAGGGCGATGTCCTCGGCCGACAGGTGCGGGTCGGAGTATCTCAGCAGGTACTTGCCGTCGAGGTTCTCCTCGGTCTTGATCTTCGCGGTGTCGATGCGGAGCTTGCCGGCCGGGGTGGTGCGGAGGTAGCGGTTGAGGCCGGGCTTGTCGGCGAGCTTGCCGCGGAGTTCGCCGCGCTTGAAGTCGCTGAGCTTGTCGGTGTCTTCGATCAGGGCCGTGAGCCGGGCGACGAGCTGTTCGCGTATGTGCTGGTCACGGGTGGCGGCTTCGGGGTTGTGACAGATGACGAACCGTTCGGTCTCCGAGATCCGTACCTCTTTGACCCGCATGTTCCCGGCGATCTCGCCGTAGCGGCCCTGGCGGGACAGGGCGGCCTTCACTTCCGGGCTGCCGGAGCGGAGTTTCTCGCCGACGATGTAGGCGTGGTCGCCCTGGCGGAGGTGGCGACGGTTGCGTTCGCTGGAGAATCCCCGGTCGGTGACCCACACGATCTTGCTCAGGGTCCAGTCCCGCATGTCGTCCTTGACCTGCCGGATCACCTTCTGGTCACCGGTGTTGCCGGGCCAGGACCAGACGCGGACCGGGATCCCGTCCCGCGTGACGGCCATCCCGATCACGATCTGCGGCAGGTCGTCGCGGGAGTCCTTCGACTTGCCGAAGGTGCGGAACCCGGCTTGGCCGGCGGGCGCGCCGTCCTCTTCGGCGATTGGGTGATCGTCCGTCAGGAGGCGTCCCCTGTCGTCGCGGGCGGCGGGTTCGTCGGCTTCCTCCAGCTCGAAGTAGGTGCTGGTGGTGTCGAAGAACAGCAGGTCGACCTCGAGGTTGAGGAGGTTCGCGACCTCGTCGAACACCCGCTTCTCCAGGTCGTCGGTCACCTCGTGGAGCCAGTCCATCGCCCGGTAGCAGGCGTTGTCATCGGTGGCCGGCAGGCCCTGGACATGCACGTCGTGCGTGACCCAGTCCGCGGCGGCCAGCTTCGACGACGGCGTCAGGGCCCGGTTTGCGACCAGGGAGAACAGCACCCGCTCGGTCACCGACATGTCCCGGCGCCGGCCCCGTTTGGGCTGCCCGACCTGCCCGACGATCCGGTCGATCCTCAGCCGCCGCCAGAGATGATCGAGGACGTAGGTGCCGCCGAACGGGACCGACGAGACGAACTCCAGGTCACCCGCCGCCGTCGACGCCAGTGCCTCACCCGGCTCCAGCAGCCTCGATAGAGACGCGACCAGGCGCTTCACCGCGTCCCGGTCGAGGTCGTCCTCACGGCCGAACGTGAACAGGACCTTCGGGACCGCCCGGCCCTTCACCGGATCCCACTCGTTGTGGGCCAGGTGCAGGTACCGGACCGTGCCGGACTTGTTCTCCCGCTTCGTCGTCTTCACGTACACGACTCCAGACCCTACGGACCAACTCCAGTTCAGCGCAGGCGAATCCGCAAAATCGCGTCTCTAGGCGAATCCGCCCGCGTCACCAGCCCCCAACCCGCTGACCTGCACCTTCGACAGGGCTTGATCAAGTTCCGGGGGCGGGTGGTTTGTCGGTCCGCGGCCGGTCGGGGTGCATAGCGGAGCAGGCACGGGCTTCGTGATCATTGGGGTGTCGAAGCTCAACGATCATGAGGTGGCCCGTGCCTGCCGTTGCATCCTCCCTCATCCCGCCGGTGCTGGCGAAGCTGGGTCCGCTGGACCTCGGACACGCCGCTGACCTGCGGTCCTTCCTGGACCGGGTGCCCGACCCGCGGTCTAGGCGGGGCCGTTGGCACCCGCTGACCGCGATCCTCCTCGTCTGTGCCTGCGCGGCTGTGTCGGGGGCCAGGAGCGTCGATGAGATCGCGGAGTGGGCGGAGCGGGCCCCGGACAGCGTGCTGACGGCCGTCGGAGTCCGACCGCATCCGCTGCGTTGGCGCCGCTCTCCTTCGCGGACCACGATCGGCCGTGTCCTGAGGGCTGTTGACGGCGACGCCTTGGACCGGGCCGTTGGCGCCTACCTCGCCGACCGGAACGGTGCGGGACCGGCTTGCGGGCGACGGCGGGTGATCGCCGTCGACGGCAAGTCGCTGAGGGGAACGGCCCGTCTGTCCGCCGGCCGCAGGCACCTGCTCTCCGCAGTCACCCACCACCGGTCCCTGACCCTCGCCCAGGCCGAGGTCGGAGCGAAGACGAACGAGACCGCGCACTTCCGTCCGCTGCTCGAAGGGCTGGACCTGAGCGGGGCCCTGGTCACCTTCGACGCCCTGCACTCGGTCCAGGCGAACGTCACCTGGCTGGTCGAGACCAGGAACGCCCACTACATCGCCATGATCAAACGCAACCAGCCCACCGCCCACCGACAGCTCGCCGCCCTGCCCTGGTCCGACGTCGCCGTCCAGCACACCGCCTCCTGCACCGGGCACGGCCGCAGCGAGTCCCGCTCGATCAAGACCTGCGGCATCGCGGACGAACTCGGCGGGATCGCCTTCCCCCACGCCCGACTGGCCCTGCGTGTCCACAGACGCCGCAAGCAGAGCGGCAGACGCGAGACCCGCGAAACGGTCTACGCCGTCACCAGCCTCGATGCCCACCAGACCACTGCGGCAGAACTCGCCACAGCAATCCGCGGCCACTGGACCGTGGAAGCCCTGCACCACGTCAGAGACGTGACCTTCGCCGAGGACGCCTCCAACCTCCACACCGGCACCGGCCCCCGAGCCATGGCCAGCTTCCGCAATCTCGCCATCGGCCTGCTCAAGAGCCTCGGAGCCACCAACATCGCCAAGACCACCCGGGCAATCCGAGACCATCCCGAACGAGCCCTCCCACTCCTGGGCATCTGCAACAACCCCGACACCCAGGGAACTTGATCAAGCCCTGCACCTTCGACGCGGCAGGAACTCCAGAGCCCCTGAATTACGCGGAACGCAGGTAAAGGCGGGGATACCCTGCAAGATCAGGGATGGAGTGTCAGGTCGGCGCCGCCATGAATCACCGTGTTGGCAGAGAGTTCGCCAACGATTAATACGGCGGTCGCCCGATCTCCGGACAGAGCCTTCAGCAAGTCAGAGCACTCTCGGTGAACAGCCTGGCCGTCCGCACGTGGGCCGTTGGGGCGACAAGCAACAGCATGGCGCGGGTTACGCCTACCGGCGCCGGATGGGCACGGTGCTCGGTATCACGGGTGCGGACGGGGCCAGCGGAGCCAGCCCGGGTCGAGTCGCGTGAACGTGCATGCACAACTCCTTGTCCAGTGAATCGACTGCGGGAAAGGCTCGTCGACGCTGAAGCGAGCTGCTCATCCGTTTGATCGGTCCGGGACTTCACAGGTCAAAGGGGAGACGGCCCGTCCCGCGGGCTGACTGGTAAGGCTCTCGCCCGGACGTCCGACGGCACGGCCTGGGCGCGGTGCCATGGGACGTCGACGTCCCCGCGAAGGCAGAGACCAAGGAGGCTACGGACAGCGCCGGGCCGCTCGGGGCCAGGTTCCGAGGCCGTATCCGGGGTGACCCCCGAAGACCGCGTCACCCGAATGCAACCCTCGACCGGGCCGGCCACGGGGGTACCGCTACCGGCCCGGCTTCCCAAGGGATGGAGCACGGCGGCTCCAGAGGTGACGCGGGTCCGATCGGGCCTCAAATACACCCGCGTCACCACTTAACTCCACGGATGGGAGGCAGCAGCCGGTTCAATCGATCGACAGGCGCGAACCTTCCTGCCCTGTAACGGCTTTCTCCACTGCTGCCGACCGTCCCGATATGGTGATGATGAACCGGCATGGCACCGGCTCACGTTCTTCTCCGTACAGGCGGCGTAGGGGCTGTCTGTCACCCGGCCGGGGTCGGCGGCGAATGCCGCCCGAACCCACCCTGCCGGGGGAGCTGCCGGCGAGTGCGCAATCGGCAGTCGAGGGCTGCCTGGCGATCCCATGACGCCGGGCAGCCCTGCGCCACTTCCGGGCTCCGCGCCCGTCCGTTCACATCGGGCTCGCGGCGTCCCGTCCGCCCCGAGGACTCGGCCTGACATCACTGGAGAGTTCCTCAGCAGCGGGATCTTCCTGCCGGGAACACGCTGCTGGCCGGCAGCCACCACGCATGTCCGGGGGTGGCCGAATCTGTAATAAAATACCGCAAAACTGGTAATTACGCAGAACGGCCTGCCCTGGCGGACCACTACCGGCGCACGCATCGACCCGATACGGACGAACTGATCCACCTCGCACGCCTCATCGAGGACTGCGGAGACCGCGAGTTCACCGAACATCACGCCGCCGAAGCCGTTCGGCGAGCCGAGCAGCACCTCGACGTGCTCGACCTCTCCCACGACGTCCGCACCGGGCTCCTGGAACTCCTCCACCTCACCGCCCACCGCGACCTGTGATCGGCCCGACCATGCCCAGCACCCCACCACAGCAACGACCCCACCACTCGAGCCACGCCGGTCAAGACACTTCGGCCATGCCGAAGACCTCGATCGGCACGATCATCGGATTGCTGCGCAACCCGACCGCCGCGCTGATCCACCGCATCCAGGTGACCGACGTGGAGACGGCAGCTACCGCCGGACACCACACTCGGATGGCCGCGCGGCACACGCGGTCTCGAACCTGTTCTTCTCCAACCAGAGGATGTCCCAGTACCAGTGCGCCTCACAGCGGTACCCGCCGTAGATCTCGCTCCGGTGCGAGACCACTCGGCGGCCCTCCGCGTCGCACTCACCGATCCGGTAGTACCGTCCACCGTAGCTTTGGTGGGACGGGACCGGGCTCATGGGACCGGCCAGGTAGAGCAGACCTGCGGTCAGGATCACGACACCGCCGGCGCGGCGGGCGTACTTCATCGCGGGCGATGACTTCCAGCGCAACACATCTCCTCCCGTTGAGGGCGCCCCCTGGCACCGAGCGCGCTCCACGTGGTGCGGCGCCCACCTTGTTCAACGCCGTGCACGATGCACCGGTCAGACCCACTGCTCTTCCCGTCGTGGCACCGCACCGGATTAATACTGCAACCGCATCTGGGCGTGACTGTGGGTGTGGACGCTCGTTGGTCTGACTGTGTGCCTATGGGGTGACGGTTGAGCAGGTCGAGTCGTGGTCCGAGGGGATAGCCGGGTTCCATGCCCGGTTC
>NZ_BPRL01000129.1:0-5642 GCF_045862635.1 Kitasatospora sp. NE20-6
GGGTACGCGGCGGAGTTCATGGGTGCGGGGCGGGAGGGTCTGGAGGAGGTCGCGGCGCGGGTGGAGGCCGCGGGCGCGGGCGCGGCCGCGATCGTCTTCGGTGCGGGACGCAACGGCTCCGGACACATCTGGAACCTGGTGAACGTGCCCGGTACCGGCCTGGTCTGGGTCGACGCCCAGCGGTCGGTATGGGCACCGGGCGAGCAGCCGCTCTACCCGGACGCCACCCGGATCTGGGCCATCCCGCTGGACGCCGACAACACCTACATCCCCGGCACCGGACACTGGAACGACGCCACCACCACCGACACCCACACCCACAACGCCACCGACAACACGAGCACCGCCCAGCCACCCGCCACCTACACCGGCACAGCTCTGCGTCAGAGCGACAGCACACTGATAAATGCCCCCGACGATCGGAGTTTTCAGCAACCAACTGGAGAAAGCTCGATCCAAGGTCCGGCTGGTGTGGTTGCGTCGCCAGCGGAGCTAACTGGCCCGAACGGCCCCGCCGTCCTACAGGCCCTGCTCGGGACAGCCCCCGACACCCACGGTGTGACCGAGTTCCTGCGAACGCTGAACACCGAGCTGGCGGGCGGGCAACAGAGGGCGGAGGCGGCGGCGCAGCTGGCGGCGCGCCGCGTGTCGATGACCGCAGGTGAATCGGAGTCGGCCGACCTGGAGGGCTTCGGGATCCAGGAGGTGCGACTGCTGCAGCAGTCCGACAGACTCGCCGAGGTGTACCGCTTCGAGGTGGCGTTGGCGGAGCTGGAGTCGTCGGTGCCCGGGAAGCCGATGCCCACACCGTCGGGGCTCTTCGTGCCGGCGAAGGGCCTGGCTGGGTTCGTCGACGACGGGCGGGCGCAGCTGCAGGCGGCGTTCGGGTTCCCGAAGGTAAAGAACGCGCTGGTGGTGCACGTCCACACGGACGGTGCCGGGCGGTTCGTGGTGGGCAACCGGGCGTTGGGCGCGGCGGAGTTCTACCGGGAGGTGATCGCGCCGAAGGCACTGGCGGACGGCCGGCTGCTGGTGTTCGTCGGGTGTGACGTGAACAGCGTGGTGGCCGGAGGCCGCCCGGCGGCGGAGGTGATCCGGGAGCTGGCACCGGGGCTGCACCTGGTGAGCGCGGACGCCCCGGTGTTCACCATGCCGAACGGTTCGGTGCTGACCTTGCGCTACACCTTCGACGGGAACGGGCTGCCCACACCCGGCAACTCCCTTCCGGGCGGGTTCACCCTGATGCCTGCCGGTGGCGGCGAGCCGGTCGGGCTCGGGCCTGATCTGCTGGTGGCAGTGCGGGAGCAGATCCCGGCACTGCTGAGCGGTGACTGGTTCGAGGTGAGCCCGTACCGGGCCGTGCCGGCGGTCGAGAGCCTCGTGCAGTGGATGCCGAGGAAGAAGGCAACGGGCGGGCCCCAACCGGTCGCGACCGGGTCGGCGGTGCGGGACGAGGACATCTGGGTCAGCTTCGGCGATCCGGAGCAGTTCCGGGAGCACATTCAGACGTTCGGCCTGAAGGTGACGACAAACCCGTTCTCGGGCGTGCCGATGGCCCGGTTGTCGGGCGGCCATCAGCTCGGCGAGGACGGGAAGATTCAGATCCGGGACGGCGGCTCGTTGTCACGGGTGGGCCTGGTAGCCGGGTCGCAGCTTGCACCGCTGCCGAACGGGGTGTTCGACGCGATGGTGGAGTACCGACCGCTGGTGGGCGACCCGGTGGCCAAGCTGAGCGCGTTCTTTCCCACGCATCTGAGCTGGGACCAGATCCGAAGCAGTGCGGCGCAGGCGTACCGGAACGCCGTTCGGGCGGGTGAGGCGAACTTTGCAGGTGGATTCAACTCGGCGCAAGCCGGGGTGGACTCGCTGCTCAAAAGGTTCGTGGGGACGGACGTGCATGGGAACTGGCTGGCAGGCTTCGTGGTGGCCGGAGAGATCAAGTCGGTGTTCCCGCTGTACCGGGAGCCCGGCCCGGCCCTCACGACCGAGCCGAATCCGTGGGTGCGTACGACGGCAGTGCAGGCACCTGCCGAGACCATGCCCGCCGCATCGGCGGTCGAGGTGGCCGAGGCTGGGGAGACGGTACAGCCGGCTGGTGGGGTGATGCTGTCGGAGATTGTGTGGCAGCCAAAGAGAGCGGATCAGGTCAGCGCCCGGGCGGGTCAGCTGTGGGACGTGGGTCGGCAGGCGGTGGCCGCGGGTTCGCTGTCCTTCGGCAAGTTGCTCAGTGAGGTGGCCGATGCGCTGGCGCGTGCGCGGCGGCTGGCGAAGGGTCAGCAGGGGTTGCTGGTGGAGTCGTTGCTGACGCTGGAGGCGGTGGTGTCGGCGGACAGGTTGACGGCGGCGGGCGGGCGGCTCGGCGTGGCAGAGGTGGGTGCCGCCCTCGCGGCGCTCCGTGCGGCGATCACCGCGCAACAGCAGGCAGGGGCGGACTTCCAGGGTCATGCGGACGATGTGGTGCGGGCACTGGCCGGTCTGCAGGGGCTCAGTACGGACTGGGCGGGTGCGGAGGCCTGGCCCGTGGGGTTCAGCCGATGGCTGGCGGTTCTGCACAGCGGGATGATGGTGGCGCGGCAGAAGGCATCGGTGGCGCGCAGCGTCTACGACCAGCACCTGCAGGTGCTGTCAACCAGTGGTATCGCGCTACTGGAGACCGGGGAACTGTCGGCAGAAGGCCTCTCGGCGGAACTCGGCCGGCTTTCGCTGAAGTCCCGGCACGAGACCGAGCAGCGGATGTGGCTGAGCGACATCCGGTACGCAATCGGCTCGGCCGGTGCGTCCACCGCCGTCGCCGCTGTCAGGGAGCGACTCGACTTCCTCACCGCCGAGCAGAAGCGGTTGAACGAAGTACAGGGCCAGAACGGGGCGCAGCGGCAGAGCGCGCCGGGAGACGACCGCAACACGGTGTGGGCGGGGGAGACGGGTGAGCGGATCGCGCGCGTCCGCCAGGACATCGAGCAGTTGAGCGGCCGGTTCACGGTGCCGACGGCGCAGCTGTCCAAGCTGCGCGCCATGGGTGATGCCGTGGCGCTGGGGAGGCAGGTCTGGCAGGCGCGTGATCTGGGTTATCTGCCGTACAAGGAGGCGGTGGCCTTCGCGAACACGGCGCTGGAGCTGGCTGATGAGATCCAGAGCGCGCCCGGAAGGTTCGCGGTGGTCTCGAAGGACGGCAGTGACGCTGTTCGGGCGGTGACGTCGCTGGTGAACCACCCGGACGATCCGGAGAGGGAGATTTTCGACTCCAGTTGGCAGAGTGTCGCTAACAAATTCCTGGTCGCCGAGTTGAAGCTTTTGATGGTGCAGAGCGGCCCGCACTCCGTCTATGCCCGGAAGTCCCTGGCCGTCTACGAGCACAATCGGGTTGCCGAGTTCACCCGCCGGGACATCTCTGGGGCAGAGAAGTACTTCGCCGGGGCAGAGGACGTTCGGCAGACGGCGACGGCGAACAGCCAGGACCCGGCGATGCGGGTCACGCACGCCGTCAACGACGGTGGCGAGGGCGACATCCGGTGGGCAATCGCTGAGACAGCCTTGACCGGTGCCACATCAGAACAGGTCATCGACCGGCTGGGGCAGTTGACCGGGGATCTGGCGCGCGAGCGAGTGGTGACCGGCGTGACGCCACCGTACCGGTTGATGTTGATGATCACTCAGATCGGACAGATGCGTCACCTGACGGTCGACCCGTCGGCCTTCGCCGCGAAGGTACGGGACAAGGCGCTGAGGTTGGTTCGTGAGGTTCAGGCGGAGTTGTTGAAGCCGTCGTTCGCTCATGCGGTGATGGTGAATGCGATCTCGGACGACCCCTCCGACAGGGTGTCGGCGCGGTTGGAGACGGTGGCGAGTGCATGGGTGGAGTTGGTGCGGTTCGGGTTTGCGGATGTGGCGGTGGTGCGGGGGGAGGTGGCGCGGACGGGTGTGTTCGGACGTCTGGCGGATGCTTTCCGGCTGCCGGAGTTGGGTGAGCATGTACAGCGGTTGTTCGAGTTGCATCTGAGGGTGGTGGCGGGTCCGCAGCGGGTGTCGGAGGGGAAGAAGTGGCGGGACTCGATTCTCGACGGGATCGGTCAGGTGGTGCGGGGCCGTAAGGGCAAGCATCCGGGTGATGTGGCGCCGCCGGCGCGGTATGCGGGTGTGGTGCTGGATGCGTTGGTGGAGGCGGCGGGCAGGCAGGTTCCGGCTCCCAGGGCGGACTTCGAGGATGAGGTGCGCGGGGTGCGGGCTGCGCTGCAGAAGCTGTCGGCGGAGTGGTCGTATCCGGTGGACCTTGTGGTGCAGGGGCCGGCCCGGGTGCTGCGTGAGCCGGTGCCGCTGTCGGACGAGGCGCTGGCGGAGGTCTCGGGGGCGGTCGACCGGTTGGCGGCGATGGTGCCGCTGGTCTTCGACGGGGCGCTCGACCTGGCCGACTACACCACTGCGGCCCACCAGGTGGCCCGACTGGTCGCCCGTCAGGCGGACCTGGGCCTGGTGCTTCGGGCCGTCGTCCTGGCGCTGCTCGGCGACCGGCCCCTCGACCCGGTCCCGCTCCAGCGAACGATGGAGGCACTGCTCGCCTTCAGGTACGGCGGCTCCGACCCGGGCGTCGACTCGGTCGCGCTCCTTGAAGACTTCTCCGGCATCGTCACCGCGGCCCTCAAGAACACCACCCTCCTGCCGCAGCGATTCGACATGGGGATCGCGCTGGCAAGAAGCGACCAGGAATGGCACGGGACCGGCTTCGGCACGATGTCCCAAGAGCAGATCGCGGCGCTCATCGACGGCGGGCACAAAGTCGAGGTCCTCCGGGCGTTGGTGAACCGGGTCGGAGCCATCGCCGATTACGGGAGCCGGGCAGCGTCCGGCGGCCTGCTTACTCCCGAACTGTTCTGGAAGCGGCTGTCGGAACTGCCGGACATGAACGATGTGTTCAGTGCCACGGATCGCGCACAGTTCATCGGCTTCGGTCAGCTGGCCGAAGTCCAGTACCGCCTGGAGGCGGCCGGGAACAGGCCGCTCCCCGACCAGGTCTTCGCGCAGACGGTCTACGAGCTGGGCAAGATGGTCGTACTGCCGACGGCCGAGCCCACCCCGGCGGCGCAGGCAGGCGTGGAGGACCATCGCTCCATCGTTCAGCGGATCCTGGCCCGGCTCCGGCTCAACACGGAGTACGGGGGCGTAGAGCTACTGCCGAGGCAGGTGGCGCTGATGGCCCTCCATGAGGCGATCGCCTACCGCAGCGCGCGGCTCGACAAGGACTACAAGGAAGCGGCCCGGCGGTTCGGCCGCTGGCTGGGGCTGCTGGAGCACGCCGGATTCGACGCGTACCGCATCGCGCCCGATGTCATCCGGTGGTCCTTCGTCCGGCTCCTGGACGCCAAGGTACCGACCGGCTTCGAGGAGCGGGTCGGGCTGCTGGCGGCCCGGCTCGCCTCACCCGACACACCGATCGCCGAGCTCCGCCCGCTGGACGTGAAGGCCCGTGACGGCCTTCGCGCGACGCTGGCCCCGGCCGATGAGCTGCTCCCGGCCAAGACCTCGCTGCAGAGTGATGGTGTGGAGATCGGTGTTGGGGTGGTGGAGGTGGTGGAGCGGCTGGCGGCGCGTCGGGTGCCGTCGGTCGTGAGTGGGACGGGTCCGTCGGTGGGGTTGGAGGACTTCCGGAA
>NZ_BPRL01000130.1:0-5331 GCF_045862635.1 Kitasatospora sp. NE20-6
TCTGCTGCTGGAACGACTACTTCGGGCCGCAGATCTACGCCAGCGAGAACCCGGGCGCCTGGACCCTGAGCTACGGCCTGGAATCCTTCAAGGGTGCCCACCACACCAACTGGAACCTCACCATGGCAGCGACCCTGCTGGTGCTGGCGCCGGTGATCGTTCTCTTGTTCTTCGCACAGAAGGCCTTCATCGAAGGCGTGACACTGACAGGGGTCAAGGGCTGATGTCCGCAGCGGAGGGCGGATCCGCCCGACCTTCCTGAGCCCCGCGGACCGAACCGCGCCTGCCACCGCTGCCCAGAGGCGTTTCAAAGCGCTGCTGCAGCCGTAACTTCGCGGCATTGCTTTGCAACGCCCCTGCATCGCTGCCCTGTTCGTCGGCGCTTTCTTTTGGCCGCGGGGCGATGGCCGATCAGTACCGGCCGGTGGCAGTCGTCGGCCCGGACTCCAACTGCCGGGACCACGGCGGGTTCGGCCCGGCAACCGAGCAGGTGAGGGCAGCGACCCGGGCCGCGTAGTGGCAGGCTGCGGTCACCTCGTCGACCGTCAAGCCGTCCAGACGCCCGCCCAGGCGGTCGGCGACGGACAGCCGGTGGAGCAGTCCGGCGGTGAACGAGTCGCCCGCACCGATGGTGTCCACGACCTCGACGCGCGGTGCCTGCACGAACACTCGTGTGCCGTCCAGGGACGCCATCGCACCGCGGCCGCCCAAGGTGATCACGACCAGTCGTACACCGGCGAGGTGCCAGGCGTCGCAGGCACGCTCCGGCGCCATGCCCGGTGCGAGCAGCTCCAGGTCGTCCGAGCTGAGCCGCAGGCTGTCGGCCAGCGCGCACCAGCGGCCGAGGCGTGCCCGGTAGACCCCCGGATCGACGAGCAGCGGGCGGACGTTGGGGTCGATCGAGACGGTCGCGCCGCTGCGTGCGCGGCCGAGCAGCTCCTCCACGCGCTCGTCGCCGGGCCCGCGCACCAGCGCGAGGGAGCCGGTGTGCAGGCAGGCGGCGTCAGCGCCGTGGGCGGCGGCGAGTTCGTCGTCGGTCCACTGCCAGTCGGCCGTGGCCTCGGCATGGAAGAAGAACTGGGCCTGACCGTGCTCGTCGAGCGCCGCGACGGCCAGGGTACTGGCCTCCCGTGCGGCGACGACGCGGGAGAAGTCGACCCCGGAGGAGGCCAGGTGGGCGCGGAAGAGGGCCCCGAAGGCGTCGGAGGAGATCCGTTCGAGGAATTGGGTGTCGGTGCCGAGCCGGGCGAGGGCCACGGCGGTATTGGCCAGCCCGCCGCCCGGCAGGACGCGCAGGGCGAGCTCGCCGGGGCGCGTCTGCGCGGTGTCGGGTATGGCGTCGGCGACGCATTCGCCGAGGACAGCGATCGGGCGCTGGTCAGCCATCGGTTCGCCTTTCGGGGTGGGGAGGGACCGACGCATGGGGGGACGTAACGGTCCGGGGCGGCAGGCTTGTCGGTTCGCGGAAGTATTCGGCATGGGAGTGCCGTCCCAGCCGTCGAAGTCGTCGGCGGTATGAGGGCCGGCGGACCGGAAGGAGCCGTCCGGCGCCAGGCTGCGGCGCCAGCCGCGACCTGCCCGTCGGCGCCCGGAGGAGTGAATCCGGCGGGAGGGCTCCCGGTGTGCACGACGACGAACACACCCAGCAGGGACGGTACGCAGTCCTGTAGTGCCGGTGGACGCCACCGGCGTGGAAGAACGCCTCATAGAGGGCCGCCGTCGGCGGGGCCGGTCAGCGGATGCTCCAGATCCCGCAGTCCTTCGCGTGCACGGTCAGCATCATGATGGCACCGCCCTCCAGAATGCGGCGGCTGCTGACGGCCCCGCAGCAGCCGCGGGTCGAACGGGATACCGCCTCCTCGAGCCGCGTGGTGGCAGGTTCCCGGAAAGGCGCGGTGTCCGTCCCGGAACGGGGGCGCAGGGCCGCCGGGACCGGACGGGACACCGGGAGGGGAGCCTGCAGGCCGGGCTGCCGAGACCGGGCGGTGCGGCCGACGGCGGACAGGGGCAGATCAAGGTCACGGGCCCGGCTGCGGCGGCGGGATCGGCGTTGCGACATGCCGGACAGCCTGCCCGCCTCCTCGACATCCACCAGGGCAACCACGACCGCGACACGCCGCCCGCCTCGCCCACCCACCCGATGGCCCGGGCCGGAGGACAGCGGCCACCGTCCACCCGCGGTGAGCGCCTCCGCGAAGTCCTGCAGCGCCTGCCGGTGCCGGGACAGGTTCCGGCGAGTGGGCAAGGGGAAGACGAGGGCGGCCGGGGAGCCGTTTGGCCCCGGCCGCCCTGTTGTGCCCTGCCCCAGATGGGATCGTCGGGTTGCACATCGCCCGGGCGGCACTACGCGCACGTCGAGGTGTGCGCTCGGGACCAGTGGACACGGCACGTCCCCGAAGTACAACGACCGCCACGCCGACCGAGCCGTTGCTGTCCTCGATGGCGCAATAGACGCCTTGGAGCTTCTGCTGCAGCGGCCCTGACATGGGGGACCTGGTCCAGTAGCAGTTCGCCTGGGCGTGTTCGGCCAGGAAATGCGGCAGCTCCACCAGGTCGTCGGCGTCGACTGCGGCGAACACGGCTTTGCCTGTCTGCGCCGGGTCACGCCGATCCGGCTGGCCCGCAGGCCCAGGACTCGCCCGTGCCGTTTGCAACGTCGGCCCCGCCGTCGCCGAGCTGCACCGGCCGCAGCCGACGGACGTTGCTGCTGCGTGTGCCCTGGATACCGCGGACCGGCACCGAGTAGGGGCCGGATCCCTGGGCCATGCCCCGCCCGACGAGTACGAACAGGCCTACCGGGCGAGCCTTGGGCCGGTCCCGCAGACCGTTTGACCATACGATCGCGGACTCCACGAAACCCGGGTCGGCTCAATGCGGCGTGCAGGCCGCAGCAAGGACTACGTGTTCACGGTCTGGGGTCGATTGCCGCCGCCGGCACTATCGCGGCCGTCCCCGGCTGCACCGTCGTGGGCTCCCTGCCCGTCGCGGTGGCGTCCGGGGCGACGGCAATCACCGCGGGAGCCATCCTCGCCATGGTCGGGGACACCATGGTCCCGGAAGGGTTCGAGGAAGCACCTGGCTATCGGACTCGTCACCGTCTCCGATTTCCTTCTAGCCTTCACCCTCCCCCGCAGCTGGCACCCGGCCTCCCCACAGGCCGGCGCTGCTGGCACACCTGCTTCGCGGCCCGCACCCGGCGGGGTCGAGTCGCTGTGGAGGGGGCCGTGCGAGGCGGGCGGCGGTGATGCCAGGGCAAGTTTTAGGTCGTCAGGTGGTCCAGGTCCTGAGCCGGTTGGCGACCTCGCGGACGGGCAGCCCGTCGCGGGCCTCGCGCGCCAACGGGAGCACAGTGCCAAGTCCCGAGGCCACAGGCAGGCCGCACGCCGCGAGGTACGCCGCGGTCACCGTCGCCGCGAACAGGAGACTGCGGGTCTCCAGGCTGGGATTGCGGGCGAGCTCGCACAGGAGCGCGGCCGCCTTGTGATGCGGTTGCGGATACACCTCCTCACCCAGCAGCTCGGCCCGGTGCCGGGCCTCGGCGGCGATCGGCACCCCGTAGTCCACCACCAGGGGATCCCCTGGGATCTGCTGCGCGACGGCAAGAATCCACGCGAGGTCGATCTTCAGATTCACGCGGCGTTCCGGGGCGTCTGGCAGGAGGTGTCGGCGGGCAGGCCCGGGTAACGGTCTTCGCCGAGCTCCTCCTCGAACGCGGACGCGTAGGAGCCGAGGAACGCCTGGGCACCGGCCATGAACGCAGCCCGGGACTCGTTCACGTCCTGCTCGATCAGGTCGGCGAGATAGCCCTGCAAACTCAGCCCCCGCCGCTTGGCCCGCTCCTCGGCCGCCGCACGGATCTCGTCGTCCAGCCGGATGTTCGTCTGCTTCGCCATACTCCGATGCTAGCAACTGGTAGCAACACCTAGCTAATATTGCCCGTCGCCTCCGCCCTCCGCCCTCTGCCATCGGCCAGAGCCGACCAGGTCGGCCCCTCGGTGAACGTCTGCCGGAGGGATCCGGGCCCACGCTGCTCCACCGACCCCGGCGCGGCGCCGGCCTCCTGCCCATGCACGGCCCCTGCCTGCCACAGTGGCGGCCCGCTTCCTCCACAAGATTCCCTACGTAAAGCGAACCGCCGGGGCGGGCGCAGAAGCCGCGCTGCGCCCACCCCTTCGGTCTCTCGCCGGCTGTCAGCCGGCGGGCCGCATCGACCAGGCTGTCCGGCGAGGCCTGGGTCTCGGTCCAGCCGCGGGTCTTGAGGCCGCAGTCGGGGTTGACCCACAGCCGCTCGGCCGGGATCGCGGCGAGCCCGGCGCGCAGCAGTTCCAGGGCCTCTTCGGTGCTCGGGACACGCGGGGAGTGGATGTCCCAGACGCCGGGGCCGACCTCGCGCGGGTAACCGGCGTCGGCCAGCTCCCTGGCAACCTCCATGTGCGAGCGGGTGGCCTCCAGCGAGATGACGTCGGCGTCGGTCGCCTCCCAGATGTTCACGCCGAGTGGCTTGGCCAGCATTGCCAGCTCGTTGACCAGGGAGATGTTCACCAGCCGGTAGGTGTTCTCGATCAGCTTGGCCATCTCGGCGACCCTGGTCCCGGACACCGGCACCGTGGTCCGGAAGATGCCGTCGTAGAAGCCCTTGATCACATCGAGCGACGTGGCGTCGACGATGAACGCTACGAGCGAAGGTGTGGCCGGTCGAGCTCGGCCGCGAAGAAACTCGCCGCGGCCTTGAGGATCTCGTTCGCCCTCTTCAGCTCGGCGACCTCCTTCTTCAGAGCCTTGACCCCAGGCGCTGCCCGGAGTCGATCTGTTCCCGCCGGACCCACTGGCGGACGGTCTCGGCCGATCTCACGCCGAGCTTGGACGCGACAGCCTTCATCGCGGCCCACTCGGTGTCGTAGTCGGGGCGGACCTCGGCAACCATGCGTACCGCACGACGCCGCAGCTCAGCGGGGTAAGGGGAGGGGCGTGCCATGACTCAATCCTCTCAGGGAATCGAGTCTTCATTCGAACCGGTGCGGTTCAGGCCCAGAAACTCTCGCTCCTGTGCCTCAGGTTTCGAATTTCGTATGGCCTGCGAGCGTGTTGAACGCGCAGTGCTGGCGGAGACGTTCTCCTTCTGGGCGTGTCGCCTTTCTCTGCTGGCGGTGTGGCGGTGTGTCCGGCGCCTGGCCGGGTGTTTCGTTTTGTCGTTTTCGTGAGGGGTTGTGTGATGTCGCATTCGTCGATCGAGATCGGTGATGATTTTGCGGCGTTTTTCTCGAAGGTGACGGGGATGGAGTGGCCGCGGGCGCGTGAGGGGGTGTTGCGGGATGTGCGGGACGACTACGA
>NZ_BPRL01000131.1:0-4966 GCF_045862635.1 Kitasatospora sp. NE20-6
TGCCGGGCGGGCCGCCCCCAACCGTCCTTGCTAACGGCGCGCACCGATCAACGTGCACCCACCCGCGTGGCGACCGGTCGGCCACCGCCCGCAGCGGGCCTCGCCGTCGCCGGCCGACCCGGTGCCGGGCGGCCGACCGCCGGAGGTGCGGCGTTGCGGCCCTGCTGGACGGGCAGACCGTTCTGCACGTCCATCACCGCGTGCGCCACCATCCCGCCGAGCGGGTCGTAGCGGATCAGGTCACGCAACCTGGACCGGGACGACCGGCCCTCGTTGCCCGGGTAGAGGTGCTTCCCGAGACCCACCGCGTGCGCCAGCGCTGCGAGCGCCGCCGTCCGTGGGTCCGGTGGCACGCCCGTCCGGATCGCCGTGTCCAGACGCTGCTTGATGGCGGCGTTGGTGCAGTCGTCCGACGCCTGATAGCGCGTCGTCGGCAGCACGCCGCACATCTGGCCCGGAACCGCCGTCACCATGCCGCACCGTTCCAGGTGCGCCAGGTACGTCTGCCTCAGGCCGAGCCTGGGGCCTCCGATCCAGTGCGACGCCCGGACCGGGCTGCCGCGCCGTCGCAGCAGCTCCAGGGCGTGGTCGAGGGTCGGGTCTCCGGTCGGCCGTGCGAGCACGACGGCGATCCGGTCCCCGTCCGGGGCTATGCGTCCGGCCAGGGACAGCTCGACCAGCTGTGCCCCGGCGAGTCCGAGGTCGAGGGTCTGCGGCTGCGCGGTGGTACCCGTGGCCGGGTCCAGTGCGAGCAGCAACAGCTCCTCGGGAATAGTTCTGCGGCTCCTGCCCATCCAAGCCTCCCCGCGTGGATGCTGACAGCGTGACGCCTCTCACACGGACTTGTCGAGTACGCCTCCGAATCGTGACCTTGGGGCGGCAAGCTGGAACCGGTGCGGGCAGGCCCGGCGTCTGAGCCGGGGACGGGACCGGACGGGGACAATAGAGGCCGGTCGGGCGGGGTGTGCGCACCCGCCGAGCCGCTCGTGGCGGAGACTGTACAGACATCCCGGCAGGACGAGAACCCGTCGGAAAAAATGAAGGATCGGCGCGGCCCGCGGCCCGCCGACCCGGCCGGGCAGCCGGTCCGCCGGGCGGACGAGGAGGAGAGGGTCAGTGGGCGAGTCCCCCGACACAGGGCAGCGCGACGGGGCGACCGGACGCACGGAGCAGGCGGACGACACCGCCGCCGTGCGGACGCGGACGGTGGAGGGCGCCGACCCCGGGCGCACCCCCGACCGCACCGGCGCCACCGGTCCGGCCGGGGCACGGCCCGCCGCCGAGGACGCAGCGGACGCGGAGGACGCCGAGGGCACGGCGGACGCGGAGGACGCCGCGCGCACGGAGAGCACGGAGGACGCCGTGCGCACCGGGGCCGCGGAGGACGCCGAGGGCACGGCGGACGCGGAGGACGCGGAGGACGCCGAGGACGCCGAGGACGCGGAGGACGCCGGGAAGCCCGCAGGGGCCGACGGACGGCCGGGAGGTGCCCCGGAGGCACGGGACTCCGCCACGGAGCCCGCCACGGCGCGTACGGGCGACCGGCAGCCTGAGTCCGCCGCCGATGTCGACGATGCCGACGAGGCTGCTGCCGATGTCGACGACGCGCCGCCCACTGAGGACACCCCCGCCGAGGACAGCGCGGCCGAGGACGGGACCGACGAGGACGGGACCGACACTCGCGAACCGGCCGCGGCCGGCTCCACCGTCCACCTCCGCGTCCGCACCGTGGACAACGCCACCACCGCGCTCCGGATGCCCGTGGACAACGCCACCACCGCGCTCCGCCTCCCCGCCGAGGACGGCCGCCCCGCTGCGCGCACCCCGTCCGGTGCGTCCGCGCCGGCCACCGCGAAGGCTCCCGCCGACGCTCCGGCCGCCCCGCCCGCCGCCGCCGAACAGCCCGAACGGCCCGAACCGCCCGTCAGCGACGCGACGGCCGTCCTCCGCCTCCCCGCGGAGGCCCGGAAGCCCGCCGCCCCGCAGCCCGTGGACAACGCCACCCGCGCCCTGCGCCTCCCCGTGGACAACGCCACCACCGCGCTGCGCCTGCCCCCCGAGGCCCGCACGCCCGCAGGACCCGCCACCCCGGACCCCCGTCTCGCCATGCGGGACAGCCGGGAGGCCGCCGGCGCCGGGCTCAAGGACACCCGCAAGCCCGTCGCCCCCGCACCTCCCGGTCAGCCCGGGAGCCGCCCCGCGTCCCCGCCCCTGCCCCCGCCGCCGCCCGCGCCCGACCCGGCCCCCGTACCGCCGCCGGCCCCGCTGCCCGTCGAGAGCACCATCGAGGCGATGGAGGTGCTCGCCGGCCTCAGCGCCCGCCCGGTGAGCCCGTTCCGCCGGGCCGCCAAGCGGACGGCGATCTGGACGCTCTTCTTCGCCTTCGTCCTCGGCATCGTGGTGGTGGCCCAGCTGCTGCGCCCGCTGCCCGACCCGGAGACCGGCCTCGCCCTGCCCACCTCCTACACCTTCACCGGCGAGAAGCTCAGCGTGGACTGGCCGGCGAAGGGGCAGTCCGCCGCCGCCGTGATCGGTGTAGGCGGCGTCGGCACCTCCGGCGAGCAGACCCCCGTCTCGATCGCCAGCGTCACCAAGGTGATGAACGCCTACCTCATCCTCCAGGCGCACCCGCTCAAGAAGGGGGAGAGCGGGCCGAGCATCACGGTCGACAAGGCCGCCGCGGCGGAGTCCACCGACACCGACCAGTCGCGCGCCACCCTCACCGAGGGCCAGCAGCTCAGCCAGTACCAGGCGCTGGAACTGCTGATGCTGCCGTCGGCCAACAACGTGGCCCGGCTCCTCGCCCGCTGGGACGCCGGCTCGGAGCAGGCGTTCATCGACAAGATGAACGCCCAGGCCGCCAAGCTCGGCATGACCGACACCGTCTACGCCGACCCCGCCGGCTACAACGACGACACCAAGAGCACCGCCGCCGACCAGCTCAAGCTCGCCGAGCAGGTCATGAAGAACGACGTCTTCCGGCAGATCGTCGCCGAGCCCGAGATGCGGTACAACGGCGTCCGCATCTCGAACACCAACGACCTCGTCTTCACCCAGCGCGGCAGCGTCATCGGCGTCAAGACCGGCTCCTCCACCGCCGCGCAGTCCGCCCTGATGTGGGCCGCGGTCAAGGAGATCGGCGGTGTGCAGCGCACCATCATCGGCGTCACCCTCCGGCAGCCGGCCGTCGCCGGCGTCGACCTGGCGAAGGTCGCCCAGGCCCCCAGCCTCAAGACGATCAAGTCGGTGCAGAAGGGCCTCACCGGACAGACCCTCGCCGCCCAGGGCCAGGTCGTCGGCCAGGTCGACGACGGCCTCGGCGGCACGGTGCCCATCGTCGCCGCCAAGGAGCTCACCGTCGCCGGATGGTCCGGCATCACCGCCACCCTGACCCTCGACGCGACGAAGCTCGGCCACACCGAGAAGGCCGGCACCCAGGTCGGCACCCTCTCGGCCGGCGAGGGCGCAGGGAAGATCGAGGTGCCGGTGACCCTGCAGCGTGACCTGGCGCCGCCGTCGATCCTGTCGAGGCTGATCCGACTCCTCTGAGAGTCCGTCCCGGCCTCCCGGCTCCACCCCGGTCCGGCCCCACCGCAACGGCCCCGCCGCCGCAGCGGTGGGGCCGTTCACATGCCCGTGGCCGGGGCCTCCTCGGCCGGCCCGCCCATCACGCGATCCGGCGTTCCGGCGGCCGGGGGGTCGTCCGCCGGAGGGCCGTCCACCGGGGGTCCGGCGGCCGGGGGGCCGCCGGCCGCGGGGCCGGATGCAGGCGGCCCCGCCGCGGCCGGGCCGCTGCGCCCCGTCCCGAACCTCCGGGCCACCTCGGGCTCCTCCGACACCACCCGGCCGAGCGCGATGGCCAGCGTCACCGCCGTGAACGTCACGATCAGCCAGGACAGCATCGTGAACACCACGCCGTACGGCCCGAACCGCGACACGCTCTGTGCGACGGCCCGCGGCAGGTACACCGACGCCGCCACGCCCGTGCCCACCACGGCCACCCCGCACAGCAGGGCCCCGGGCGCGAGCTGCCGCCAGCCCACCCGGCCGGCCAGCAGCAGGTGCTGCGTCCACCACCAGAGCAGGGTCTCCACGGCGAACGCCAGGGGCAGCCCCAGCCACGGTCCGGCGCCGAAGCCGTCGTACAGCGGGTGCTGGAGGACGAGCGAGACCATCCACACCGCCAGCCAGAGCAGCCAGCGCCACGCGGTGATCCGGCCGGACGCCCGCGGCAGCTCCCAGCAGCGCTCGCAGACCCGCTGCAGCGCCCGGCTCAGCGCGGTCGCCGAGAGCAGGGTCACCAGGGCGCCGATCGCGCCGAAGCTCTGGGCGGTGGCGTCGCCGTCGCCGGCCGACATCAGCTCCCCCACCTGCTTGCCCGCCTCGCCCTGCAGACCGAGCTGCTCGCGCAGGGCGGACACCACGCCCTCCTTGACCGAGGCGGGCGCGAACACGGCCACCACGAAGAGCGCGGGCAGCGCGCTGACGAAGGCCTGCGCCGCGAGCCGGGTGGCGCAGTCGAGGAGGTTCACCCGGACGAGCTGGTGCATCGACCGGGCGACGAGCGGCACCCGGTCGGGCAGCCCTCTGACCGCGTCGGCGACACCCGAGAGCCGGCCCCGCATGCCCGGCTGCTGCGACCCTGCCACACCGGCTCCCTCCGCGGACGTGCACCGTGCGCTGTCCGAGACCCATGCTCACCCGCCCGTGGGCCGCCCGCACCCGGTCCCGGGTCCTGGGCCGCAGTGCCGCGGCCGGTCCCCGGTCCTGGGCCGCGGAGCCGCGGCGCCGCGGCTCCGGGGCGTTCCCGGGTGGGGTGGGTGTCAGGTGGTGCGGTTTCTGCGGGTGATCTTGTCGATGCGGGCGCCGATGCCCCAGGCGGTGACGCGCCAGAGGGCTTCGACGACGATGTTGCGGCTCATCTTGGAGGCGCCGTGTTCGCGTTCGACGAAGGTGATGGGGACTT
>NZ_BPRL01000132.1:0-4931 GCF_045862635.1 Kitasatospora sp. NE20-6
AAGGCGTCCAGGATCTGTTGGGCGGCGAGGGTGGCGGTGAGGGTGCCTTCGCGGACGCGGTTCTCCAGGGTGGGGGCGAGGGTGCGGACGTCGGGGTGGTGGTGGAGTGCGGTGAGGAGTTGGTCGTGGACCATGGCCCAGGTCCAGTCGATCTGTTGGGTGCGGCGGCGGGTGTCGAGGGCGCCGGTGGCGTGGAGGGTCTGTCGGTGTTGTTGGAGGCGTTCCCAGAGGGTGTCGAGGCCGGTGCCGTCGCGGCCGCTGCAGGTGAGGACGGGTGGGGTCCATGCGGCGTCGGGGGGTGTCAGCAGGCGTAGGGCGCCGGTGAGTTCGCGGGCGGCGGTTTTGGCGTCGTGTTCGTGGGGGCCGTCGGCCTTGTTGACGGCGACGAGGTCGGCGAGTTCGAGGACGCCTTTTTTGATGCCCTGGAGCTGGTCGCCGGTGCGGGCGAGGGTGAGGAGGAGGAAGGTGTCGACCATGTCGGCGACGGTGGTTTCGGACTGGCCGACGCCGACGGTTTCGACGAGGACGACGTCGTAGCCGGCGGCTTCCATGACGATCATGGATTCGCGGGTGGTGCGGGCGACGCCGCCCAGGGTGCCGGAGGTGGGGGAGGGGCGGATGTAGGCGTTGGGGTCGGTGGCGAGTTTTTCCATGCGGGTCTTGTCGCCGAGGATGGAGCCGCCGGTGCGGGTGGAGGTGGGGTCGACGGCGAGGACCGCGACGCGGTGGCCGCGGTGGGTGAGCATGGTGCCGAGGGCTTCGATGAAGGTGGATTTGCCGACGCCGGGGACGCCGGTGATGCCGATGCGTACGGCGGCGCCGCTGTGGGGGAGGAGGTCGACCAGGAGTTGCTGGGCGAGGGCGCGGTGGTCGGGCCGGGTGGATTCGACGAGGGTGACGGCCCGCGCGATCCAGGCGCGCGAGCCGTCGAGGACCCCCTGCCGGTACTGGTCGGGGTCGATCGTGCGGGGTGGCATGGGGTCAGCGGCTCACAGCTCGTGTCCGGGATCGGTGGCTTGCAGCTGGTGTCCGAGGTCGGTGGCGAGGGTGGTGAGGAGGTCGTGGGCGGCGTCGGGGATGACGGTGCCGGGGGGGAAGACGGCTGCGGCGCCCATGTCCAGGAGGGTGGGGACGTCCTGGGGCGGGATGACGCCGCCGACGACGATGGTGATGTCGGGGCGGCCGGCCCGGGCGAGTTCGGTTCTGAGGGCGGGGACGAGGGTGAGGTGGCCGGCGGCGAGGGAGGAGACGCCGACGATGTGGACGTCGGCCTCGACGGCCTGGCGGGCGACTTCGGCGGGGGTCTGGAAGAGGGGTCCGACGTCGACGGTGAAGCCGAGGTCGGCGAAGGCGGTGGCGATGACCTTCTGGCCGCGGTCGTGGCCGTCCTGGCCCATTTTGGCGACGAGGATGCGGGGGCGGCGGCCTTCGGCTTCCTCGAAGCGTTCGACGAGTGCGCGGGTGCGGTGCACGTTTTCGGAGGGTCCTGCTTCGTCGCGGTACACGCCGGAGATGGTACGGATCTGGCCGGAGTGGCGGCCGTAGACGGTTTCCAGGGCGTCGGAGATCTCGCCGACGGTGGCTTTGGCGCGGGCGGCGTCGACGGCGAGGGCGAGGAGGTTGCCGTCCAGGGAGCCGCCGCCGGTGGGGCCGTCGTGGGCGGAGCGGGTGAGGGCGCGCAGGGCGTTCTGGCAGGCGCTCTCGTCGCGTTCTTCGCGCAGGCGGCGGAGTTTGTCGATCTGCTGGGTGCGGACGGAGGTGTTGTCGACCTTGAGGACGTCGATGGGTTCGTCGCTGGCGGTGCGGTACTTGTTGACGCCGATGACGGGCTGGCGGCCGGAGTCGATGCGGGCCTGGGTGCGGGCGGCGGCTTCCTCGATGCGCAGTTTCGGGATGCCGGCGTCGATGGCTTTGGCCATGCCGCCGGCGGCTTCGACTTCCTGGATGTGGGCCCAGGCGCGGGTGGCGAGGTCGTGGGTGAGTTTTTCGATGTAGGCGGAGCCGCCCCAGGGGTCGATGGAGCGGCCGGTGCCGGATTCCTGCTGGAGCATGAGCTGGGTGTTGCGGGCGATGCGGGCGGAGAAGTCGGTGGGCAGGGCGAGGGCTTCGTCGAGGGCGTTGGTGTGCAGGGACTGGGTGTGGCCCTGGGTGGCGGCCATCGCCTCGATGCAGGTGCGGGTGACGTTGTTGAAGACGTCCTGTGCGGTGAGGGACCAGCCGGAGGTCTGCGAGTGGGTGCGCAGGGACAGTGACTTGGTGTTTTTCGGGTCGAACTGTTTCACGAGTTTCGCCCAGAGCAGGCGGGCGGCGCGGAGTTTGGCGATCTCCATGAAGAAGTTCGTGCCGATCGCCCAGAAGAAGGAGAGGCGGGGGGCGAACGCGTCGACGTCGAGGCCGGTGGCCAGGCCGGCGCGGAGGTATTCGACGCCGTCGGCGAGGGTGTAGGCGAGTTCGAGGTCGGCGGTGGCTCCGGCTTCCTGGATGTGGTAGCCGGAGATGGAGATGGAGTTGTAGCGGGGCATCTTCTGCGAGGTGTAGGCGAAGATGTCGGAGATGATCCGCATGGAGGGTTGCGGGGGGTAGATGTAGGTGTTGCGGACCATGAATTCTTTGAGGATGTCGTTCTGGATGGTCCCGGCGAGTTTTTCGGGGGGGACGCCCTGTTCCTCGGCGGCGACGATGTAGAGGGCGAGGACGGGCAGGACGGCGCCGTTCATGGTCATGGAGACGGACATCTTGTCGAGGGGGATGCCGTCGAAGAGCTGGCGCATGTCGTAGATGGAGTCGATGGCGACGCCGGCCATGCCGACGTCGCCGGTGACGCGGGGGTGGTCGCTGTCGTAGCCGCGGTGGGTGGGCAGGTCGAAGGCGACGGAGAGGCCCTTCTGGCCGGCGGCGAGGTTGCGGCGGTAGAAGGCGTTGGACTCCTCGGCGGTGGAGAAGCCGGCGTACTGGCGGACCGTCCAGGGCTGGTTGACGTACATGGTGGGGTAGGGGCCGCGCAGGTAGGGGGCGATGCCGGGGTAGGTGTCCAGGAAGTCCACGCCGGCGAGGTCCTCGGCGGTGTACAGCGGCTTCACGCCGATGCCCTCCGGGGTCTGCCACACCAGGTCCTCGACGTCCTTGCCGGTCGCCTGCTGCCAGGCCTCCCGCCACTGCGTGCCGGTCGCCGCCGGGGCGGTGCCGTCCGGGTCCAACCCGATCGTGGTGAAGTCGGGGATCTCACTCATCGGACGGTCTCCCATCAGGACACTCCCATACGGTCGAGGGCGGCGGACAGCACGGCGACGGCGTCACAGTCGGCGAAGACGTAGGTGTCGACACCGGCGTGCTGTCCGGGACGGCCGGCCAGGAACACGTGCTTCGCACCTGCGTCCCGGAGCTTCTGAGCGGTCTGTTCGGCCTGCTGCTCGTAGAGCGCGTCGCTGGAGCACAGGCAGACCTCGCTCGCCCCGCTCGTCTCGAACGTGCCCTCCGTGACGGTTTCGATGCCGCCGGCCTGGAAGAGGTTGGCGGCGAAGGTCGACCGGGCGGTGTGTGCGGACGCCGACCCGAGGGAGGCCAGGAACAGCAGCGGGCGGCTGCCGGTCGCGGCGAGGTGGGCGTCGGAGCGGGCGCGGAGTTCCTCGTAGGCGTCGGCGCGGCGTACCCGCGGCAGGCCGCCGGAGGGCGGTGCGGGGGCGGGTTCGCGGACCAGCGGCTGTTCGGCGAGGTTCGGGAACTCGCTGACGCCGGTGACGGGTTCGCGCCGCTCGGCGAGCGCCTTCGAGCGTGCCGCCCAGGTCGCCGCGGCCTGCTCGGCGACCAGGCCGCAGGTGAGGGCGGCCCGCTGACCGCCCGCCGCCTCGATCTCCTGGAACCACGCCCAGGCGGCGTGCGCGAGTTCGTCGGTCAGCCGCTCCACGTACCAGGAGCCGCCCGCCGGGTCGACGACCCGGGCCAGGTGCGACTCCTCCAGCAGGATCGACTGCGTGTTGCGGGCGATCCGCCGTGCGAAGGCGTCCGGCAGGCCGACCGCCTCGTCGAAGGGCAGCACCGTCACCGCGTCCGCCCCGCCCACGCCCGCGGCCAGGCAGGCCACCGTGGTGCGGAGCATGTTCACCCACGGGTCGCGGGCGGTCATCATCACGCTGGAGGTCACCGCGTGCTGGCGCTGCGCGGAGGCCTGCGGCGCGACCCCGCACACCTGCGCCACCCGGGCCCAGAGCCGGCGTGCGGCACGGAACTTCGCGATCGTCAGGAACTGGTCGCCGGTGGCCGCGAGGCGGAACTCCAGCTGGCCGGCGGCCGCGTCGGCCGACAGCCCGGCCGCGGTCAGCGCCCGCAGGTAGGCCACGCCGGTCGCCAGTGCGCAGCCGAGTTCCTGAGCGGGCGAGGCGCCCGCGTCGTGGTAGGGCAGGGCGTCGACGGTGAGGGCGCGCAGGCCCGGGTACGTCTCGGCACAGCGGGCCGCCAGTGCCGCGGCCTCGGCGAGCAGCGCCTCGCTCGCGCCGTCGTCGCCGGTGCGGGCGAGCAGGCCCAGCGGGTCGGCGCCCAGCGTGCCGGTGGCGGCCGCGGCGGGCACCCCGCGCGCGGCCAGCAGCGTGAACAGCTGCTCGGCGGCGGGCCGGAACTCCGCGCCGGCGTCGAGGGCGACGGACGCCAGGTCGAGGTAGACGCCCTGCAGCGCGTCCGGCAGCGCCTCGACCGGCAGCCGGCCGGTGCCGAGCGCGAGCCAGAGCGAGGTGACGCCGTTCTCCAGGTCGGCGAGCACCGCCTCGTTGGTGCGGCGCGGGTCCGGGTCGGCGTGCAGCTGGCGCACGTCCCAGCCGGAGACCGTGGCCCCCTGCGGTCGGCCGCCGCGCACGAACGGCGGGAAGCCGGGGTACCCGGCATCGGCCGGCGCGTCCTCGGCGGTGTACAGCGGACGGGCACGGAGCCCGTCCTGGAGC
>NZ_BPRL01000133.1:0-4744 GCF_045862635.1 Kitasatospora sp. NE20-6
TTCCGGAAGTCCTCCAACCCCACCGACGGACCCGTCCCACTCACGACCGACGGCACCCGACGCGCCGCCAGCCGCTCCACCACCTCCACCACCCCAACACCGATCTCCACACCATCACTCTGCAGCGCCGGATTGCGCCGGAAGGCGATGTCGGTGTCGAGCAGGGACAGCCACAGCGTCCTCCTCGCGGCGGTGTCCAGTGGCTGAAGTTCGGCGATCGGTGTGTCGGGTGAGGCGAGCCGGGCCGCCAGCAGCCCGACCCGCTCCTCGAAGCCGGTCGGCACCTTGGCGTCCAGGAGCCGGACGAAGGACCACCGGATGACATCGGGCGCGATGCGGTACGCGTCGAATCCGGCATGCTCCAGCAGCCCCAGCCAGCGGCCGAACCGCCGGGCCGCCTCCGCCGGCTCGTTGTCCATGAGGGCGCTGCGATAGCCGACCTCCTCCTGCAGTGCCATCAGCGCGGCGCGGCGCGGCAGGGTGCCGAGGCCGCCGAACTCGATATTGAACGCGATCCGCGCCATCACCGCGGGAACGGTCGTGCGGTGGGTGTCCATGGCCGTGGCGGCCGCCGGAGCGGGCCGGGCGTTCAGCACGAGGACCGCCTCGGCCAGCTCGTTGAGCGACTGCGCAAACACCCGTTCGGTCACGGGGTTGGTGCCGGCCATCTCCACCTGGTACTTCACTGCTGCGAGCTGGGCTTCCCCGTCCAGCTGGGCGCGGTCCGTGGCAGCCAGCACCGACCCGATGCGGGGAATCTCGGAGAGCCGCGTACGCAGGAGGTCGGGCGGCAGAAGTCCTCCTGCGACGGCCAGTGTCCCGTCCGTTGTCAGCGATTTGATCCTCTGGGAAAGCGCGCTGAAGGTTTCGTGGACTTGGCTGCCGCCGAGCAGCGCCGCCATCTTGGCAGGTGCCATACCGCCGTAGCCGGACGCGTACCACTCCCGTTCGCTCTTCGCCAGTTGCAGGGCGTTGGTGAATCGTGCGGTCACCAGGGTGGTGTTCTTCAGTGCTTCATGGACGATGCCCCCGAGGTCCTCCGCCAGTGCCACGGTGTCCACGCCGGGGTCGGTGCCGCCACTGCTGAAGGCGAGCAGTGCCTCCATCGTTCGCTGGAGCGGGACCGGGTCGAGGGGCCGGTCGCCGAGCAGCGCCAGGACGACGGCCCGAAGCACCAGACCCAGGTCCGCCTGACGGGCGACCAGTCGGGCCACCTGGTGGGCCGCAGTGGTGTAGTCGGCCAGGTCGAGCGCCCCGTCGAAGACCAGCGGCACCATCGCCGCCAACCGGTCGACCGCCCCCGAGACCTCCGCCAGCGCCTCGTCCGACAGCGGCACCGGCTCACGCGGCACCCGGGCCGGCCTCTGCACCACAAGGTCCACCGGATACGACCACTCCGCCGACAGCTTCTGCAGCGCAGCCCGCACCCCGCGCACCTCATCCTCGAAGTCCGCCCCGGGGGCCGGGACCTGCCTGCCCGCCGCCTCCACCAACGCATCCAGCACCACACCCGCATACCGCGCCGGCGGCGCCACATCACCCGGATGCTTGCCCTTACGGCCCCGCACCACCTGACCGATCCCGTCGAGAATCGAGTCCCGCCACTTCTTCCCCTCCGACACCCGCTGCGGACCCGCCACCACCCTCAGGTGCAACTCGAACAACCGCTGTACATGTTCACCCAACTCCGGCAGCCGGAAAGCATCCGCCAGATGCCCGAACACACCCGTCCGCGCCACCCTCTCCCGCACCACCGCCACATCCGCAAACCCGAACCGCACCAACTCCACCCATGCACTCGCCACCGTCTCCAACTGTGCCGACACCCTCGCATTAGGTTCGTCGGAGGTTGCATTCACCATCGCCACATGAGCGAACGACGGCTTGAAGAACTCCGCCTGAACCTCACGAACCAACCTCAGCGCTCCTTCTCTGATTCTCGCCGTAAAGGCTTCGGGGTTCGGGCTCAAATGCCGCAGCTGCTCAGCTTGGGCAATCATCAGCATCAGCCAGTACGGCGATGTCACGCCGGTCACCACTCGCTCGCGCGCCAGATCCCCGGTCAGCTGAACGACCCGATCCTCGGCCTGCTGTGCCGTCACCCCGCCGAGGGCGGTGACGGCCATCGCCCAACGAACGTCACTCACACCACCGTCGACGACCGCACACGTCACGCGGGCAGCACTCGGATCGGTGCTCCGCTCGGCTCCCTTCCGTACTGCGGCCGCCTCTCCGAGATAGGTCTCCACTTCGTTCTTCCGGAGAGCCCGCCGGATGGTTATGGCACACATGTTGTTGTGGAAGGCGAAATGGGCTATCCGGACGTGTGCCGCCCGGGGGCCGCCCTGAGCGGCGAGGAACTCGGCTTCGGCGGCCCTTAGCCTTGCCGTCACGGTCTGCCAGTCGGCCTCGTAGGTGTCCGACTCCGGGTCGTCGGCGTGTTGCACGAACGAAGCCATCGTCCGGACTGCGGTGAAGCCCTCCTTCGCCAGGGCAGCGGCCTTCGGCGACACCGTCTTCGCACAGTCGACCGCCAGGCTTGCGAAGGCCACCGCCTGCTTGTAGGGCACGTAGCCGAGCTCACGCGCGTGCCAGGCCTGCCGTCGCAGCTCCAGGACATGACCGGCGCTCCGCAGTTCGGCCAGCGGCGTCTTCATCTTCGGGAACCGGACGCCCAACTGCTCGATGTCCCGGCGGACCGCCTCGATCCGCTCGCCCGTCTCCCGCGCCCACACCGAGGCCCGGTCGTCCGTGCCCGACGCACGCTGCTGCCTTCCGGGCTTCGCCTGTCCATTGGTGAGCCGCTGCTGTTCCTCGGCCAAGTGGTCCAGCCGCTGCCGTACGGCCTCGACCGCCGTTGCCGATCCGGCCGAGCCGATCGCGTACCGGATGTCGCTCAGCCACATCCGCTGCTCGGTCTCGTGCCGGGACTTCAGCGAAAGCCTGCCGAGTTCCGCCGAGAGGCCGTCCACCGACAGCTCCCCGGCCTCCAGCAGCGCGATGCCGCTCGTCACCAGGACCTGCAGATGCTGGTCGTACACACTGCGGGGTACCGAAGCCTTGTGGAGCGCCACCGTCATCCCGCTGTGCAGAATCGCCAGCCATCGGCTGAACCGCACCGGCCAGGCTTCCGCTCCCGCCCAGTCCGCGCTGAGCTCCTGCAGACCGGCCAGCGCCCGCACCACATCGTCCGTGTGCTGCCGGAGGTCCGTCCCGGTCAGCAGCTGTGCCTCTATCGCTGCGCGAAGCGCCCCCAGCGCCGCGTCGACATCCGCGATGCCGACAAGCTTGCCGGACGCCGCGACCGACGCCAGCCGCTCCGCCGACACCACCGCCTCCAGCGTCAGCAGCGACTCCACCAGCACCCCCTGCTGGCCCTTCGCCAGCCGCCGCGCACGCGCCAGCGCATCGGCCACCTCACTGAGCAACTTGCCGAACGACAGCGAGCCCGCGGCCACCGCCCGCCGGCCGAGCTCCCACAACTCACCCACCCTCGCCGTGACCTGTCCCGCGCCCGCCCTCGGCTGCCACACGATCTCCGGCAGCACCACACCAGCAACCGGTTGCACCACCGCCACCGACACGTCGGACGAAGCGACGACTACAGGTACCTCTTGCGACAGCGCCGCCGGCTCCGCCACCAGCGACCGTTCCAGGGCGATCGGCTGCTGAACCGGCGCGGCGGAAGCCATGACCGTCTGTATCCACGGGTTCGGCGCGGCCGTCCGAGCGGCGGCGGGCTCGCGGTTGACCGGGAACACCGACTTGATCTCTCCGGCCACCGTGAAGCCTGCAAGCCAGTTCCCGTGCACGTCCGTCCCCAGGAACTTTCTGAGCAGCGAGTCCACACCGGCCTGCGCCGAGTTGAAACCGCCCGCAAGGTTCGCCTCGCCCGCCCGGACCGCGTTCCGGTACGCCTGCGCCGCGCTGTTCCGAATCTGTGCCCAGGTCAGATGCGCCGGGAAGAAGCTGCTCAGCTTCGTCACCGGCTGCCCCACCAGTGGCCGGTACTCCGCCACCGCATCGACCACACCGTTCGACAGGGGTTCCGTTCGCGACTCGGAAACCACGCGCACCCACCGCTGGGAACCACCGTCCCGTACCGCGATCCGCCCCACGGCATCCAGCTGGTGGCCACCGGACAACCATGCCGTCGTCAGGCCCGAGAACCGATCGGTGCTCACCTTCAACTCGAACGTCCTGATGTGCGCCCGAACCTGAGCCGGTTCGCCGAAGCTGACCCAGATGTCCTCGTCCCGGACCGCCGATCCGGCGGGTTGTGGCGTGGTTGTGGGCTGGCTCGATGCGGTCCCGCTCGATTTCTTCCTGGGCATCCACCGCACCAGCTCGCCCGGGGTGGTCACCATCCGGTCCACGCCGACCTCGTAGCCGCTCGCGCCGAGCACCGCCGGGATCTGCTCCCGCAACGCCGCCAGCAGATTCGGTCCGAGCTCGATCGGTTCGCCGCCACCGGCCGGCATCAGGGTGAACCGACCCGCTTCCCAGCTTTCCGGCTGTGGCAGCCCGTTCCCGTCGAAGGTGTAGCGCAAGGTCAGCACCGAACCGTTCGGCATGGTGAACACCGGGGCGTCCGCGCTCACCAGGTGCAGCCCCGGTGCCAGCTCCCGGATCACCTCCGCCGCCGGGCGGCCTCCGGCCACCACGCTGTTCACGTCACACCCGACGAACACCAGCAGCCGGCCGTCCGCCAGTGCCTTCGGCGCGATCACCTCCCGGTAGAACT
>NZ_BPRL01000134.1:0-4413 GCF_045862635.1 Kitasatospora sp. NE20-6
CCGCTCCCCGAACCCCTCCGGCACCTCCACCGACAACAACCGCACAAACGCCGACCGCACCACCCCCGGCGCCACCCCGAACGCCTCCAACCCCGCATGCTCCAACGCACCCAACCACCGACCGAACCGCCGGACCGCCTCCGCACCGTCCCCGGCCGCGACGGCGTTGCGGTAGGCCATCTCCTCCCGCAGCGCCACCACTGCCGCATGCCGCGGAAGCTGGTCGATCCCTCCGAGCTCCGCGTTGATGGCGAGCTGGGACGGCAGGACGGGCATCCGCCGACGGAGCATCTCAAGCCCGGCCTTGGCCGGGTCGGCAGCCTCAGCCTTCGGCAGTACCACGGTGCCGGAAAGCTCGTCCAGCGAATCGACGAACAGCTCTTCGGTGAGGAGGGAACTGCTGGCAGTGTCGAGGCGGTGGTAGATGACGTTGTACTGGATGACGCTGTCGAGCTGCCGGCGATCCCCCGGGGTGAGCACCACGGGCACGTCCGGGATCTCGCTCAACCGCTCGCGCATCAGGTCGGGTGAGACGAGTCCTCCTCCGCCGGCCACGGTTCCGGCATTGGCCAAGGTCACAACCCTGTCCGCCAGGACCTTCAGGACAGCCTGCCGGTCACCCTCGGCGAGCAGTTCTTCCATCTGGTCCGCTGTCTTCCGGGCGTAGCCGGAGTTCCGCCAGGTGCTGTCGCTCTGGGCCAGCACCAGGGCGCTGCTGAAGCGCGCGTGTGACAGCGTGGTGCCGTCCAGGGCATCGCGGATGATGGGGCCGACATCCTGCAGAAGCGTGTCCGTGTCGATGTCCCATCGGGCTCCTGGGGATCTTCCGGCCATGTTGACGGCGACCAATGCTTCGACCGCCCGCTGGACAAGGTGCGGATCGAGCGGTCGGTCGCCCAGCATCGCGAGCACAGCGGCGCGCAGGACCAGGCGGAGGTCGCTCTGGCGGGCGACCATGCGAGCCGCCTCGAGCGAGGCGGCATCGAAGTCCGTCGCGGCGATCGCGCCCCGCAGGACGAGGGGGACCATCGCCGCAAGGCCGTCCAGGGCACTGGAGACCGCCTCGTGTTCCGTCGCCGACAGCACGTCCAGTGGCGGGGTCGCCGGTACAGGCGCGAACGGCTGGTCCTCGACGGGGTAGTACACGGTACCCGCGGCCAGCTTCTGCAGGCCCGTGCGGGCGCCCCGGACACTGTCGCGGAAGCCCGCGTCCGGCGGGGGTGTCTGCCTGTCGGCCGCCGCCACGAGTGCGTCCAGCACGGTGCCTGCGTACCTGAACGGCAGCACGGTGTCGGAGTCCGGGGTCTTCGGCCAGCCCTTGAGCAGGTCGCGGATGTCCTTGAGGATCCCGTCACGCCACTTCTGGGCATCGGACGGCCGTTCCGGCCCGCTGACGGCTTTCAGATGGAGATCGAGCAGTGCTGCCATCTGGTCGCCCAGATCCGGCATGCGGTAGCGGTCTGCGAGCTGTTCGAACGCCTCGCCCTGCTTCATCCCCTGCCGTGCTGACGCCTGAGATGCGAACCCGAAGTGCACCAGCTCCGCCCAGGCGTTCGCCAAGGTTTCCAGGAGCGCGAGCAACTGGGCGGAGGGGGTTTCCGCCGTGACATTGGCCAGAGTGAGCCCGTCGAACGAACTGGTGAGCATGTCGTGCTGGACCCCTTGGACCATCTTCAGGGCGTGCTTCCGAAGGTCCGCGACGAAGCCCGCCGGGTCGGCCGCCAGGTGGCGCAGCTGCCCGAGCTGGGCGAGCAGCAGCATCATCCGGTAGGGCGAGGTGACTCCCATGACAATTCGCCCTCGGCTGACCTCCCCGGTGAACGCCGCCATGCGGGAATCGACGGATTCGAACTCGATGCCCTTGGAGTACGTCTCCATGACAGCCCAACCGACATCCGACCTGGCGGCGTCGCACATCATCTCGGTCACGGCCGTGGCAGCGTCTCGCTTCTTCTCAATCTCCTTTTCGAGCGCGGCCACTTCGGCCAGGTACTTCTTGACCATGGGCGGCGCGAGCTCGTAGCGGACATGTGCGGCCGATCGGAGGTTCCGGCGCACCGATGAGACTGTGCCCGCATAGCCGGCCGGGTGGCCTCCCTGCCCGCTCAGGAAGGTGAGTTCCGCTTCCTCCAGAGTGAAGAAGACTTTCTGCCAGGTGCTTTCGAAGATCTCCGGTTCGGGGTCGCCGGAGTGGTGCAGGAGAGGCGTGATCGTCCGTACCGCGTCGAAGCCCTCCTTGGCCTGGGTCTTGAGGTTTCCGCGTGCCTCCTTCGTCAGCTTCGCGAGCGCGAGCGCGAGTATCGCGAAGGCCAGCGCCTGCTTGTACGGCAGGTAGCCGAGCTCGCGGGCCAGCCATACCTCCTTTCGGATCTTCAGCAGGTGGCTGTCGATCCGCAGGCCGGGCAGTTCCCACGCCGCCGCCGGAGCGCGGGTGCCGAGCTGCTCGATGTCGTCGTGGACCGCGTCGATCCGCTTGCGGATCTCCTGCGCCCACGCCGTGTAGCGGTCGTCGGTGCCGGAGCCGCGGCGCTGTGCCGGATTCTTGCCCTGACCGGAGTCGATCCGCTTCTGGTCGGCGGCCAGGTACTCCAGGCGCTCCTTGACGGCGCCCGCGACAGTCGTCCCGTCGGCGGAGCCGACGGCGTAGCGGATGTCGCTCAGCCACATCCGCTGCTCGGTCTCCTGCCGGGACTTCTGGGGCAGCCGGTCCAGGCTCGCCTTCAGCTCGGTCGCGCCGAGCTCGCCGTCACGCAGGAGTTCGACGCCGCTGGTCGCCAGGGTCTGGAGGTGCTGGTCGTAGATGCCCCGCGGTATGGACCCCTTCTTCCCCCGGGTGGCCAGGACGCTGCTGTGCAGTACGGCCAGCCAGCGGCCCAGCCGGGCCGGCCACGGCTGGGCCGTCCAGTCGTCGCCCACCTTCCGCACCATGGCCAGGGCCCGCAGTACTTCGCCGGCGTGTCCCTGGAAGTCTCCGTCCAGCAGGAGCAACTGCGCGACGACCGCCTTCCGCAGCCCCTCCAGCGCACTGGTCACCTCCGACACGTCGACGTGGCCGCCGGAGGCCACCATGGAGGCCAGCTCCTCGGCTGCCAGCACACCCTGGAGCGTGAGCAGCGATTCCACCAACGAGCCCTGCTGCCCAATCGGGAGCCGGCGCGCCCGTTTCAGTGCCGCGCCCGCCTGCTCCGCCAGCCCGGCCGTGGTAACGGTGCGGGCGGCCAGGGCGCGCAGACCGGTGGTCCACAGTTGGGCCACTCGGGCCTCTATCTGCTCTGCCGTCGGCTTCGGCTGCCACACGATGTCCGGCAGCACCTCGCCGGGCTCTGCCGTCACCGGGGCGACGGGAGTGCTCTCGGTGACGGCAACCGCCACCGGGGCGACGGAAGTGCTCTCGGTGACCGCAAGCGCCACCGGGGCGACGGAAGTGCTCTCGGCGACCGCAAGCGCCACCGGGGCGACGGAAGTGCTCTCGGTGACCGCAACCGTCCACGGGTTCGGTGCACTCGTCCGCGGCGTGCCGGGCTCGCGGTTCAGCGGGAAGGCGGTCTGGATTTCGCCGGCGAAGACGAACCCGGCGAGCCAGTTGCCGTGGATGTCGGTGCCGATGAACTTGCCGAGCAGCGGGTCCATGCCGGGTGACGCCGTGTGGAATCCGCCGGAGAGGTTCGTCTCACCGGCCAGCACGGCGTTCCGGTACGCCGCCGCGGCACTCCTCTTCATCTGTGCCCAGGTCAGGTGGGCGGGGTAGAAGGTGGTCAGTTTCGTCACCGGGACGCCGATCAGCGGCCGGTACTCGACCGTTGCATCGAACACGCCGTTCGCCAGCGGCTCCGTCCTCGAACCCTCCGGCACGGTGACGCGCACCACCGCGTCACCGTCCCGGACCGGGATCGTCCCGTCGGCGTCGAGTTGGTGGCCGCCGACCAGCCGTGGGATCCGAAGGCCCGAGAACGGATCCCTGCTCGACCTCAGTTCGAGGGACACGATGTGCTGCCTGAACCGCTCGGGATTGCCGAAACTGACCCAGATGTCCTCGTCGTGCACCGTGGAGACGGCCGCCTGTACCGGTGAAGCCCCTGACGCGGCAGAGGAGCCTGTCTGCTGTGCAGGTGTGGTTGCTTGGGATGCGGGGCCCGACTTGGACTTCTTCTTCGGCATCCACCGCACGAGTTCGGCGGGCGCGGGCACCCCCCGGTCCGTGCCCACCGGGAAGGCCGTACCGCCGAGCAGGGCGGGCACCCGGGTCTGCAGCGCCTCGATCAGGTCGGAACCGAGATCGGCACTCGCCCCCGCGCCACGCGCGGGCTGCAGCGTGAACCGCCCCGGACGCCAACTGTCCGGCTTCGGAACCCCGTTCACGTCGAACCGGTAACTGCCCGCCAGAACCCGCCCATCCGGCGTGGTGAACACCGG
>NZ_BPRL01000135.1:0-4351 GCF_045862635.1 Kitasatospora sp. NE20-6
CCCGCCACCCCGTCGACCGTCCGCACGTGACTGCCCAGCGCCCGCCACAACTGCTCGTGCCGGCCCTCCGCGATCAGGTGCAGATCCAGCTCACCCAGCGTCGGCGCCATCCGGTACCCGTCGTCCTGCAGCAGCGGCCCGCCGCCCGGGTACGTCACCCGCAGGCGGTACGCCGGGAACTCCCGGCCCGCCAGCAGTCCGGTGAAGAGGCCGGACTGCTGGTGGGTGAGCTCGGCCGGTCCGTGGTCGGTCTCCACCACGACCCGCTCCGCGAACGGACGGAGCACCCGGATCGCGGTGCCCTCCAGGGTCGCGTGCGCCCCGAGGAGGGCGTGCGGGTCGTGGTGCACGCCGGAGACCAGCCGGTCGACCTCGGCCGGCGGCAGCGGCGCCTCCGGCAGCCGCAGCACGGCGGACGCGTCCTGCTCGGCCCGGCGTGGCGCCGCAGGCTCGCGCCGCCGGGCCACCCGGGTCCTCGCGCCCGGGGTGGGCGCGCCGGTGCCCGACCGGAGGGTGTCGGGCGTGGCGGTGGTGGAGCGGTCGGGCTTGGGGCCGAGCGGTGTCACGTCGGGTCCTCCTGCTAGCGGATGAGGGCGGGTCAGACGGTCAGGGCCAGACGGTTGATCGCGGCCAGCGGGATGGGCAGCCAGCTCGGCCGGTGCCGCGCCTCGTAGACGACCTCGTACACCGCCTTGTCGATCTCCAGGGCGCGCAGCAGCTCCGGCGCGGTGGCCGGATCCATCCCCCCGCCCGCGGTGTATCCGGCGCAGTACGCGGTCCGGTTGCGGGCCGCCCACGCGGCGGCCAGGTGGGCGAGTTCCGGGTCGGGGCCGGGGGCGCCGGCGAGCAGGTGGGCGGCCGCGTAGTCGAAGGAGCGGAGCATCGCGGCGACGTCGCGGAGCGCGGGCTGCGGCAGCCGGCGCTCGGCCAGCGGCTTCGCGGGTTCGCCCTCGAAGTCCAGCAGCACCCAGCCGTGCGGGGTGCGCATCGCCTGGCCCAGGTGCAGGTCGCCGTGGATCCGCTGGACGGGCAGCCCCTCCAGGTGGTCGGCGGTCAGCTGCTGGAAGGCGGCGCGCAGCGCGGAGCGGTAGCGCAGCAGCCCGGGGACGGCGGCGACGGCGCTGTCGAGCCGGTCGGCCATGGCGGAGGCGAGCCGGCCGGTCTCGGTGTGGTCGAGCCGGGCCGTGGGCATCGTGCGCGCGAGCACCCGGTGCACCTCGGCGGTGGCCCGGCCGAGCCGGTGCGCCTCGATGGCGAAGTTGCCGGGCGACGGGTCGCCCTTGAGCCGGGCGACCTGGTCGAGCGCCAGCTCCCAGCCGTCCTCGGCGTCCGGGAGGTAGCGCTGCAGCAGGCCGAGGGTGGCGGGCTCGGAGCGCTCCAGCCGTGACTCGAACCAGGCGGCGACCCGGGGGATCCGGGTGGACCCGGCCCGGGAGAGCGCCAGCGAGAGCTCCAGGTCCGGGTTGGTGCCGGGGCTGATCCGCCGGAACAGCTTGAGGATGAACGACGTCCCGTAGATCACCGAGCTGTTCGACTGCTCGGCGGTGGACGCTCGGCCGAGCAGGTTGCCGGGCAGCCCCGGGCCCGGGGTGCGGCGGAAGGAGAGCGCGCCGAAGCGGTCGCCGGTGGCGAGGTGCTCCAGCAGGCGGCCGGTCAGCTCGGGGTCGTGCACCGCGTCGTACAGCACCGCGCCGTCGTGCGGGCCGCCGCCGGCCAGCCGCCCGAGGACGGCCGCCGGTCCGATCCCGGAGGGGTCCTGGGAGCGGATGCCGAGCAGCAGCTGGTAGATGTCGCCCTGGGCCCCCGCGCCGGTGCCGTGCTCGACCCGCAGCAGCAGGTGGAGCAGGGTCGGGTCGCCGACCTGCAGCGGAGTGCCTACCACGGGGGTGAGGCCGGTGATCGGCCGCCCCTTCCCGGCGTACCAGCGCTGCGTGGGCAGCCAGTCGGCGATCAGCGGCAGGGCGGAGCCCACGAGTTCGCTGATTCCCGCTGTGGTTCTCCGCCCGGTGCCGCGCGTTCCGACCGGCCCGGGGGCGCTGTCGGGTGCGTCGCGGTGCACATGGGCTTGAGAACGGGAGGTTTCGGACATGACTCCCTTTCCCCGGAAGCGGGCGGACTGCCCGACGGGTCGTGGCCGGGCCCGTCAGTCTTCCGGATTTCGGCGGCGCGGCGGCGACGGCACGCGAGCGGGGCTCGGGTGTCACGCCATAGTGTGGGTGGCCGTTGGGCTGTTCTCCGTACGCGGTGGTGCGAAGACCCTCCGGGGCACGGACGGTGTCGTCCGCGCCCCGGAGGGCGGATGGCCCGGTGACCTGGTGGATCGTTACTTCGGGACGGGCTCGCCGCCGCTACTTGATTCCGGGCTTCCGGAGCTGGAACCAGTAGAAGCCGTGCCCGGCGAGGGTGAGCAGATAGGGCCACTCACCGATGGACGGGAAACGGACGCCGCCGATCAGCTCGACCGGGTACCGCCCGCCGTACCGCCGCAGGTCCAGTTCGGTCGGCTGCGCGAACCGCGAGAAGTTGTTCACGCACATGACCAGGTCCCCCTCGTGCTCACGCACGAAGGCCAGCACCGCGGGGTTGCTGGAGGGCAGCTCGGTGTAGCTGCCGAGGCCGAACGCAGGATTGAGCTTGCGGATTTCGATCATGCGACGCGTCCAGTGCAGCAGCGAGCTCGAACTGCTCTGCTGTGCCTCGACGTTGGTCACCTGATAGCCGTACACCGGATCCATGATGGGCGGCAGACTGAGCCTGCCCGGGTCGGCGGAGGAGAAACCCGCGTTGCGGTCCGGGGTCCACTGCATCGGGGTCCGGACGCCGTCCCGGTCGCCCAGCCAGATGTTGTCGCCCATGCCGATCTCGTCGCCGTAGTACAGCACCGGCGAGCCCGGCAGGGAGAGCAGCAGGGCGGTGAACAGCTCGATCTGGTTGCGGTCGTTCTCCAGGAGCGGGGCGAGCCGCCGGCGGATGCCCACGTTGGCCCGCATCCGCGGGTCCTTCGCGTACTCCGCGTACATGTAGTCGCGCTCCTCGTCGGTGACCATCTCCAGGGTCAGCTCGTCGTGGTTGCGCAGGAAGATGCCCCACTGGCAGCTGCTGGGGATCTCCGGGGTCTTCGCGAGGATCTCGGAGACCGGGTAGCGCGACTCCCGCCGCACCGCCATGAAGATCCGCGGCATCACCGGGAAGTGGAACGCCATGTGGCACTCGTCGCCGCCGGAGGCGAAGTCGCCGAAGTAGTCGACGACGTCCTCGGGCCACTGGTTGGCCTCGGCCAGCAGCACGGTGTCCGGGTAGTCGGCGTCGATCTCCTTGCGGAGCCTGCGGAGGAACTCGTGGGTCTCCGGGAGGTTCTCGCAGTTGGTGCCCTCACGCGCGTACAGGTACGGCACCGCGTCCAGCCGGAAGCCGTCGATGCCGAGGTCCAGCCAGAACCGCAGGGCCGCGATGACCTCCTCGTGCACCCGCGGGTTGTCGAAGTTGAGGTCGGGCTGGTGGGAGAAGAACCGGTGCCAGAAGTACTGCTTGCGCACCGGGTCGTACGTCCAGTTGGAGCTCTCGGTGTCGACGAAGATGATCCGGGCGTCCGGGTACTGCTTGTCGTCGTCGGCCCACATGTAGAAGTCGCCGTACGGGCCGTCGGGGTCGTTGCGGGACGCCTGGAACCACGGGTGCTGGTCGCTGGTGTGGTTGACCACGAAGTCGATGATCACCCGCATGCCGCGCAGGTGGGCGGCGTCGACGAACTCCACGAAGTCGGCGAGGTCGCCGAACTCCGGGAGCACCGACTTGTAGTCGGCCACGTCGTACCCGCCGTCCCGCAGCGGCGAGGCGAAGAAGGGCGGCAGCCAGAGGCAGTCCACCCCCAGCCACTGCAGGTAGTCGAGCTTCGAGGTGAGCCCCTTGAGGTCACCCACACCGTCGCCGTTGCTGTCCTGGAACGAGCGGACCAGGACCTCGTAGAAGACCGCCCGTTTGAACCACTCCGGGTCGCGGTCCCGGGCGGGGGTCTCGGCGAAGGTGTCGGGAACGGGCTCGTTGACTGTCACAGAGAGCCTCCGGCGTGTGCGGGGTGGGAAGAGGAGCGGGTCGGGAGCGGGGTCCGGCAGGACGGCTGAGGGGGCCGGTGCGGGGCATCGGAGACCGGAGTCGGCACGGTCCGGGCGGGATCCGCCGGCAGGCGGCGCCGCCCCCCGGCCGCCGGAGGCCCTATGGGTGCCTCCGGACGGTGAGGAGGTGGGCGGGGCCGGTGGCGGGGTCGAGGCGGACGTAGTTGTGGCGGGCCCAGTGGTAGGTGGCGCCGGTGAGTTCGTCGTGGACCTGGAGGGGGAGGTCGGTGTCGAGGGTG
>NZ_BPRL01000136.1:0-4190 GCF_045862635.1 Kitasatospora sp. NE20-6
AGACCGTCTGCGGAGACCACCACCGTGTGCGACACCCCGGGGGTGTTGTCCACGAAATTGGTGATCAGCCAGTTCAGGTTCTGTGCGGCCTGGCTCATCTGACTCAACTCATCGCTCCTGGTGGTTCGAGCCGCCGAAGAGATCGGTGCTGCTGTTCTGGTTGCCGCCACGACCCCGGTTCGGGTCCACGCGGAAGCTGCCGGTGGCCCCCGGGTCACCGACTGCGTTACGTCCCTGCTCCACGCCGCGGCGCAGGTTGGTCAGGCGTCCGCGGACCTCCTCCGGGTTGCGGGAGACCTGGGGGCCTTCCGTCGGAGCAGGCTTGGCGTTGCCGGGCACGAGATTCTGCTTGGGCACGCGGCGCGGCAGACCGGAGGGCGTGGTGCCCCCGGACGCGGGCTCGCGCACCTGCTCGGCGCGCTGCCAGCTGCCGTCGTTCGCCGACTGCCAGGCGGTCGAGGGGCCGGTCGGGCCGGTCGGGCCGTACCCGCCGAGCGACGACACCTCGTGGCCGCGGGACTCCTCCAGGTCGGAGTTGTCCTTCGCACCGGTGAACCAGTTCGGCTTGTCCTCGGCCGACTCGCCGCCGAAGCCGCTGCCGCCGCCGAAGGCACCCCCGCCGCCGGCCAGCTGCTGGCCGGGACGCCGCTGGGGCAGGCCGCTGTCGGCCGTGTGCGCGGCCGGGGCCGCGGGCAGCGCCGGCGGCGTGTCCGCGCCGTAGGCGGGCGCTGCGGGCTGGTTCTCGTAGCCGTACGGCTGGTAGCCGTCGCCCTGGTAGCCGGTCTGCTGCGGGATGCGGTCGTAGCCGCCGTCCTGCCCGTACGGCGCCTGGCCCTGGTACTGGTCGTAGCCGTCCTGGGCGTCGTAGCCCTGGTCGCCCTGGCCCTGGTAGGCGTTCGGGTCGTAGCCCTGGTCCTGGTAGCCGCCGTTGTAGGCGTCCTGGTAGCCGTCCGGGGAGTAGCCCTGGTCCTGGTAGCCGCCGTCCTGCTCGTAGCCCTGGGGGGCGTACTCGTCGGCGTAGGGGGCGTCCGTCTCGATCGCCTCGGCGTCGATGACCTGGTCGCCCGGCCCGGCCTCCAGCGCGGCCGACCGGCGGCGCTCGTCGAGGCGCTGCGAGCGCTGCATGGCCTCCAGCGCGGGGCTGAAGCCGCTGCTGCCGACACCGGTCAGGTGGTCGTCGAAGCCGAGCTCCGCGGCGCTGCGCTGGCCCTGGAGGTCCTGCTGCCAGCCCTGGGTGGGCTCCTGCTCGGAGAAGATCCGGGAGACCGTGAACTCCTCCTCGGGCTCCGGGGCGGCGAGCAGCTGCACCAGGGGCTGCGGGAGCATCACCAGCGACGTGGTGCCGGCGGACTCGCCGGACGGGCGCAGCTGCACGCGGATGTCGTGCCGCTGGGACAGCCGGCCGACCACGAAGAGGCCCATGCGGCGCGAGATGGTGGCGTCGACCGTGGGCGGCTCGGCCAGCTTCTCGTTGATCTCCGCGAAGTCGTCGGCGGTGAGGCCGATGCCCTTGTCGTGGATCTCGACCAGGACGCGGCCGTCGGGCAGGCGCGTCGCGTTGACGAGCACCCGGGTCTGCGGGCTGGAGAACGTGGTGGCGTTCTCCAGCAGCTCGGCCAGGAGGTGGACGAGGTCGGTCACGGCCGCGCCGATGATCTCGGCCTCGGGGATGCCGGCCAGCTCGATGCGCTCGTACTGCTCCACCTCGGAGGCGGCGGCGCGGAGCACGTCGACCAGCGGGACGGGGGTGTTCCAGCGGCGGCCCGGCTCCTCGCCGGCGAGGACGAGGAGGTTCTCGCCGTTGCGGCGCATACGGGTCGCGAGGTGGTCCAGCTTGAAGAGGTTCTCCAGCTGGTCCGGGTCGGCCTCGTTGTTCTCCAGGTCCGTGATCAGCGCCAGCTGGCGCTGGATGAGGCTCTGGCTGCGGCGCGACAGGTTGGAGAAGATCGCGTTGAGGTTGCCTCGGAGCAGGGCCTGCTCGGAGGCGAGGGACACCGCCTGGGAGTGCACCTGGTCGAACGCGCGGGCGACCTCGCCGATCTCGTCGGTGCCGTACAGCGGGATGGGGGAGACCGAGATGTCCACGCGGTCCGGGTCGGTCTTGGAGAGCTTCTCGACCAGGTCGGGCAGGCGGTGGTTGGCGATCTCCAGCGCGGCGCTGTTGAGGGTGCGCATGCCGAGGATCATCGAGCGGGCGATGAAGCCGGTGAGCAGACCGGCCAGCGCGAGCGCGGCGATCACGATGCTGGAGTTGAGGATGGCGTCGTTCTGCGCGCGGGACTTGATGTTCGCGGCGTCGCCGACGACCTCGGTGAGCAGCGCGGACTCGGTGGCGCGCAGGCCGCTCATGTGGCTGGCGCTGGCCTGCTGCCAGTTCTGGACGGTGAGACCGGCGTTCTTCGCGGTGTTGAAGAGCAGGTCGGCCTTTTCCTTGTCCTTGCTGTCGGTCACGCGCAGCGCGGCGTCCGAGTAGGCCAGGCCGATGTTGAGCAGGTTGGTGACGGTCGGCACGGTCTGGCCGTCCGGCATGCGCAGCGGGCTGCGCTGGTCGGCGGCGCCCTGGGCGACGAGCGCGTCGGCGTAGACCTTGGCGTCGGCGGCGCTGGAGCCGGTGTTGAACTCGCTGATCGCGGTCTGCTCCAGCTTCGCGGCGACCAGCAGCGACTGGATGAGCTCGGTGGTCTCGTACTTGGTGACCGTGCCCTGCGAGATGCCGGCGAGCAGGCTGAGCATGAGCGCGCGCTGGGTCGAGGCCGAGGCCTTGGCCAGCGACATCGCGTAGATCGCGCGGCCCTTGCTGGTGATGTTGGAGCTGCCGAAGCCGACCGAGTTGTCGATGGCCAGCAGCGGGGCGAACATCACCGAGTACGCGGCCTGGGTGGCCGAGGCGAGCAGCTCCGGCTTGTAGGCGTTCTCGCGCAGGTGCGGGAGGGCGACCACGAGTTCCTGGAAGGCGGCGTTGCGGCGCTGGAGCGTCTCGTCGTCGGCGATCTTCCCGTAGGCCGTGTTGTACGCCTTGAGGGCGTCGTCGGTCTTCTTGCGCAGGTCCGGGAGCTTGTTCTGCGAGTCGGTGCCGGTGAGGATCGGCACGATCGACAGGTCGCGCTCGTTCTCCAGTGCGTCCGCGAGGTCGGTCGCCGCGTTGGCCAGGCGTGCGGTCTTCACCGCGCGGTCGGCCTTGTGGAAGTCGTCGAGCGAGGTGTTGACGCGCAGACCGCCGAAGACGAGGCCGATGATGACGGGCACGATCATGATCGCGACCAGTCGGGTCGGCACGCGCCAGTTCCGGGGGGAGAGGCTGTCGTACCGGCCGCTCTTCTCCGCGGCCGGCGGTGCGGCCTTGCCCTGGCCGACCGGTCCCGAGGCCGGGCCCGGGCGGTTGCCCGGGCCGCTGAGTATCTGGGTCGGCGGCCCGGCGGGGCCTCGGCCCGTCCGGTCCTCGTTCGCGGCGAACGCGGAGAAACCGCCGGATGCCTGGCCGTTCGTGCCCGGCTCGTCCTGGCGGGGCTCGGTACGCCGCTGCGGGGTGTCTGGCTGCTTACGCCTCACTCGACAACAACCTCTCGGCCGATGGTTCGGCCATGGATCAATCCAGCGGCTACCCCCGCCGGCCGCAGCCCGCTGCTGGGTGAAACTGCCATATGGGGTGACTACGGGGTAGCTGGAATTTCAGCACGTGCAGGGATGGGGGACAAACAGCTCCCTCCGGCCGACCTGTGCCGAAAAAATCGGACAAATGGTGACAACTCGGGTCGAACCGGTGGGTTGACAGTGCACAGTGGATCGAAATCTTCACCAACTGTCACTGTTGATCTCGAAATGCCTACCGAACTGTTATGAGCGGATAAACACGCGCCCGCCCCCGAGCCCTGCCGGGCCATGGAGCGGGCGCGCGCCGTCATCGGTCCTTCCGCCCCGGTCAGCGCAGGCGGGCCAGGAGGGCGTGCTCGACGAGGGTGATGAGGGCGCTCTTGGCGCTGTCCCTGCGTCGGGCGTCGAGGGTGACGACGGGAGTGTCGGGGCCGAGCTGCAGGGCCTCCCGCACCTCGTCCGCGGTGTGGGGCTGGTGTCCGTCGAAGCCGTTGAGGGCGACGACGAAGGGCAGGCCGCTGTTCTCGAAGTAGTCGAGTGCGGGGAAGCAGTCGGCGAGGCGGCGGGTGTCGACGAGGACGACGGCGCCGATGGCGCCG
>NZ_BPRL01000137.1:0-3901 GCF_045862635.1 Kitasatospora sp. NE20-6
CCGTGGTGTCGATGTCGACGGGTGTGTGGTTCCCGCGGGTGGGTGGTTCCGCGGTGGAGGGGGGTGCGGCGTTTGCGGTGCCGGGTGCGGTGGGTTGGCGTCTGGTGGTGGGTCATGGTGCTGCGGGTGGTGTGGAGGTCGGTGGTGTGCTGGTGGGTGCGGCCGGGGTGTTGCCGTTGGTGGGTGGGTCGGGGGCGTTGGCGTTGGTGTCGTGCTTCTCGGCGGCGGTGGGTGCGGGTGGGGTGTCGTTGGCGGAGTCGGTGCATGTGGTGTCGGGTCGTCGGGTGCTGGGGGCGACGGGGGAGGTGATCGTCACTGCGGGTGGTGATGCGGTGTCGGGCCGGATGGCGTTCGATGCGCAGGGTCGGCCGCGGGTGGTGGCCGATGGTGACTGGGTGGTGGTGGATGGTGGCGGGGTGCGGCGGTTGGGTACGGCGTCGTTGAAGGTGGCGTGGGCGTTGCTGGCCGCGCAGATGATCGCCTCGGTGGGCACGCCCCCGCGCAACCCGGTCGTGCTGACGCACGGGGTGACCAGCCTGCAACTCGAAGGGCTGGCGCAGTACGGGTACGAGCCGGTGCCCGAGAGCATCACGGCAGCGGCCGGGCCGGACTCGTTCTTCACCGCGCTGATCGAGGTGGCCGGACCCGTGCTCGCGGAGGCCCTGAAGGCGCAGCCGTCGGTCGACCTGGTCCGCCGGGCCATGCACGAGCACCTGAGCACGCAGCTGGGCACCGAGGGTTCGCTGTACGGGCAGCTGGTGGCGGCTGGCGAGCGGGCCACGGTGCTGGCGGCGCTTCAGAACGCGGGCGGATGGTCCGGCAGGCTGACGGAGTTGGCCGCGCACATCGCGGCCGACACCTTCGGGCTCCACCTCGGCGTGGTGGGCCCCGGCGGCATCACCGCCGGCGCTGGACACCTGACCGAGGGCACCCGCACCGGCTACCCGGACTCCAACGCGTTCGTCCTCGTCCAGGTCGGGGAGCGGCAGTTCGCCGCGGCCCGGCGGTCCGACGCCCCGGCCGGGCTGGCCCTCCGGTTCGAGTCCGTCCAGCCCGGCGTCGGCGGTGCCTGGTCGCGCCCGCTCACCGCGCTGGAGATCAGCCTGCTCGCCCGTGCGGCCGACCTGGCGGCGAGCCGCCCCGATGTGGTGGCCGAGGTTCGGCAGAAGGAGGCCGCCGCCCGCTACGGCGCGACCGGCGTCACCTTCTCCTCGACCGTGCTGGAGGAGACGCGCAAGACAGTCCTCGGGCTAGCCGAGGCCGCCCTGGAGGGCGCCGAGGGGGCCTCTGCCCGGCTGGACCTGCTGGAGCGGATTGCGCAGCACCACGAGGCTGAGACGGCGCCGGGGAGCAGGCTCGACGAGCAGGCGCGGACGGCGGAGATCCAGCACGCCGTCGCCGAGGCCGGCGACTACAGCGGGATCACCGACCCCGTGGTCCTGGCCGCGGCCAAGACCGTCGCCCGTGACCGTGCCGAGCCCCGCGCACGGACCGTCGCCCGGGTCGAGTCCTACCTCGACCTGATCGGCCGGATCGGCGACGTGTCGGGGCTCCCGGCCCTGGCCGGCGGCATCCTTGCGCAGTCCGGCGGGCCGGGCACGAAGGCCGCCTTGCTGTACTCCCCGGATCAGCTGGACCGCCTGGTGTGGGCGGCCTTGGCCAAGGATCAGGCCGACCACCTGCACGAGGTCGACGCGGCTTCCCGCAAATGGGCCGTGATCGCCCGCGAAGTCGCCGAGATGCCCGCCCGCGCCGCCGCCGTGACCGCGGAGGAGGGGCGGCTGCGCTTGCTGGCCGCAGGGGCTGATTTGTGGCGGGTGGATCCGCCGCGGGGTGTGCCGGTGGGGTTTGGGGTGGGTTTGGGTGTGGGTGGTGTGGTGTCGGGTGGTTTGGGGGTGTGGGGTCGGGTGTTGCGTGTGGGTGGTGTGTGGGTGGGTGGTGGGTCGGGTTTGGTGGGTTTGGTGGGTGGTGTGGTGCCGGTGGGTGTGGGGGTTGGGGTGCGTGGGGCTGTGGAGGCTGTGGTGGGTGGGGGGTTGGGTGTTTTGGGTGGTGGTGGGGTGGTGCGGCGGTTGTTGGAGGGTGGTTGGCGGTTTGTGGTGGTGGTGGGTGGGGTGCGTCGTGAGGTGGTGGTGCGGTTGGTGTTGGGGGGTGTGGGGTCGGGTCGGCAGGTGCCGGTGTGGGAGGTGGTGGGTGGTCAGGGTGGTGCGCCGTGGTCGGGTCGGGTGGTGTTCGGGCAGCGGCGGACGGTGGCGGATGCTGCGGATCATGAGCGTGGGGTGGGGTTCGGTGTGTCGGGGGGTTCGGGTCGTGGGGTGTCGGGTGGGGTGAATGTGTTGGCTCCGTTTGGTGGGGTGGGGCCGGTGGGTGTGTTGTCGGCGGTGGTGGGGGCGTCGGTGTCGGGTGAGAGTGGTGGGGGGTGGTCGGTGGGGTCGTCGTCGGTGTCGCAGGGCAAGCGGGGGTTGGTGCTGGGTGGGCAGGAGGTGTTTTTCGAGTTTCCGGGGGCGGTGTTGTCGGTGGAGGTGGGGCCGGCGGGTGGGGTGGGGGATGTGGTGCGGGGTGAGCGGGTGGTGGGGTTGAGGTTGGGGTTCCCGCGGGAGTTGTGTCCGGTGCGGGGGGTGGGGGAGCCGGTGGTGTCGGTGCCGGGTGGTGTGGGTGTGGTGCGGGGTGTGGATGGGGTGGAGTTGGATCGGGTGTCGGGGGGTGGTGCTGGGTTGGTGCAGGGGGTGGTGCGGCGGATCAGTGGGGTGCTGGGTGGGGTGTTGGTGTTGCCGGAGTCGGTGTCGGGGTTGGGGGTGTTGCGGGATCGGGTGGTGGCGGGGTTGCCGGTGGGGGTGGGGTCGGTGGGGTCGGAGGTGTTCGAGGGGGTTCATGGGTGGTTGACGGAGGGGGTGTTGTTGCGGGGGTTCGTGGATCTGGTGGGTGGTGGGGTGTCGTCGCCGGTGTTCGTGGCGGGTGAGGGTGGGGGTGCGGTGCAGTTGACGGTGGCCGCGGTGGTGCTGAACGCCCAACGCATCAGCACCGACCCGATCCGCCTCAAGAACCAGGGCCGGCGCTTCCTGAACACCAGTAGTTCGGTCACCCGGTCGGGCGGGGTGGGTCTGACGCCGGTGAGTGCGGCGGTGGGCAGCACGGTGGGTGATCCGAAGGCGGACTTCGGCTACAACCACACGGTGCGGGTGAGTCTGGGCCTCGGCGCGGCCATGTCCAGCTCCCGGACCATCGGCACCAACATCGGCGGCGGCGAACTGCGCACCCTCGCGTACGGCGGGGGGAGTGTGTTGTTCCGGTTGACGGCGCGTATGTCGGTGGAGGCGACGGGTGAGGCGGTCGGTGCGGGGGGTGCGGGTGTGGTGGCGTCGGCGGACACGGTGGTGTTCGTGCGGGTGCCGGAGCGGGAGGCGGCGCGGTTCGAGGCGTTGGTGGAGCGGGAGGCTGCGGGGGTGTTCGGGAGTGCGGAGTGGAAGGCGGTGGAGGTTCCGGTGGATGCGGATCCGCGGCCGGTGGATGCGGGTGCGCGGGCGGTGCTGGAGGCGGCGGAGGCGGTGGTGAAGTATCCGCCGGTGTCGGTGGCGGCGGGTGAGGGTCTGGGGTTCTCCGCGGTGGAGCGGATGTCGGGTTCCGAGCAGGTGGTTCCGGTGATCGTGTCGACGCTGCGGAAGGTGGAGTTCGCGCGGGCGTGGGCGCCGGAGTGGGACGCGGGTGAGCTGCGGTACCTGAAGGAGCGTCTGGCGGCGAAGTTCGCCCCGGAGGCGTTGGTCAACCATGCGGACGTGCTGCTGCAGCCCGGTGGGCTGAAGGACCGGATGCACCGCCCGGTGCAGGGCGGGACCGAGATCATCACCGTCCAGGTCACCGCCGTACGGCTGGACCAGAACCCGACCACCGGCCGAACCGAATCGGC
>NZ_BPRL01000138.1:0-3693 GCF_045862635.1 Kitasatospora sp. NE20-6
CTAGTAGGGCTTGGTCAGGTCCGTATGGGTGTGGGTATGTCGCGGTGGCAGGTGGGGCAGGCGCCGGCCCAGGTGGCGAGGATCAACTGCAGCTCGCGGACGACCTGGTAGAGGCTCGGACCGCTGCCATTTCTTTTGGGGCCCGGGCCAGCCTCCGCAGGGTGCAGAAGGCGTGGGCGAGGGAGACGAGGGTGACGTGGTGGTGCCAGCCGCTGAAGGTGCGGCCCTCGAAGTGGGCAAGTCCCAGGGCCTGCTTCATCTCCCGGTAGTCGTGCTCGATGCGCCAGCGGAGCTTGGCCAGGCGGACCAGGGTGGTCAGCGGGGTGTCGACGGGCAGGTCGGAGAGCCAGAACTGCACCGGCCCGGCCTCCCGGGCCGGCCACTCGGCCAGAACCCAGCACTCGGCCAGCTCCACGCCATCCGTGGCATCCCGGACCCCGCGCCCGGCGGGACGGATCCGCAACGCGACAAACCGCGAGTACATGCGCTTGAACCCGGTGCGGCCCCGGCCCGGGCGGGAGCCCTCGCGCCAGGACACCGGCCTGGCCGCGTTCCGCCCCGCCTCCACCACCAGGGCCTTCGCGCTCTTCGCCGGGTCGGAATACCGGGCGACCGGCGGGCGGCCGATCCCGCTGTAGGGCGGGGTGGACGGCCGCGCGGAGCCCGGCTGGGCGCTGAGCGTGGCGGAGATACCCACGACGTAGTGCAGCCCACGCTCGTTCAGGCCCAGCCGGAACGCCGCCGCGTCGCCGTAGCCGGCGTCCGCCACGACCAGCGGGATGTGCACGCCCCAGGACCGGGCCTCATCGACCATGTCCAGGGCGAGCTGCCACTTCTCCACGTGGCCCAGGTCTGCCGGGATGCCGCACCGCTCGCGGCGGGCCACCCTGGGCGGGTCGGCCTTGCCGGAGGCCGGATCCCAGGACTGCGGGAGGAACAACCGCCAGTTGACCGCGGCGGAAGCACGATCGGTGGCCAGGTGCAGCGAGACGCCCACCTGGCAGTTGGTGACCTTGCCCGCGGTTCCGGTGTACTGCCGCGACACACAGGCCGAGGCATCACCGTCCTTCAGGAGTTGGGTCGGGGACGGGACGCCGTGCACCGTTTCGGGTGTCGGTCTTCCCGTCCCCGCCCGCCGAACCGGACGTGCCCGTTGGCCGAGCATCCGGCTCTCCACGTGATCCGGTGGATCAGGCGAGGTATTCGCTGACCTGGCCGACGAAGGCCACATCGTCGTGACTGGTCCGGCGGAAGCGCGCTCCCTCCGGGTCCACCTCGTCGATGTTGTAGGGCGTGCTGATCTGCGCTCCGCGATAGCGGTAACGCTCAACACGCGTCTTCGCCGGGTTGTAGAGGACGATCCCGCCCTCGGTGATGCTGTCGGCCGCGAAGAACAGCCGCCGCAGCCTCTTCCAGGTCAGACGGGGGTGCTTTCGGCGTATCCAGAGGATCATCCTCCACCACGCATAGTGGCCGAGGTAGGAGAACGTCTTCTTCGATGCGCCGTAACGGAAGTAGGCCGCCCAGCCCCGCAAGACCGGGTTGACCGTCCGCAGCACCGCCTCCAACGAGAGCAGGGTCGTGCCCCGCTCCGTCAGTCTCTTGATCTTGTGCATCACCGATGCCAGGGCTGGCTTGGACGGGATGGTGAGCACGACGCGGCGACCGTCGCCCCGGGTCTTCGCCTGGACGTGGAAGCCGAGGAAGACGAAGCCGTCGTCTATGTGGGTGATGTGGGTCTTCTCCTCCGAGAGGGTCATCTTCAGCCTGTCGGCCAGCAGCATGCCAATCTCCGTCTTGATCACTTCCGCGTCCTCCCTCGTGCCGTGCACGAGCACGACGAAGTCATCCGCGTATCGGACCAGCCGGAAGTTCGGCAGTCCACGTCGGCGCCGGTGTTGCCGACGCCAGGCCGGGGACATCTCCTCGTCCCAGATCCGGGCGAAGTGCCGGTCCAGGACGGAGAGATAGATGTTGGCCAGCAGCGGGGAGGCGACCCCGCCCTGCGGAGTCCCGGTGAGGGTCTCCGCGAGCCCACCATGCAGTTCGACAACCCCGGCCCGCAGAAACGCGCGGACCAGTCGCAGGACCTTACGATCCTTGATGCGCTCGGCCACCAGGTCCATCAGAACGTGGTGATCGACATTGTCGAAGCAGGCCTTGATGTCGCCCTCGACGACCCATTCGTAGTTCGACGGCCTGCTGGTGAGATGGTGGATCTCGGCGATGGCATCCTGGGCCCGACGGCCGGGCCGATACCCGTAGCTGGACGGGTAGAAATCGGCCTCGAAGATCGGTTCCAGGACCAGCTTGAGTGCCATCTGCGCGACCCGGTCGCGCAGGGTCGGAATCCCCAGATAACGGACCTTGCCGTTCTTCTTGGGGATCACCGCCTGTTTGACCGGCAGCGCAGTGAACGACCCGTCCCTGAGTGAGGAGCGGAGCTCCTCCAGGAACGGGATCACTCCCAGGCGTTCCTCGACGTGGTAGCGGGTGACCGCGTCCACGCCCGCTGTCCTGGCACCCCGGTTGCCGGACACCCGCTCCCAGGCCACCAACAGCGTGGCCCGGTCGCAGATCAAGTTGAATACGTCAGCGAACCGGCGGTCCGGATCGCTCCTTGCCCATCGGTGCAGCTTGAGTTGATGATCGAGTACCCGCCGCTCGGCCGTGAAGATGCTCGGCCACGCCTGCGGCGGCGCGTCGTTGTTCAACAACGTCCCTCCCCGACAGCACTCCTGCTGCCATCACGCTGTCGCCCTTCCCCATGCGGACGGCTTTCCCGTCCTCGGAGTACTACGGCGACTCCGCCACGACCCGGCATCATCGGCGAGCGTCGCGCCTGCCCGCCGCCCGGCCGGCTGCCGGGCGGGGAGGGCGATGCCAGATCGCTTCCCACGTTCACTGAGGATCTCTGCAACGGCTTCGGTGCCCAGCTTTACCCCGGCGGCATCGCCACGGACCGCACATCGCAGTCTTGGTCCGGGCCTCCCGGCGCCCACGGGATAGAGGCGACAGGAGAGGAGAGGCCACCGGATAGAGCACTCTCCAGCACCGCGGCGCGGCCCATCCACCAGGTTCGGCAGGCCGCTGACGACTCACGGGGCTTCAACCACTGGTTCAGTTTCCTTACACCCATTCCGTCTTCGCTTGCGGGCACGGACCGTCTGGTGGTCTCGGTCCGCCCCTACGTTGTCGAGACTGCTTCCGGCCTCGCCCCCGACCTGGGGTCCAGCCTGTCTCCAGCTTCAACCGGTCACTGCGATGACCAGCGGTGGGCTCCTCCTCCCACTCGATCCTCAGCGCCTCGTGGCGCACATCCGGTGTCGTCGATGATCAGCGCTGTCGGCTTCAGCTCGGCCTGCATCCGCCAGGCCAGCCGGGCCCGCACGTGGGCCGGATCCCACGGGCTGGAGGTGACGAAGTGCGCCAGGGCCTGCCGGTTGCCGTCCGCGCCCAACCGGGCGGCCATCGGCTCCACCGACTTGCGCCGCCCGTCCAGCAACAGCCCCCGCACATACGCCTGCCCCCAACGGCGCTGATCCGCGCGCGTGAACGCCTCGAACATCTCCGCCGTGAACGACTCCAGGTCCTCCCGGACCCGATCCATCTCCTCAGGTGTCACACACCATCAACGCGCCCGCGGCCACAAGGACACGCCGCCAGTGATCACACCTGACCAAGCCCTACTAG
>NZ_BPRL01000139.1:0-3633 GCF_045862635.1 Kitasatospora sp. NE20-6
CACCCAACGCCCTGTTCCCGACCAGGAACCGCCCCCCACCATCGGTATGCACATGCACCACCACCGCATTCCCCACCACCGGAAACCCGAACGCCGCCCGCAACTGCACCGCACCGTCATCCGCAAAACCCCCCACACCCTTCACCGGCACAAAGAAACCCGACGGCGTCGGCACACCGTGCGCGAACACCTCCCGCGCATCCAACATCTCCAGCACGGCCTCCGGCGCGAGGGCCAGCTCCAGACCCTGTCGCACGTGGAACGCCATCTCCATCCGGCCGCCCGGCAGGTCCAGTCGGCCGCGGCGGTTGCGCGCCTCCAACGACACCCGCACCAGCAGGTCCGTCCGGACCGTCAACCACGGCACGCTCCGTCCCCTGGAGGTGACCCGCGACATGTCCTTGGTGTTGAAGGAGCCGCTGGCACCCGTGCTCTGGTCGACCCCGACGCTCACCGTGGCGATGGGGTTCTGGGCGTCGGATGCGCCGGGCGGGAGGTTGGCGTCCAGGCTGCCGGAGGTGGTGGTCACGGCCGCCGAGACGCTCAGTCCCCGGCTGCTTCCGGCCGAACGGCTGAGGCCTGCTTCGACGAAGTCGACCGTGTCCGAATTCAGGTTGGCGTGAAGATACTTGCCAGCCTTCGGGGCTATCGGCTCGATGCTGATCCGCAGCATCGCGTGCGTATCGGTGAACAGGCCTCCCTCGCGCACCAGCACCGGCGAGGTCAGGCCGGCCGCGCCGAGCAGCTGGTCGAGTTCGCCGGTCAGCATCGGCTGCGACAGCAGGGCATACACGGCGTCCTGGGTGCGTGAGCCGTGGCTCACCATCCGGGCCGCAGCTGAGCTCCTGGTGCCGGCCAGGGTCGGGGCGTTCCCGCCGAGCCGCTTCATCACTTCGTCGGCGAGCACCTGGATCTTCTCGTGATCGAATCCCATCGCGAATACCTGGCGGTCCATCACGTGCTGCTGTGTCAGCACAAGTGGTGTGCCGAGCGCGGCCGCACCGGTGTCGACCGGCACTTCCCGGACCCCGACGTCGTCGGCGGAGGCCAGGTACGGCTGGAGGTCGGGCGCATGCGCCGATTCCGGCATGACGACCCGTTCGGTCAGCGTCACCGAGGTCCGCCCCGAGACCTTGCCCAGGTCGAGCCGCCCGGCGGTCAGCGACAGCTTGTCGGGAACGGTCAGGCCGATCGTGTTCGCAAACCGGGACGGGACGTTCGTGCGAACCACCGTGATGTCGATCCGCAGGTCGCCTGCATACCGGTCGCCCGTCCCGGAGATCCCGATCTCGTTGCGGACGGCTTCGGTGCGGGTGCGGGAGCGGCCCGTCCCCTGGGAGACGCCCACGGACGCCCCGACGGTCACGGCGGCAGCGTTGAGGCGGCCACCGGCCGTGCCGGTGGGCATGCTCTCACCCGCTCTGGTGCTGATCGACAAGCCACTGCCGCGGGAGGCGGACAGGCCTGTGGCGGTCGTGTTCGAGCGTTCCTTGAAGACTGCGAGGTGGGTGTCGGCCACGCTCTCGAGGAAGTAGTAACCCTTGTTGTCCGGATCCCGGCGGGCTTCCAGGCGGAGTGTGATCTCCTCGTGGTGCAGCGGGCCGGAGCGGGTGGTGTGCAGGACGAGACCGGAGCCGAGCATGACGTCCACCAGGACCTCGGCGGACTTGAGGTCCAGCAGGCCGGCCAGGCTGGATCGCACCGGCCGGATCGCCTGGCCGGCGCCCTCGACCAGCCAGTACGCCTCCAGCCCGGTGGGCGCGACGTCTCGCAGCAGCTTCTGGATCGCATCCAGCAGCGGGTTACCGTCCCCGGTGACGCCCGGTGCGGGCTGTACAAGCAGCCGCTCGGTAAGCGCCGTGAGGGGCACCAGCGGTTCGGCCGTCACCGTGCGGTGCGGGCGCAGGGCGACCGCGGCAGCATGGTCCTCCGGGGTCGCCGGCAGGGTGCTGACGACCCGGTCGGTGCCCTGCCGGTGGATCGGAACGTTGGTGGAGCCCTGCCCGAGCAAGGCCTCACGGCGGATCACGGTGGGCCGGCCTACGGCCTCGTTCGCGGCGGTCCGCACCTCCGGGTCGTGCGGGTCCGTGACGGGCTTCGTGGGCCGCAGGTAGCGGATGCCGTCGGTGACCTCGATCAGGGAAGCGGCGACCCGGGGGAGTTTCCCGCCGAACATGTTCTTGGCGCGGCTGATCACGGTGACCCGGTAGACCATGTCGGCGCTGTGCTCGTCGTACTGGCCGGGGACGATCGACATGCTGCCGACGACAGGCGCCAGGCTGGTGGTGCGGGCCGTGCCGGTGCCGGAGGCGCGCGTGTAGGAGATCCCGGGGAAGGCCGTCTGGGTGGTGCCGCCCACGCCGCCGGCCACCGTGCCGAAGCCCACGGCGGCGCTGAACGCGGAGCTCCGGCCGGTGCCCTCGGTCCCGGAGACGCTGACGCCGCCCTCGACGTAGTCCAGCTTGGACGTGGACAGCCCCCGATCGGTCCGCTGCCCCCGGACCGGGAAGCCCTCGATGCGGACCAGTGCCCGCCTGTCCCGGATGAAGCCCTGCTTGACCACGGTCGCGGTGATCGCGGACGGCCCGCGGAGGTGCGCGCCCACGAGCAGCACGGCGTCGGACGTGGTCCAGGTGATGTCGCCTGCCGCGTCGGCGCCGATCCCGACCTGGGCCAGCAGCCTGAGCAGTTCCGCCTCGACGTGCCGGGAGCCGATGGTCTCCATCACCACGTCCTCGCCGTCGAGCGGGGTGTAGGCGTCGCGCAGGTCCTGCGGGAGGTCCGCCAGGTGGACGGTCGGCCTGCCGCCGCCGTCCGCGCGGCCGACGATCGGCTGGGCGTACGGGTGCTCGATGCGACTGCCCGCGGTGCCGGCGGTGTACGGGGTGTCCGCCGTGAGCGGCTCCGGGACGACCAGACGCATCCGGTAGTCGTTCCCCGCCTGGCCGCGCACGTCGTAGGTCAGAGAGGCCTCGCCTCCCTCGACGCGGCCGTGCCGGACCTGGCCGGTGGTGCCCCCGCGGGCCGGAGGCTTGAGCAGGGCGCCGATCCGGTTGGCGGCGATCTTGGGCCAGTCCGCGAAGGAGGCAGGGCCGGCGACGTGCTTGATCGATACCTTGACACGGTAGGCGACGCGGTAGTCGAAGGTACGGGCCGGGCCGCTGTAGAGCACGCCGTGCGACTGAAGGCCCGAGGCCCGCACGCCGGTGCCCGCGGACCAGTTGGCGGCCGTGGACAGGCCGAGTGAGGGCAGCGCCACGCGAAGGGCGCTGCCGGTACGCAGGCCGAGGCCGACGGCGGCGCTGAGCCCGCCGCTCAGGTTGAGGGAGGTGGCGACGGAGTCGGTGCCGTTCGTTCCGGAGAAGGCGACCGGGAAGATTTCTATGTCGGCCGATTCGGTTCGGCCGGTGGTCGGGTTCTGGTCCAGCCGTACGGCGGTGACCTGGACGGTGATGATCTCGGTCCCGCCCTGCACCGGGCGGTGCATCCGGTCCTTCAGCCCACCGGGCTGCAGCAGCACGTCCGCATGGTTGACCAACGCCTCCGGGGCGAACTTCGCCGCCAGACGCTCCTTCAGGTACCGCAGCTCACCCGCGTCCCACTCCGGCGCCCACGCCCGCGCGAACTCCACCT
>NZ_BPRL01000140.1:0-3603 GCF_045862635.1 Kitasatospora sp. NE20-6
AGGTGGAGTTCGCGCGGGCGTGGGCGCCGGAGTGGGACGCGGGTGAGCTGCGGTACCTGAAGGAGCGTCTGGCGGCGAAGTTCGCCCCGGAGGCGCTGGTCAACCATGCGGACGTGCTGCTGCAGCCCGGTGGGCTGAAGGACCGGATGCACCGCCCGGTGCAGGGCGGGACCGAGATCATCACCGTCCAGGTCACCGCCGTACGGCTGGACCAGAACCCGACCACCGGCCGAACCGAATCGGCAGTCCTGAATCTCATGCCGGTCTCCTTCGCCAGCGCGAGCGGAGCGGACACGCTGGCCACCTCGCTTGCGCTGAGCGGCGGCCTCTCCGCCGTCGTGGGCGTCGGCAACCGAACCGGGAACTCGCTGCGGACGCTCGGGCCGTCACTCGGCCTGTCCGCGGCCGCCGACTGGTCCGCGGGCACCGGAGTGAACTCCTCGGGCTTCCACCTGCACGGCGTGCTCTACAGCGGCCCGGCCCGCACCTTCGACTACCGCATCGCCTACCAGGTGAAGGTGTCGATCAAGCACGTCGCCGGCCCTGCCTCCTTCGCGGACTGGCCCAAGATCGCCGCCAACCGGATCGCCGGCATCGTGACCCGGCAGACCCAGGAGGCCGACCGCTCCACCCGGAACAGCCTGGTCACCGGCGCACGGGCCGAACTGACCTACCGGATCGGGGACCGGGAGGACGACGACCACCGCGTTCGCCTGGTCGTCCCCGAGCCGCTCACGGCGGACACCCCGTACACCGCCGGCACCGCCGGGAGCATGCACACCCACCCGTACGCGGTGCCCGAGTCCTCCTCCGCCGACGGCGAGGACCAGCACATGGTCGTCCTCCCGGACCTCCCGCAGGACCTGCGCGACGCCCACACCCCGCTCGATGCCGAGGACGTGGTGATGGAGACCATCGGCTCCCGGCACGTCGAGGCGGAACTGCTCAGACTGCTGGCCCAGGTCGGGATCGGCGCCGACGCGGCAGGCGACATCACCTGGACCCTCACCGACCCCGGGCTGCTCCTCGGCGCGCACATCCGCGTGCCGTCCGGCCTCCGGGCGACCATGATCAAGCAGGGCCTTGTCCGGGACCGGAGCGCCCTGGTGCGGATCGAGGCGTTCCCGATCGGCACCAGGACGACCGGCCGGACGCTGTCCACCCTCAGAATCGAACTCATCGAGGGCGGGACCGGCGTCTCGGGCACCCGCGGATCGGGCCGGAGCCGGTCCTTCACCACCGGTATGGCCCTCGGCGTGCAGACCGACGCGAGCAGCCAGGCGGTGTTCCCGGGTGTCGGCTACCAGCGGACCACCCGATCGACCGGCTCCCGGACCACAGTCCTGGGCCCCATCGCCGGGCGCCAGGCGGTTCGCGAGGAGGAGTTCGAGGAGTTCGGTGCCGACCTGCTCTACCGGGTCACGGTCGTCGGCCAGGCGAAGAACATGGTCAGTTCCTCCGCGCCGAAGGTCGCGGCGAGCCTGTTTCACATCGCCGACGGCATCCGTTACCTGCGGCCCACGCACGGCCCGGCCGATCCCCACGATCCGGCGCTGCGGACCGCCGTCCGCCCGGCACCGAACCGCCCCACGCTCCTGCGCCGCGACACCCCGCCCAGCCCGGGCCCGGGCGGCATGCCGGTCCACCGCCCCGGGTCGGACCGGGTGGTCACGACGCTGCCTGCCACCCCGGAGGACCGTACGGCGGAGACCGAGGGCCGGGTCCATCGGCGGCTCGGCACGCGGCCGCTGATTCCGCTGGGGGCGGTCTCGGAGCGGTTGCTGATACGGCCGGGTGAACCCGGGGCGCCCGGTGACGGCAACCCGGTCCTGGATGCGGTGCAGCGGGTGTTGCAGGAGGCGGCACCGGGTGCGTTGGAGGAGTTCTGGCAGGTCAACGGCGCGGGGCGGCAGTTCCGGCCGATGCCGTCGCGGCTGGCGAACCTGTTGAGTCTCAAGTCGATGGAGGCACTGCTGGACGTATTGCTCGGTCCGGGGCTGGTGCTGCACGCGACGCGGTCCGGCCCACTGCACCACGAGCGGTTCGAACTGCGGCTGCGCGCGCAGCGGGATCCGGACAGCAAGGGCTACTACTTCCTGGAGAGTCTGCGGGAGGTCACTGCGTCGAGCTACCACATCCGTTCGAACAAGGAGGATGTCGGAGCGTCCCGCGCCCGCAGCCGCGGCTGGTCGGTGAGCGGTCGGACGACCGGGACACTGTCGGCCGACGCGGCGGACGGCCGTCTCGACACGGTGGCCGCCGTCTCGACGGCCTCCGCCTCCGCCTCGGCCGCCACCGCTCGCTCGAAGGGCGGCTCGGATGTCAGCCGGACCCAGTTCAACCTCTCCGGTCCGGCGGACCGATATGCGGGTGAGCTGCGGATCGACGTCGACGTGGTCCGCGCAGTCGTGCCGTCGCGGCTGGTGAACACGGTGGGGCTGACGCTGCCGGACAAGGCGTCGCTGACACTTGGCGGCCGGTTGGAGCAGGAGCGGATCGACGGCCAGGTGTCGGTGAAGCTGACGGAGCGGGTGCTGGTTCCGGCGGTGTTGCAGGGGCCGGCGCTGGAACCGTACGTGCCGACCGCGGGTGATGTCGCGGTACGCGAGATACCGTTCGGCTCGGCGGTAGGGGAGTTGGGGAGGCCGCTGCAGCTGCGGGGCCCCCAGGTGATGGATCGCCAGGTGATCGGGGCGGGCTTTGACCACGAGAAGCTGCGGGTGCTGGTCGACGAACTTGTGCGGCGACTGGCGGGTGGAAGCGCGGCCGTCGCGCGGATGGTGAGCCGCGGCTCGCGGGCGCGGGACGCTCTGTTCGCACTGCTGTCGCAGCCGATGCTGACCAGCGAGTTGGACTTCCTGGTGGACGAGGGCGGTCTGGTGTCGCCGGTGCTGGTGCGGGAGGGCGGCCTGTTCACCGACACGCACGCGCGGGTGCGGATCAGCGTGGAGCCGTTCGACGCGAAGGCGGACAGGTTCGTCGAGGGCGACCTGGACGCCGACTCCCTCCGGTTCACCGAGAGCAACCAGACCCGGTCGTCCTCCACCGGCCTCGGCCTGGGCACCTCGCTCATCGCCACCGCCACCTCGGGCAGCCTCGATGCCGGCCTCCAGCCCGGATCCCCCGCCGCCCAGAACCCCGTCGCAACGCTGAGTCTCACGCTCGACCAGAACAGTGGCGCGACGGGGTCCGCCGGGCACTGGGACATGGTCCGGATGACCTCCACCAACCGGAAGACGTCCTGGCTGTGGATCACAACGGATGTTCTGCTCCGCATCGAGGTCGAGGCGCGCAACCAGCGTGGCCTGCTGGACCTCCCTGGCGGGACGGCACGGATGGCCTTCCACGTCCGATCAGGCCTGGAGGTCGTGCTGGCACCCGAGGCGGCACTCGACCTGCTGGATGCGCGGGAGGTGTTCGCGCACGGTGTGCCGACGCCGTCGGGTTTCTTTGTGCCGGTGAAGGGTGTGGCGGGGTTTGCGGATGACGGTGCGGTGCAGTTGCGGGCGGCGTTCGGGTTTCCGGTGGTGGGGAATGCGGTGGTGGTGCATGTGCATACCGATGGTGGGGGGCGGTTCCTGGTCGGGAACAGGGCGTTGGGTG
>NZ_BPRL01000141.1:0-3558 GCF_045862635.1 Kitasatospora sp. NE20-6
TACTGCAACCGCATCTGGGCGTGACTGTGGGTGTGGACGCTCGTTGGTCTGACTGTGTGCCTATGGGGTGACGGTTGAGCAGGTCGAGTCGTGGTCCGAGGGGATAGCCGGGTTCCATGCCCGGTTCGCTCGGCATTTCGGCAGGTCGGAGCCCCGCGAGCGGGCGCTGGACTACCTGAATGGGTTGCTCGCGCCGTTGGAGCGCAAGAACGGTTGGGTGCGCCACGAGGCGCTGTGTGACCGAGTGGAGGTGCGAAACCTCTACCGCCGGGCCGTCGCAGCGGTCGGGTAGAAGCTGAGGGCAGTCTGATCCGGGGAACGCCGGGGAGGATGGAAAGCAGCCCTGACAACGCCGGGACGGTGCGGCACTTCCAGACGTGCCGGGTCCGGCAAGCGAGGCCAGAAGGTGTACGAAGAGGAACTCGCGTAAAGCCCCGTAAGTCTTGTCACCGGCTCCAACCTGGAGGATGTGGGCCGGGGTGCAGTGCGTGGCCACTTGCTCTGCTGGGGTGGTCAACTCCGAAGCCGGTCTCCAACTGCCGGTGGGGAGGCCACGTTGAAGGTCTGCGGCGTAGACGTGGCGATGCTGTCGGGGTAGTAGCGGGACGCCGACCTGGCCGATCGGCACATGGTGAACGTGGGAACCGCCTGTGGTCGTCCCACCGGCCGGACACCCAGTCCGGATCGGTTGGGACAGGCCCGTTGCCGGCTGAGGGCCGCAGGTGGGGCGGAGGCCCCGTAGTAGTCCGAGCGGAGGAAAGCTCCGTACTTGGCGAAGGGGGCCAGCAAGTCGGCAGGGAGGAGACTGCAATGCCGGGAGGTCGTTGGTGAATACCGACGCGCTGGACATCGCCCTGATCAGGGCCGAGCGCCGGGTACTGGAGATGCAGACCAAACTGCACTGTTGGGCGAGCGATGATCGTGATCGCCGGTTCGATGACCTGTTCAATCTCGTTGCCGATCCCGCGTTCTTGCTCGTCGCGTGGGCTCGGGTGCGGGGCAATCGGGGCGCACGCTCGGCCGGGGTGGACGGACAGACCGCCCGCTCCGTGGAGGCCGGGCGCGGGGTCGAGGTGTTCCTCGACGAAGTGCGCTGCGATCTGCGGGGACGTTCCCTCGTGCCTCTGCCCGTGCGGGAAAGGATGATCCCCAAGCCGGGAACGGCCAAGCGCCGCCGGCTGGGCATCCCCACCGTGCGGGACAGGGTCGTCCAGGCGTCCCTGAAACTGGTGCTGGAGCCGATCTTCGAGGCGGATTTCCTGCCGTGTTCCTACGGTTTCCGCCCCAAGCGCCGGGCACATGACGCGCTCGCCGAAGCGCACCACTTCGCCAAACGCTCGTACGAGTGGATGGTGGAGGGGGACATCGAGGCGTGCTTCGACTCGATCGACCACACGGCCCTGATGGACCGGGTGCGTTGCAGGGTCGGAGACCAGCGCGTCCTGGGCCTGGTGAAGGCGTTCTTGAAAGCGGGCATCCTCACCGAGGGCGGCCTGTCCAGGGAGACTGACACCGGTACTCCGCAGGGAGGAATCCTGTCACCATTGCTGGCCAACATCGCTCTGTCCGTCCTCGATGAGTTTATCGCGGCAGGGCCGGGCGGGCCGAACTCCACTCAGGCGGAGCGGGCCAGGCGTCGGCGTCGGAGGCTGCCCAACTACCGGCTGTTCAGGTACGCGGACGACTTCCTGATCGCCGTGACCGGGACCCGTGACGATGCTGAGGAGATTCGCGCCCAAGTGGCGGCGGTGCTCGCGCCGATGGGTCTGCGCCTGTCGGTGGACAAGACAGCGATCACCCATATCGACGAGGGGCTGGACTTCCTCGGGTGGCGCCTCCAGCGTCACCGCAAACGCGGGACCCAGAAGCACTACGTCTATCTCTACCCATCCAAGAAGGCCCTCCAGGCCGTCAAGGAGAAGGTCAAGGCGCTGTGCAGACAGGACACGAACCTACCGTTGGCAGCCGTGCTGCACGGGTTGAACCCGGTGTTGCGCGGCTGGACGGCGTACTTCCGGCACGGCGTGTCGTCCGCGACCTTCCAGTACCTGTCGGCCTTCACATGGCGACAGGTCTTCGGATGGCTGAGGCGCAAGCACCGCCGAACCAACTGGAAGAGCTTGCGCCGTCGCTACTGCGTGGGCCGATGGTGGCCCGCCGACGGCGAGGTGGTCTTGTTCAAGGCCGCGAAGGTGCGGACGAACCGCTATCTCTACCGCGGAGCCAAGATCCCCTCACCGTGGACCTGCGGGACCACGGTCGAATCGGTCGCCTGAGAGGGCTTGTGGAGAGCCGGATGCCTGGAGATCGGGCACGTCCGGTTCGGGAGGCGGTCCGGGGAGACCCACCGGCGGCAACGTCGGCAGGGCGCCCCGGATCGACCTCACACGGTGGCCGAGCAGGTCGGGCAGTTGCGTCCCGACGGTGTTCAGCGGCTGCTCAACCACTCCGAGTGGGATGCGGATGCGGTGCGTGACGATGTGCGGGACTTCGTCGTGGAGAGCATCGGTGCCCGGGACGGTGTGTTGATCGGCGACGACACCGGGTTCCTGAAGAAGGGCATCAAGTCCGCGGGCGTCCAGAGGCAGTACACCGGGACGGCCGGCCGAACCGAGAACAGTCAGATCGGGACGTTTCTGGCCTATTCCTCAAGCAGAGGACGGGCGTTGATCGACCGGGAGCTCTACGTTCCGGTCTCCTGGACCGATGACCGTGAACGCTGCCGGGCGGCGGGGATCGGGGACGAAGTCCCCTTCGCGACGAAGAACGAGCACTTCAAGTGGATGTTGCAGCGGGCCGTCGACGCTGGTGTCCCCTTCGCGTGGGTGACCGCGGATGAGGCGTTCGGACAGGTGAGGCACCTGCGGTCGTGGCTGGAGGAGCGAGCGGTCGCGCATGTGCTGGCCACGAAGGTCAACGACACCGTCGTCACCGCCCACGGCACGGACGTGCAGGTGGACCAGTTGATCGCAGCCCTGCCCCGGCAGGCGTTCAAGCGCCTGTCCGCGGGCCGCGGGGCGCACGGCGAGCGGATCTACGACTGGGCCCGCGTCGCGATCCGCCCCCGATGGGAGAACGGCTCCGGTCACTGGGTCCTGGCTCGACGCAGCGTCGGCGACCCCACCAAACTGGCCTACTACATCTGCTACGGACCGGTCACCACCCGACTGAAAGACCTGGTCAAGGTGGCCGCGGCCAGGTGGGCGGTGGAGGAGTGCTTCCAGAGCGCGAAGAGCGAGTGCGGCCTGGACCACTACCAGGTACGGCTCTATCGGGCCTGGTACCGACACATCACCCTGTCCATGGCCGCCCTCGCCTACCTGACCGCCCTGCGCGCCCATGAAGCCGTAAGGGGGGAAGCAACGGCGAAGGCGACGAGCTCATACCGCTGAGCGTGCCGGAGATCCGCCGGCTGATGGGACACATCATCGTCGTCCCCCATCACCATGCCAACGACCACCATCTGCACTGGTCACGCTTCCGGCGACGAAGCCAGGCCCGCGCCCGCAAATCCCACTACAAACGCCGCGGACACAACCCCCAGATGCGGTTGCAGTA
>NZ_BPRL01000142.1:0-3460 GCF_045862635.1 Kitasatospora sp. NE20-6
CACCCGGGTCACCATCGCCGCGCAGGCGATCGGCATCGCGCAGGGCGCCCTCGACTACGCCAAGGGCTACGTGCAGGAGCGCAAGCAGTTCGGCAAGGCGATCGCCGAGTTCCAGGGCGTGCAGTTCATGCTGGCCGACATGGCGATGAAGCTGGAGGCCGCCCGCCAGCTCACCTACGCCGCCGCCGCGAAGTCCCAGCGCACCGACGCCGACCTGACCTTCTTCGGTGCCGCCGCCAAGTGCTTCGCCTCCGACGCCGCGATGGAGATCACCACCGACGCCGTCCAGCTCCTCGGCGGCTACGGCTACACCCGCGACTACCCGGTCGAGCGCATGATGCGCGACGCCAAGATCACCCAGATCTACGAGGGCACCAACCAGGTCCAGCGCATCGTCATGGCCCGCAACCTGCCCGGCACCCCGGCGGGCGCCCGATGAGCCGGACGAGCACGGCCCCGGTACGGAAGGTCGGCGTGGTGGGCTGCGGCCTCATGGGCTCCGGCATCGCCGAGGTCTGCGCCCGCGCGGGCCTCGACACCCTCGTGTACGAGGTGAACGGCGACGCGCTCGCGACCGGCCGCCGCAGGATCGAGGACTCCCTCACCCGCGCCCTCGAACGCGGCAGGCTCACCCCCGCGGACCGGGACGCCACCCTGGCAGCCCTGACGTTCACCACCGCCCTGGACGACTTCGCCGACCGGGACCTCGTCCTGGAGGCCGTCCCGGAGAACGAGGAACTGAAAGCCGGGATCTTCGCCGACCTCGACCGGATCATGACCCGCCCCGACGCCCTGTTCGCCTCGAACACCTCCGCCATCCCGATCATCACCCTCGGCACGGCCACCACCCGGCCCGGCCAGGTGGCGGGACTGCACTTCTTCAACCCCGTCCCGGTCCTCGACCTCGTCGAACTCGTCCCGTCGCTGGCCACCACCGACGACACCCGGGAACGGCTGCGCGCCTTCGCCGCCGACACCCTCGGCCGGCACGTGATCGCCGCACCGGACCGCGCGGGATTCGTCGTCAACGCCCTCCTGATCCCGTACCTCCTCTCGGCCGTCCGCATGCTCGAAGCCGGAGTCGCCTCCGCCCACGACATCGACACGGGCATGGTCCGCGGCTGCGCCCACCCGATGGGCCCCCTGGCACTCATCGACCACATCGGCCTCGACACCACCCTGGCCGTCGCCGAAACCCTCCACACCGAGTTCAGGGAACCGCTCTACGCCCCTCCGCCGCTGCTCTCCCGCATGGTGCGGGCCGGCCGGCTCGGACGCAAGACCGGCCGCGGCTTCCACGAGCACCCGCCGCGCACGGACGCCCCCGCGCCCGCCACCGCCGCCACGAACGCCCGCTGAACCCGCTCCCGCCCGGAGAAGGAAGACGATGCCACCCGCACCCCGAAGACCCCTGACCTCCCTCTGCCTCGCCACGGCACTGGCCGCCGGCGCCTGCAGCGGCCCCGACGCCCCCGCGGACGGCTCCGCAGGCCGGACGATCACCATCGTCTCGCCGAGCGCGCCCACCGACCTCGACCCGTACTCCTGCACGGGCGCGCCGGACCAGAACATCCTGGGCGCCGCCTACGACACCCTGCTGCGCCTGGCACCCGACGGCACCGTCCACCCCTCCCTCGCCACCTCCTGGCACTACCGGAGCCCGGTCCGGTTCGACCTCCAGCTGCGCACCGGCGTCACGTTCGCCGACGGGACGCCGCTGGACGCCCAGGCGGTCAAGCGGAACCTCGACCGGGCCGGCATCTCCTCCGGCGCCGCCACGGCGGACTTCGCCGTGGCGGTGCAGTCGATCGAGACCGACGGGCCGACCCGCGTCGTCATCACCCTGAACCGGCCCTACCCGGACCTGCCGGCCACCCTGGCGGGCTGCGGCGGCATGATCGTCAATCCCGAGCGCCTGGTCATCCCCGAGGCGCTCGCCTCCACCGTGGACGGCTCCGGCCCCTACACCTACGACGCAGCCCTCAGCACCCCGGGCACCCGGTACGTCTTCCACCGCCGGAAGGACTACTGGGACCACGACGCCTACCCGTTCGAGAACGCCGTCTTCCAGGTCCTCCCCGACATCGACGCCGGGTACGACGCCCTCGCGGCGGGCCGGGTCGACATCGCCACCGGCAGCTCCGCGGCCGTCCCGAAGGCCGCCCGGGCCGGGCTGGAGTCGACACGGGGCCAGGGCGCCTACTACCTGGTCAACCTGCTCGACCGGGACGGAACCCGCGTGCCCGCGCTCAAGGACGTCCGGGTCCGTCGGGCCCTGAACTACGCCGTGGACCGGAGCGCGATCGACTCCGCGCTGTTCGGCGGCGCCGCACGGCCCACCGTCCAGATCGTCCCGCCGACGGCCCAGGGCTACGACGCGGCCCTCGACGACGCCTACCCCCACGACGCCGCCAAGGCGCGACAGCTCCTCACCCAGGCCGGCTACCCGAACGGCTTCACCCTGCAGGTGCTGACCACCGGCAGTTTCAAGTGCGACGTCGTGCTCCACGCGGTCGTCCCGGCGTGGGCCGCGATCGGCGTGAAGGTGGAGGAGGTCGTCAAACCGTACGACGAGTACCTGCAGAGCCTGGCCAGCCGCGTCTATCCCGCCGTGGTGCTGCCCACCCAGGGCACCCCGCCGTACACCGCGCTCGTCGAGAACTTCGGTGAACGCAGCCGGCGCAACCCCTTCCGCAGCACCGACCCCGCCTTCACCGCCGCGCTCCGCCAGGCCCAGGACGCCACCAGTCCCAAGGCGGCGGCCGGGCTGCGCGACATGTCCGCGCGGCTGATCGACCAGGCCTGGTACGTCGGCGTCGGGTTCGTCACGGTCACCTGGTTCTACGACCCGAAGAAGGTCACCACCCGCGGCGGCGAGGACGGCGGTTCCGGCCCCCGCCTCCAGGACTGGCAGCCCGCGCAGAACGCCCCCCGCTGACCTCCGCCTCCGGCGCCCCACCCCGGACGTCCCACCCCGATCCGCGTCCGCACCACCCTCCCGTACGCCTTCCCGCGTGCACCTTTCCCTCGTGCGCCTCTCCCGCGTGCACCTTTCCCTCGTGCGCCTCTCCCGCGTGCGCCTTTCCCGCGTACGCCTCTCCCGTGAACCGGAGCCCACCATGCCCGAAGCCGTCATCGTCAGCGCCGCCCGTTCGCCGATCGGCCGGGCGTTCAAGGGATCCCTCAGGGACGTCCGCCCGGACGACCTGACCGCCCAGGTCATCGCCGCGGCCCTCGCGAAGGTCCCCGGCCTCGACCCGCGGCAGATCGACGACCTGATGCTCGGCTGCGGCCTGCCCGGCGGCGAGCAGGGCCACAACCTGGCCCGCATCGTCGCGGTCCAGATGGGCATGGACTACCTCCCGGGCACCACCGTCACCCGCTACTGCTCCTCCTCGCTGCAGACCACCCGCATGGCGCTGCACGCCATCAAGGCCGGCGAGGGCGACATCTTCGTCTC
>NZ_BPRL01000143.1:0-3438 GCF_045862635.1 Kitasatospora sp. NE20-6
CCCACCACCGGAAACCCGAACGCCGCCCGCAACTGCACCGCACCGTCATCCGCAAAACCCCCCACACCCTTCACCGGCACAAAGAAACCCGACGGAGTCGGCAACGGCTCCACCACCGCACCCGACTCCAACGACTCCAACGCAGCCTGGAACGACAGCGGCTCGCCCAGCCACCGCTCCGCCCTGCGGCGGAAGCCCTCCAGCCCGGCGGCCTCCCCGATCCCGCCCACGGACGCCACGGCCTCCGTGCGACGTGCCCCGAGCCGCGCGACCACCTCCACGACCCCGTCCCGGATCTCCTGACCACCACCCACCCGCGGACTCTTCACCCGGGCCCGGACGTCCTCCTCGCGCAGACGCTCCCGCAGCGCCACCCGGGCCACCGCATCCAGCGCAACCGGCTGCCCCAACACCTCCGGCGAGGCCAACCGCGCCGCCAGCACCCCCAACCGCTCCTCGAAGCCCGCCGGCACCTCCACCGACAACAACCGCACGAACGCCGACCGCATCACCCCGGGCGAAACACGGAACGCCTCCAGCCCCGCATGCTCCAACGCACCCAACCACCGACCGAACCGCCGAACCGCCTCCACACCGTCGCGGTCCGCGACGGAGCTGCGATAGCCGATCTCCTCACGCACCGCCATCACCGCCACGAAGCGCGGCAGCATGTCGATCCCGCCGTACTCCGCATTGAACGCGAGCTGGGACAGCAGCCCCGGTCCCTGCGCGTGGTAGGCGCCCAGTGCGTCCTGGGCCGGCTCGGCGGGCTCGGCCTTCAGCATCACCATGGTGGCGGCGAGCCCGTCCAGCGACTCCATGAACAGCTCTTCGGGAACGAGCGTCCTGCCGAGGGACTCGAGATGGTGGTGGACGGAGGAGAGCTCGATGAAGCCGTCGAGCTGTCGGCGGTCCGCCTGGGTCAGCACCGCGGACAGGTCGGGGATCTCTGCCAACTGCTCCCGCAGCGTGTCGCGAGGCACCATTCCGCCCGCACTGGCCTGGACCCCGGAGACCGTCAAGGCCACGACCCGCGTCACCAGGACGCCGAGGAACGCTGTGACCTCGCCCGCCCCCAACCAGGTCTCGAGCTGCTGGGTGGTTATCTGTCGGTACCCGGACTCTCTCCACTCGCGGTCGCTGTCCGCCAGTTTCATGGCGCTGCCGAACCGGTCGTACAACAGGCCTGTGCCGGCCAGGACGTCCTTGATGATGCTTCCGAGATCCTCCAGGAGCCGCCGGGTGTCGATGTGCCGCGCACCGCCCGGAGATTTCCCGGTCCGGTTGAATTCCAGGAGTGCCTCGGTCGCCCGCTCGATGAGGCTCGGATCGAGCGGACGGTCGGCGAGCATCGCCAACGTGGCGGCCCTCAGGATCAGCCCGCTGTCCGTCTGGCGGACCACCAATCGCGCAACCTGGAGGGACGCAGCGTCGTAGTCGCTGGCGGCCATCTTCCCGTCCAGGACCAGCGGGACCATGGTCGCCAACTCGTCCAACGCCCGGGAAACCTGCACCTGCTCCTGCTCCGACAGCACGTCCGGCACCTGGGGCGGCCGGGCCGACGTGAACACGGGAATATCGGCGGGGTAGTACACGGTCCCGGCGGTCAGCTTCTGCAATGCGGTGCGGACACCGCGCACGTTACCCCCGAAGTCCGGTCGAGGCGGCGGGGTCTGCTTCTCGGCCAGCTCCACCAGCGCGTCCAGCACCCTACCCGCGTACCGGACCGGCGGCGGGCTGTCGGTTCCCTGCGTGTTCTTCCAGCTGCGAACCTGCCGACCGATCTCCTCCACGATCCCGTCCCGCCACTTCTTGGCATCGGACGGCCGCTCCGGCCCGCGAACAACTCGCAGGTGGAGGTCGAACAGGACCGCCGTCTGGCGGCCCAGGTCGGGCATGCGGTAGTCGCCGGCGAGCCTTTCGAAGACCTGTCCTTGCTTCACCTCGTCGCGTGCGATGGCCTCGTCCACGAATCCGAAGTGCACGACCTCCGCCCATGTGGTGGCCATCGTCTCCAGACGGGCGATCAACTCGGCGCTGCGGGTGTCCTCCGTGGCGTTGGCCAGCTGCACCTTCCGGAGCGCGCTGTCGAGCAGGTTGGCCTGAACCCCACGGGCCAGCTTTCGTACCTTCGTCCGGAGGGTCGAGACGAACGCGGCGGGGTCGGCCGCCAGGTGGCGCATTCGCTCGGTCTGGGCGAGCAGCAGCATGATCCGGGTGGGGGAGACCAGCCCCATGAAGATCCGGTCCCGGGTTGCCGACTCGGTCAGCCGCTTCACCTCTCTGCTGACGAGGTCGCCACTCACGAAGGCGATCTCCTTCTCCAGCAGCGCCCACATGACGTCCTGCTCGCCGGCGTCGAGCAGGATGCGCGTCATCGTCACTCCCGCGTCCGCCGACCCCTCCATCTCCTTCCGTAGGTCTGCCAGCGTGGCGAAGTAGTTGTTCACATCGCTGCCCCTGAGAGCGACACGGACGCCCATGGACCCCCGGATGTTCCGACGTATCGACCGGATCATCCCGGCGTACGAGCACTGCGGGCCTCCCTGCAGGACCAGGAGACCGAGCTCCAGCTCCTCAAGGTCCGTGACGACGGCCTGCCAGGTGGATCCGAAGACCTGCTCCGGGTCGGCAGGGTGGTCCACGAGCGCCGCGACCGTCCGTACCGCCTCGAACCCCTCCTTCGCCTGGGCCGTGAGCTTCGGGGAGCCGGCCTCCAGTACCTGGGCGTCCACCTGCTTGGTCATGACCTTCATCAGGCCTACGAATACGACGGCCTGCTTGTAGGGCATGTAGCCGAGCTCGCGGGCCAGCCAGACCTCCTTCCGGGCCTTCAGCAGAGAAGTGTCGAACACCAGGCCGGGCAGTTGCTTCTCCAAAGACGGGAAGAGGATGCCGAGCTGCTCCAGGCCGAGCATGAAGGCATCAATCCGCTTCCGGATCTCCTGTGCCCAGGTGGTGTAGTGGTCGTCGGTGTCGGAGGCACGGCGCTGGGCCGGGTTCTTGCCCTGGGCGTCGTCGATCCGCTTCTGCTCCGCGGTCAGGTACTCCAGCCGCTCGTCCGCCGCTGCGACCGCCGTCGTGGCGTCCTGCGAACCGATCGCGTACCGGATGTCGCTCAACCACATCCGCTGCTCGGTCTCGTGCCGGGCCCTCAGCACCAGCTGGGCCAGGCTCGCCTGGAGCTTGGCACCCGTCAGCTCGCCGGCTTTCAGCAGCTCGATCCCGCTGTTCGCCAGGACCTGGAGGTGCTGGTCGTACACGCCACGCGGCACGGCCGCCCGCTGCCGAGCCACCGTCACACCGCTGTGCAGCACGGCCAGCCACTGGCTGAACGTCGCCGGCCACGGTTCCTCGTCCGCCCAGTCGTCACCCAGCTCCCGCACCGCGGCCAGCACCCGCAGCAACTCGCCCGCGTGCCCCCGGAAGTCCTCCTCC
>NZ_BPRL01000144.1:0-3247 GCF_045862635.1 Kitasatospora sp. NE20-6
CCAGCCGGAGACCGTGGCCCCCTGCGGTCGGCCGCCGCGCACGAACGGCGGGAAGCCGGGGTACCCGGCATCGGCCGGCGCGTCCTCGGCGGTGTACAGCGGACGGGCACGGAGCCCGTCCTGGAGCCGGGTGGTGAGCGCGTCCTCCACCGCGGTTCCGGAGAGGTCCTTGCCGGACTTGCGCAGGACGCCTTCGACGAGGAGTTGCCACTGCTCGCGGGTCGCATCCGGGAACTCGGCGGCCAGGTGAAGCCCGTCGTCGGGCAGGACTGTCATGGAGGTCCTTACAGAGGCGCTGGACGGAGTGGTGGGTGATCAGGGCGGGCGGTGGAAGCCGTGGAGCCGTCGATCGGCGTCCGACGACGGCACGGACGGACGGGATCCGCGTCGCCCCGCGGTTGCCACCACGCGGTCGGAGGCGTGGACGCACCGCACCGGCGTTCCCGCCTGCCCGGTCCGCGGTGCCTCGTCCGTGTCGGACCTGCTGCCGTGCAGGGCGGTGGTCACCGGGAAGGCGTGGTCCGGGCCCTGCGGGGGCCGGTCGGCAGAAGACGTGCCGTCGGCTGTCCACCTCATCCCCGTCCGCCCGTCACGCCCAGGGGTGCAGTGGGCGTGACGGGCCCCGCCGAGGGTGTTGCGGTCAGACAACTCAACAGGAACCGGAGTAAAGATGTCAACACTTTGGACCGTCCTGGGGAGGCGCGGCCACTCTTCGCGGCGGTGTTCGGGAGCGGATCCGGCCGGGGTCCGTCCCGACCGGGGCCGGATGTCGGCCCCCGGCCCCGGCCTGCCTGTCCGCCGCCCTTCGCAGGTCGGCGCCGCCCGGTGCAGGACAGGGCGCCTGCCGCCTGCGGGCCGGGGGTCGTGCCGGTAGGGGTCGGGGGAGGGGGCGGCGGCGCTCCGGGGCCGTGCGGCCCGGTGGAGCCGTGGTGCCGCGCGGTGGCCGCCTCGAAGGCCGGTCCAGGGATTCCGCAGCAAAATGTTGACATATTCTCTGCGGCTCGTATCGTAGTGTCTCAGCCGCCACCGCTTCGGTCGGGCCCGCAACGGCCCGTCGGTGGCGGCCCGGGGCAGGTATCCGTCCTCGACCGCACCTGCGTCTCCCCCGGCGCGGGTGCGGACGCGGCGGACGCCGTCATCGTCCGCCGCGTCCTCCCCGTCCCGGAGCCTGCGGGCGGCCGGCGCCGACGCTCCTGTCGGCGGACCGGCCGGCCCCCTGTCGCCGACACCACCATCGCGAGCGTGCGACCCGCCGCCCGGCAGAATCGAGTACCAAGACCGTGCCGATAGACATCACCCCGCTCACGCAGGCCCAACGCTTCCAGCCCGCCGGCCACCACGGCGTCGGACCCGTCCACCTCTTCGGCGGCGAGGACTACGACGGCGCCGTGACGGTCGCCCTGTCGCACTACCTGCCCGGCGGCCGGGCGGACATGTCACCCGTCCCGGTGGAGACGCTCTACCTCGTGCTGACCGGCACCCTGACCCTCACCGACGCCGAGGGCGGCACCCACGTCCTGGAGGCCCTCGACGGGGCGCGGCTCGTCACCGGGACGCCCCGCAGCGTCGAGAACCGCACCAATCTGCCCGCGAGCATGCTGGTGATCCGCCCGAACCCGGCGCACCTGCCGGCCGACGCACCGCAGGCCCGGTCGTGACCGGGCCGCTGGACGGGCTGCTCGTCGTCGACCTCACCCGCGCACTCGCCGGACCCCAGGCCGCGATGATGCTCGGCGACCTCGGCGCCCGCGTGATCAAGGTCGAAAGCCCCGCCGGGGACGACACCCGGTCCTGGGGGCCGCCGTTCGTCCGCATCGGTGACGGCACCCCGGAGTCCACGTACTTCCTGTCCTGCAACCGGAACAAGGAGTCGATCACGCTCGACCTCAAGCGTGACGAGGACGCGCAGGTGCTGGCCCGGCTCATCGAGCGCGCGGACGTCCTGCTGGAGAACTTCAAGCCGGGCACGCTGCAGCGGCTCGGATTCGGGACCGCCCGGCTGATGCGGCTCAACCCGCGCCTGGTGACGCTGTCGATCAGCGGATTCGGGCACGACGGACCCGAGGCCCACCGCGCCGGGTACGACCAGATCGCGCAGGGCGAGGCCGGACTGATGTCCCTCACCGGACCGGACCCCGCCAGCCCCCAGCGCGTCGGCGTGCCCATCGGCGACCTGCTCGCCGGCATCAACGGCGCCTTCGGCGTCCTCGCCGCACTGCGGGACCGCGACCGCACCGGCCGCGGCCAGATCGTCCGCACCTCGCTGCTCTCCGCCGTCGTCGCGGCCCACGCGTTCCAGGGAACCCGCTGGACCGTGGCGGGCGAGGTCGGCCGCGCGCAGGGCAACCAGCACCCCACCATCGCCCCCTACGGACTGTTCCGGTGCGCGGGCGGCAGCGTGCAGATCGCCTGCGGGAACGACGGCATGTGGCAGCGCCTCCGCGCCGCGTTCCAGATCGCCGACGACCCGCAGTACGCGACGAACGCCGACCGCGTGGCGAACCGGGACGGCCTCACCGAGGTCCTCGAAACCGCCTTCGCCGGGCACGAGCCGGATGCGCTCCTGCAGCGACTCGCCGACCTCGGCATCCCCGCCGGCCGGGTCCGCACCCTCGACGAGGTCTACGAGTGGGAACAGACCCGTTCGCAGCAGCTCCTCGTCGACGTCGAGCACCAGAGCCTGGGAAAGATCACCCTGCCCGGATCGGCCCTGCGGACCTTCACCGTGGACACCGCGGGAGCCGAGACCGAGACGACCCGCGTCGACCATGCCCCGCCACCCGTCCTGGACGCCGACGCCGACGCGATCCGCGACTGGCTGAACGAGTCCCCGCTGCCGTCCTGAGCCCGCGACCGGCCCCGTGGATTCCCGGTGCCGGGGACGCCTGCACGGCGGCGGCGGAGGAGTTCCGGAGTCGCCGGGGCGGCTCGCCCGCACCGCAGCGGCTCCGCCGCCGCACGGCGCGTACATTCGGCGGCGGCAGGCAGAAACCCCCCATCTCACCCCCACCGGCGCGCCGGACTCCCGGGGCGGGATGCCCGGGTGCCGGTCCCGACGGTCCGGCACGCGCAGCACGACCACTGGTGACACCCGGGGCGATCACGTCCATGCCAACCGGAACGAGCGCTGGGCGCCGGCCGGAGAAGGAGTTCCGATGAGAGACATCGAGCCGGTGACGGCCACCGACCAGTTGCGGCGGGCCTTCGGGTGCTTCCCGTCCGGGGTCACCGCCCTGTGCGCCCGGGG
>NZ_BPRL01000145.1:0-3165 GCF_045862635.1 Kitasatospora sp. NE20-6
CTGAGGACAAGCCCTCGGCCTATTAGTACCGGTCAACTCCACCCCTTACAGGGCTTCCATATCCGGCCTATCAACCCAGTCGTCTACTGGGAGCCTTACCCTCTCAAGGAGGTGGGAGTGCTCATCTCGAAGCAGGCTTCCCGCTTAGATGCTTTCAGCGGTTATCCCTCCCGAACGTAGCCAACCAGCCATGCCCTTGGCAGGACAACTGGCACACCAGAGGTTCGTCCGTCCCGGTCCTCTCGTACTAGGGACAGCCCTTCTCAACACTCCTACGCGCACAGCGGATAGGGACCGAACTGTCTCACGACGTTCTAAACCCAGCTCGCGTACCGCTTTAATGGGCGAACAGCCCAACCCTTGGGACCTACTCCAGCCCCAGGATGCGACGAGCCGACATCGAGGTGCCAAACCATCCCGTCGATATGGACTCTTGGGGAAGATCAGCCTGTTATCCCCGGGGTACCTTTTATCCGTTGAGCGACGGCGCTTCCACAAGCCACCGCCGGATCACTAGTCCCTACTTTCGTACCTGCTCGACCCGTCAGTCTCACAGTCAAGCTCCCTTGTGCACTTACACTCAACACCTGATTGCCAACCAGGCTGAGGGAACCTTTGGGCGCCTCCGTTACTCTTTAGGAGGCAACCGCCCCAGTTAAACTACCCACCAGACACTGTCCCTGATCCGGATCACGGACCCAGGTTAGACATCCAGCACGACCAGAGTGGTATTTCAACGTCGACTCCACCATGACTGGCGTCACGGCTTCAAAGTCTCCCACCTATCCTACACAAGCCGAACCGAACACCAATATCAAGCTATAGTAAAGGTCCCGGGGTCTTTCCGTCCTGCTGCGCGAAACGAGCATCTTTACTCGTAATGCAATTTCACCGGGCCTGTGGTTGAGACAGTCGAGAAGTCGTTACGCCATTCGTGCAGGTCGGAACTTACCCGACAAGGAATTTCGCTACCTTAGGATGGTTATAGTTACCACCGCCGTTTACTGGCGCTTAAGTTCTCAGCTTCGCCCGACCGAAATCGGACTAACCGGTCCCCTTAACGTTCCAGCACCGGGCAGGCGTCAGTCCGTATACATCGCCTTACGGCTTCGCACGGACCTGTGTTTTTAGTAAACAGTCGCTTCTCGCTGGTCTCTGCGGCCACCCCCAGCTCAGAGTGCAAGACTCATCACCAGGAATGGCCCCCCTTCTCCCGAAGTTACGGGGGCATTTTGCCGAGTTCCTTAACCACAGTTCACCCGAACGCCTCGGTATTCTCTACCTGACCACCTGAGTCGGTTTGGGGTACGGGCCGCCATGAAACTCGCTAGAGGCTTTTCTCGACAGCATAGGATCATCCACTTCACCACAATCGGCTCGGCATCAGGTCTCAGCCTTCATGAACGGCGGATTTGCCTACCGTTCGGCCTACACCCTTACCCCGGGACTACCACCGCCCGGGCTGGACTACCTTCCTGCGTCACCCCATCGCTCACCTACTACCCCATTGGGTCACCGGCTCCACCACGTCCCATCGTCCGAAGACTCCGGGCCGGCTTCACGGGCTTAGCATCAAGAGGTTCGACGTTGGCGCTTCAAAGCGGGTACGGGAATATCAACCCGTTGTCCATCGACTACGCCTGTCGGCCTCGCCTTAGGTCCCGACTTACCCTGGGCAGATCAGCTTGACCCAGGAACCCTTGGTCAATCGGCGCAAGAGTTTCCCACTCTTGTATCGCTACTCATGCCTGCATTCTCACTCGTGAACCGTCCACAACTGGATTCCTCCGCTGCTTCACCCGGCACACGACGCTCCCCTACCCATCCACAGCGCCGTTGGGCGTATTCTGTGAATGACACGACTTCGGTGGTGTGCTTGAGCCCCGCTACATTGTCGGCGCGGAATCACTTGACCAGTGAGCTATTACGCACTCTTTCAAGGGTGGCTGCTTCTAAGCCAACCTCCTGGTTGTCTCTGCGACTCCACATCCTTTCCCACTTAGCACACGCTTAGGGACCTTAGTCGGTGTTCTGGGCTGTTTCCCTCTCGACCATGGAGCTTATCCCCCACAGTCTCACTGCCGCGCTCTCACTTACCGGCATTCGGAGTTTGGCTAAGGTCAGTAACCCGTTGAGGCCCATCGCCTATCCAGTGCTCTACCTCCGGCAAGAAACACACGACGCTGCACCTAAATGCATTTCGGGGAGAACCAGCTATCACGGAGTTTGATTGGCCTTTCACCCCTAACCACAGGTCATCCCCCAGGTTTTCAACCCTGGTGGGTTCGGTCCTCCACACGGTCTTACCCGCGCTTCAACCTGCCCATGGCTAGATCACTCCGCTTCGGGTCTTGGGCATGCAACTACGGTCGCCCTATTCGGACTCGCTTTCGCTACGGCTACCCCACACGGGTTAACCTCGCTACACACCGCAAACTCGCAGGCTCATTCTTCAAAAGGCACGCAGTCACACCCCACAAGGAGATGCCCCCACGGCTTGTAGGCACACGGTTTCAGGTACTATTTCACTCCGCTCCCGCGGTACTTTTCACCATTCCCTCACGGTACTATCCGCTATCGGTCACCAGGGAATATTTAGGCTTAGCGGGTGGTCCCGCCAGATTCACACGGGATTTCTCGGGCCCCGTGCTACTTGGGAGAAGCTCAAGCAAGCCGTACAGATTTCGTCTACGGGGGTCTTACCCTCTACGCCGGACCTTTCGCATGTCCTTCGACTACCCATACGGTTTCTGACTCGCCCAGCCGCCGGCAGACGACTGAAGAACTTTCCCACAACCCCGTCATGGCAACCCCTGCCGGGTCTCACACCATGCCGGTTTGGCCTCATCCGGTTTCGCTCGCCACTACTCCCGGAATCACGGTTGTTTTCTCTTCCTGCGGGTACTGAGATGTTTCACTTCCCCGCGTTCCCTCCACATACCCTATGTGTTCAGGTATGGGTGACAGCCCATGACGACTGCCGGGTTTCCCCATTCGGACACCCCCGGATCAAAGCTCGGTTGACAGCTCCCCGGGGCCTATCGCGGCCTCCCACGTCCTTCATCGGTTCCTGGTGCCAAGGCATCCACCGTGCGCCCTTAAAAACTTGGCCTACAGATGCTCGCGTCCACTGTGCAGTTCTCAAACAACGACCAGACACCCACC
>NZ_BPRL01000146.1:0-3142 GCF_045862635.1 Kitasatospora sp. NE20-6
GGTCGGCCGGTACGACGGCGTCGTGGCCGTCGTCGAGAAGCTGAAGGGGCACCCGCTGTTCGCCCACATGACCCTGACCCGGTCCGAGCGGTCGCCGATCGCGGCGCTGGTCACCGAGATGCTGGAGCACCCGGAGCGCTGACGGGTACGGCCAGGGGTCGGTACAGGCCGGCGGCGCATCGATGGTGCGGGTTGGCGGCGGCAGACAGGAGATCGCCGGAGAAGGACTGCACCGCTCCTTGACCGGCCCCGGCCTCCCGCCTGCCCGGTCCCGTGCTCCCGTAACGGGGTGGTTGGCGGTGCAGGTCGGTCGGCGGTGAGGGTATTTGCCGGGACGACGGGCGATCGTACTTCCCGGCGCGAGGGTCGCCGCCCGCCGGGCCTGCCGGAGTTCTCCGCGCCCACCACCTGCCGTCCGACCGCTGCCGACTGCCGCGTCCTGCCGTCAGCCGCCCGGGCCCTGTTCCTGCCCGAGGCGACCCCCGGAGTCGCGGGGCAAAGCGTCAGTCAGCTGCTCAGCGACGCGGCGAGGAGAGTGCTCTCCAACTCGGTCAGGTCACCGAGCACGTCGCGGCGGCTGTACGCGCGGAGCTGGGCACGAGCGATCCGGCTCGCCGGTGCACGGTTCCTCGCCAGTCGGCCGGTCCATCGGCGTTCGACCGCATCCAGTTCCGCCGTGTCCCCGACCCGGTTGACCAGGCCCACCTGGGCAGCCTCAGCCGCGGCCATCGGTTCACCCAGCAGGACGAGCTCGCGGGTACGCGCCGGGCCGATTTCCGCGAGCAGCCGAGGCCCGGCTCCTCCCCAGCACGGCGGCAGGCCGAGAACCAGCTCGGGAAGCCGGAACACCGTGTCCGAGGCAGCCAATCGGAGGTCGCATGCCAGCATGAGGGCGAGTCCCGCACCGGCAACCCGCCCCTGGACACGCACCACCGTCACCGCATCCGCTGTCGAGATCGCCTCGCACAGCCGTCGCCCGAGCTCGGCGACGGACAGCGCGTCGTCGCGCTCAAGCGCGGCGAGCTCGCCACGGTCGACGCCCTCGCAGAAGTTCGGACCGGCACCGCTGAGCACGACCACCCGGACATCGGGGCGATCCGGCAACGACGCATACACCGACAGCAACGAACGCAGCATCGCCGCATCGAGCACATTGCCGCGTTCCGGCTGGTTCATACGCAGCCGCAGACACGGACCGACCTGTTCTACCGACAACCCAAGCACGCCCGCTCACCCTCTATCGCCATTCCCATCCCCCACGGTACGACGCACCGTCCCTGAACCACCCGCGTGAACAGCACGTTCACATGTATGCACGCAGCACATTCCCCTTTCTGTTCAGGTGGTACCGCCATGCCTGACACGATGACGGCACATCCCATACCCGCCGTCCCCCGAACCACGCTGGATGCCGCACGGCTGCTCGGTCGGCTGCGCCGCGCACCGCAGGCCACCGACGAGCTTTCCCAACAACTGGCGGCTCTTGGACCCGTGATCCCCACACCCTGGGGCGGGTTGCTGCTCACCCGCTTCGACGACTCCCGGCAGATCCTCACCGATCGCCACTGGAAGACGCTTGATGCCGCCCACCTCGACGAGACCCAGCCGGGCTGGCGGAATCACTCGAGTCTGCGCTCCCTGTTCTCCTCGGTCATGCAGCAGAACCCACCGCTGCACACGACCCTGCGGCGCCGGGCGCGGGCCGCCGTCCCCACGCGGATCGACGACACACTGCGGCTGCGCATCGAGGAACTCGCCGAGGACTGCCTCGACTCCCTGGAGCACGCTGCGCGAACCACCGGCGTCGCCGATTTCGTCACCCACGTCTCCGACCGCCTGCCGGCCCTGGTCATGTGTGTCCTGCTCGGGCTTCCAGAGCAGGACGCCGATGAGCTAGGCCGTCGAAGTCAGACACTCGCCCTCGCGCAGGAACTCTCGCCATCGCGGACACTGCTGGCCGAAGCCGATGCAGCCGCCGACTTCCTCACCGGCTACCTCACGCGCCGCCTCCCGGCAGACCGGCCCGGCGCGGCACCGGCGGCATGCCCGTACGGACACTCGGCAACGCAGCCCCAGCCCGAACCGGAGGAGGTGGTCCAAGCCGGACTTATGCTCACCGCGGGCGTGACCACGACGAGTGCGCTGCTCTCGCGCTGCCTGGCGGACCTCGACCGCCACCGCGCCCGTGCTCGTACGCTCCTGGCCGACACGTCGCCCGAAGCAGTCGACGCCCTGGTGGAGGAGTCCCTGCGACTCCACCCGCCGGCCACCGTCCTCAGCCGCGTGTCCACCCGGGCCACTGAGCTCTCCGGACATCCGATCGCCTCAGGACAGCTCGTTCACGCCTTGCTGCCGGTCGCCCACCGCGACCCCCGGGCCTTCACGAACCCTGCCCAGTGGGATCCGCAGCGCTGGCATCCACGACGCGACGGCACCAGCCAGTCCCTCGCCTTCGGTGCCGGAATCCACTACTGCATCGGCACCCGTCTCGCTCGGCTGGAGGCCGCCGTCGTGCTGCGTGCCGTTCATCGCCGGTTCCCGGAGATACACGTCGCCGGAGCGCCGGCGTTCTCCTCCTCGCTGGCCCTTCCCAAGCATTTCGCACTTCCGGTGGCCCTCGGCAAGGTGCACTGCGCATCCGCAACCGGGCACGCGCCTCCTTCCGCAGCTTCTTTCGGGGGGACACCGATCCGGCACCCTTTGCCGGGCGCGCGGCACCCTGACGAACGCCGTCCTGAGGCCGGCTGTGAGCAGACCCTCGGATGCGCCCACCAGTGACAACGCTGCCGACAGCCAGTTCGGGAACCTGCCGACCGGGATCTCGGCGAATGGCAGTGCAACCGCCGACCTTCCACGCCGTGCGACGCAATGCAGACAGCTCTTTTACGGAGTTGCGAGCGGGACCGGAGTACCAGATTGACTATGCAGACCATCGGACGAAATGACGTCCGTGTCGCGGCATGTGCAGATTCCACCCCTCGGCCGGCGGCGCTGAAGCGCAAGCACCGCCGGGAGCGCGCCCGCACCCTCGCCTTCCTCTCCCCCTGGCTGATCGGCTTCGGCGTCTTCTTCGCCTACCCGCTGCTGTCCACCGCGTACTTCTCCTTCATGAAGTACGACGGCTTCACCGCCCCCGCCTTCA
>NZ_BPRL01000147.1:0-2872 GCF_045862635.1 Kitasatospora sp. NE20-6
GTTGTGTGATGTCGCATTCGTCGATCGAGATCGGTGATGATTTTGCGGCGTTTTTCTCGAAGGTGACGGGGATGGAGTGGCCGCGGGCGCGTGAGGGGGTGTTGCGGGATGTGCGGGACGACTACGAGGCGTTGGCGGCGGACATGCCGGTGTTGCGTGGGTTGATCGTGGAGCTGGTGTCGTTGTGTCTGGGGCAGTTCGAGGGTGAGGCGGCGGATGCGTTCGTTGCGCGGATGCGGGAGTTCATCGGGGCTGCGGGGGGTGACGACTATGTGACGCAGACGGCGGTGACGGCGGCGGAGCTGGCGGTGTGTGCGGGGGATGTCGCGAACTCGGTGGAGTACACGAAGTGGATGTCGATCGCGCAGTTGGTGCAGTTGCTGGTGGAGGTGGCGTTCAGTGTGGCGTGGGCGCCGTTCACGTTCGGTGCGTCGCTGGTGAATCTGGCGTGGGAGTTCGCGCTGGTGCGGCAGGTGCTGACGGCGTTGATGCGGTACTTGTTGAAGTCGGTGCTGGTGCACACGTTCACGGGGATCACGGGTGGTCTGGCGCTGGACGGGGTGATCCAGGGTCTGCAGTTCGGGCATGGGGACCGGAGTGCGTGGGACACGGATCTGCAGCTGCAGGCGTTGGAGTTCGGTGCGATCGGGGGTGCGCTGGCGGGGCCGGTGGGTCTGTTGGGTACGGGGCTGGGGAAGTTGTTCGGGTCGGTGGCGGGGCGTGGTGCGGGGGCGGTGTTCGGGCGGGAGCTGGCGAAGGGGCTGGACGGTGCGGCGGGGGATGTGCTGGGGGCGGGTGCGCGGGCGGCGGGGCGTGGTGCGGGGGATGTGGGCGGGGAGGTGGCTGCGGGGGCACTGGAGAAACTCGCCGTGGTCGCGGGCCGGTCCACGGACGACCTGCTGGGGAACGCGGGGGCGATCGCGGGCCGGTCCACGGACGAGCTGCTGGGGCACGCGGGATCGATCGCCGGCCGGTCCACGGACGAGCTGTCGGGGCATGCGGGGTCGGTCGCGGGCCGGTCCACGGACGATCTGTTGGAGCACGGTGCGGGGTCGGGTGTGTGGGGGTTGTCGTCGGGGGCGGCGCGGGGGTTCGCGGGGGATCTGGGGAAGGTGGTGGATGCGGCGTCGCCGTGGTTGGCGCACGGGTTCCAGGAGTGGGGTGAGGGGTCGGTCGCGAATGCGTTCCGGGGTGGCATGGCGGGGGTGTTCGAGAAGCATCTGGGCGGGGCGCTGGGCCGGGAGGCGGCGCATGCGCTGGGTGGTGAGTTCGGTGAGGCGTTCGTGCGGGGCTGGGGGCGTGCGGGGGCGGATCACACCGCGCTGGGCGGGGCGCTGGAGAGGGTGCTGCAGTCGGGTGGCGAGGGTGTGGCGGGGGCTTTGGGTACGCATGGGGTGGAGGCGCTGGCGAAGCGGTTGCCGGAACTCGCGGAACACATGCCGGTGGGCAACGTGGCGTACCGGGTGGGTTTCGCGGTCGGTGAGCAGATGCGCGGCGGCATCCAGAACGTTCTGACGGTCGGTTTCTACAACCTCGTTTTCACCGATGCGCACCAGTTCACGGCAACGGGTGAGATGTTCGCGGCGGGTCTGGCGACAGGTCTGCTGGCACGCGGACTGCACACGGCGGCCGCGCCGGTGATGCGCCGGTACGTGGCCTGGGTGCATGAACTGCAGCATGCGCCGGTCGCCGACGGTCAGAGCCCGTATTTCGGACCCCTCCATCCGCTTACCGTTCTGTCGTTGGCCTCGAACGTGGCGGGGCATCCGGCGCCGTTCCCGGTGCCGCGGCTGGGTCCGCGGGTGGAGGGGCCGGCGGGTGGTGCGCATCTGCCGGCGGGTGATGCCGGCGGTGCCGGTGGTGTCGGTGGCCGTGGTGCGGGGCCGGGGGCCGGGCCGGGGCGGGGTGAGGGCCCGACCACCGGCACCGGTGGCGGTGGCGGCACTGGTGGGGACGTGAGGGCTGGGCGGGTACCGGGCGTTGCCGCCGAGAGCACCACCCCGACCGGCACGGGCACGGGCACGGGGGCGGTGCGGACCGAGGGCGGTGGCGTGCACGACGCTTCGGTGGATGGGTCGGGTGTGGGTTCGTCGGTGCGTGAGGGGTCGGGTTCCGGGGCGGGTCCGGTTCCGGGTGCGGTGGGGCGGTTCGGTCGTGCGACGGATTTCGTGTCGTTGGGTGAGGGCGCGGTCAGGGTGGAGGGGCCGGTCGGGCCCGGTGCGGTGAAGGCGGACGGGGATGCCTCGCCGGTGGTGGCCGTCGGGGGGCCGGTGGGTGATGCCACCTCGGTGCGTGAGGGCGGGGCTGCCTCGCCGGTGGAGGGGCCGGTCGGGCCTGGTGCGGTGAAGGCGGACGGGGAGGTTGCTTCGCCGGTGCGTGAGGGTGATGCCACCTCGGTGCGTGAGGGCGGGGCTGCCTCGGTGCACGAGAGTGGGGATGCCTCACCGGTGGGTGATGCCACCTCGGTGCGTGAGGGTGGGGCTGCCTCGCCGGTGGAGGGGCCGGTCGGGCCGGGTGCGGTGAGGGCGGACGGGGAGGTTGCTTCGCCGGTGGGTGACGCCGCCTCGGTGCGTGAGGGTGGGGCTGCCTCGCCGGTGGAGGGTCCGGTCGGGCCGGGTGCGGTGAAGGGGGACGGGGAGGTTGCCGGGCTGCCCGTCGGGGGGCCGGTGGGTGACGCCGCCTCGGTGCGTGAGGGCGGGGTCGCGGCGGAGCGTGCGGTGCACGAGGGCGGGGACGGTGTTCCTGGGGGTGGTTCTGGTGGGCGTTCGGTGGATGACGTGTTGGTGGAGTTGGGGGGGTTGCCGGGGGTGCCGTCGGGGTTGCCGGGTGTGCGGTGGGAGGACGGGTTGGGGGGGTTGTTGCCGCGGGTGCC
>NZ_BPRL01000148.1:0-2185 GCF_045862635.1 Kitasatospora sp. NE20-6
GCCGCGGGCCGCGGTGGTGCAGCGGTCGCGGGAGGGGCAGGGGCGGCAGTCGGTGCCGGCGAAGGCGATCACGATGGCGTCGTGGCCGTGCTGGGTGACGGGGTACCAGCCGGTGCTGGTGCGGCCTTCGGGGCAGGTGACCTGGCGGGTGTTCCAGTCGACGCGGAACGCGGCCTTGTCGAAGCCCTCGGCGGCGCGGGCCTGGCGGGAGTGGTCGGCCAGGAGCGGGGTGATCATGGTGATGCCCTGTCGGGCGGCGGCGGTGACGAGGTCGGCGGAGGGGTAGCCGGAGTCCAGGTAGTGCTCGCCGGGCTTGACCTGGTGCTCGGTCAGGCGTTGCTGGATGCCGGCGGTGGCGGTCACGTCCGGCGCGGTCGAGACGGTGGTGGCCGCGTCCGTGATCAGGTTCGGGGCCCCGGCCGCGGCAGGACCGCCACCGCGAGTACCGTCCGTGCCGGTGTTGCAGGTCTCGGTGAGGTGGACCTTGTAGCCCAGCCAGAACAGCTCGTCTCCCTTGGCGGACCAGCGGGCGTCGCGGTCGTAAGGGGAGGCGACCGTAGTTGGCCGGGCGGGACGCCGTCGCTGTCGGCCTCCCGCTGCCTGACCGCCTCCCGCCCGAGCGCGTATTTCCAGTCGATCGCACGCACCGCCATCAACGCGGCCTGCCGGTCGGTCAGGTTCTCCGTGAACTGCAGCACCGTGACCAGTGCCAGCATCCCCGGCGACAAGCCCGCCGGTCCGCGCACCCCGAACGCGTCCGCGAACGGCTCGTCCGTGAACACCCCCGCCAGCTCGTCCCTCGCCCGCATCGCGGGCGAACCGGACGGGAACGCCGCCCCGGCCACCGCCGCCGTCATCGCCGGAATCTCCGGCAGCCCCTGCGGCCGCATCGACACTCCGCACCACCCTCCCGGCCGCACCACCGCCAGGCAGCCCACAGAGTGATCATCCCGAACCCGACCAACACCCCACAGCGAAATGAGCAACAGAGTCCGCACGCGTCGCCAGGCCGGGCCCCGATTCCGGGGCACGGCCTGGCGACGCGTGCAGATCAGCAGGTACCGAGGTCCTGCCAGACGCCCCACTGACCGGTGGTGCCGGGCTCCTCGCCCAGCGTCCACCACTTGGCGCTCCACTGGTGGCCCTTCCACGAGACGGTGTTGCCACCGGTGTAGACCTGTGTGCCGACCCAGGAGGCGGTGGAGCACGCCGGGGCGGTGGCGGTGCCGGTCACGGTGAGCGTGTAGGTCGCGGAGGACGTGGCCGAGGTGCCGGTCAGCGTGCCCTTGACCGTCAGCGTGTAGGTGCCGGGGACGACCGTGGACAAGGTCGACACCGACAGGGCGGCGCTGGAGCTCCCGTTGACCGAGGACGGGCTGACCGAGGCGGTGACCCCCACGGGAACGCCGCTGACCGTCATCGCGATGGACGTGTTCGAGCCGTTGTTGATGATGGCCGTGCTCACGGTCGCGGTGGTCGACGAGCCGGCGGTCACCGTGCCCGAAGACGGGCTGACCTGCACCTGGATGGCGGGCACCTGGACACTCGACGCGGAGGGCGACGGGGAGGAGGCGGTGGCGGCGGCTTGGAGGAAGGCCATCGTCGGGTACTTGTCACCCGACTGCGAAGCGAGCTTGGACAGGCTGTCGCCGGCCCGGTCCTCGACGTACGGGGCGAAGACCTGGGCGGGCAGTGGGGTGCCCGCCGCGTGGGCGGTGCCGGTGCCGGTGCCGGTGAGCGCCACGCCGGCGATGGCAGCGGCGGTGACGGCTCCGGCGAGCAGGGCTCGGAGTGGTGCGCGAACGGGTCCGGCCATGGACCGCGCTCCCTTCGAAGGTGGGGGACTTCGGCGACCTGAAGCACTCTGGCCTGGACCAATACTGGTGGTCTGGATCACCCGACTGTCAAGAGTCCTTACCAACTCTTGGGCTCAGCGGTTCCGCCGCATGAGCCACAGCAGCTCCGGAGTTCCTGCGGGCCGCGTTCCGCGTCGACTGGAACACCCGCCAGGTCACCTGCCCCGGAGGCCGCACCAGCACCGGCTGGTACCCCGTCACCCAGCACGGCCACGACGCCATCGTGATCGCCTTCGCCGGCACCGACTGCCGCCCCTGCCCCTGCCTTCGCCGGCACCGACTGCCGCCCCTGCCCCTCCCGCGACCGCTGCACCACCGCGGCCCGCGGC
>NZ_BPRL01000149.1:0-2134 GCF_045862635.1 Kitasatospora sp. NE20-6
CTTGTCCTGTGGGGGCGCGGGGCGGTCTCTAGCGTCGGCGAGGTGAGCCCGCCGACGGGTGCGGGTGTTGGTTGAGGGTGGGGTGGCGGGGTGCCGTCGTTGATGGCCGCGTTGGAGGCCAGGGAGAGCGCGTGTCGTTCCAGGGCTGAGAAGTTGCGGAAGCAGATCGCCGGGCTCTCTGAGGAGTTGTCCCGGGTGGAGGTCGAGCTCTCCCGGCTGCAGATCACCCGGGAGACGGTGAGAGCGGTGCTGGTGGAGGGTCCGCTCGCGGTCGCGGGTGACTCGGACGGGCCGGCGGGCCGGGGGCCGGAGGCGGGCGATGTGGCTGCGGCACTGCTGGCGGCGGAGGCGGTGGGCGATGTGGCGGTGATGTCGCCGGACTACCAGCGGATCATCGCGTTGTTCGCCACGACCGGAGCGGCGATGCGATGCAGGGAAGTGTGCGCGCAGTTGGGGCTGGAGACCGAGGCCCGCCACGTGGAGGGGATGCGCGCGAAGTTGAAGCGCCTGGTGGAGCAGGGGATCCTGGCCGAGACCGCGCCGGGGCTGTTCAAGGTCGACGGCCGGAAGCAGGGCTGGTGAGCCGGGCGGGGAACGCCGAGGACGAACTGGCGGTGACCGAGGCCGCGTTCGCGGCCTCTCGCGACCTTTTCGAGCGGGTGGCTGGGGATCTGGCCGGGCCGGATGCCGCCGCGTTGACGCATTCGGCCCTGGAGGACCTGCTGGCCGCACGGATGCGTGAGGTGACCCGGCAGCTGTTCCAGGACCATCTGGACCTGCGCGCGGTCCGTGAGGAGCGGGTCGGGGAGGTTGTTGATGCGGCCGGGGTCGGGCGGACCCGGATCGAGCGGGGCCGGGCGAGGATTCTGGCGACGGTGTTCGGGAAGGTCACCGCGACCCGGATCGCCTACCGGTCCAGGGGCGCGGTGGATCTGCACCCGGCGGACGCCGCCCTGAACATGCCCACGGTGATGCACAGCCTGGGACTGTCCAGGCTCGCCGCGGTCGAGTCCGCCCGCGGCTCGTTCGCCGAGGCCTGCGAGCGGGTCAACACGCTGACCGGGGCCGGGATCGGTCCCCGGCAGGTCCAGGAACTCGCCGTGGCCGCCGCGGCCGATATCGACGCCTACTACCGGGCCCTGGTGCCCGAACCGTGCACCGATGCCACGCTGCTGGTCCTGTCCACCGACGGCAAGGGCGTGGTGATACGGCCCGAAGCACTGCGCGAGGCCACCGCGAAAGCCGCCGCCGCCAAGAGCGGCAACAAGATGGCCACCCGGCTCGCGCCCGGGGAGAAGCACGGCCGCAGGCGCATGGCCACGCTGGGCACCGTCTACGACGCCGAACCCGCCCCGCGCACCGTCGACGACATCATCGCCGACCCCGTCGGGTCCCAGAGGGAGCGCAGGCCGGGGCCGAAGGCCAGGTCCAAGTGGCTGTGCGGCTCGGTGAACGACACCGCCGAACAGGTCATCGCCGCGGTGTTCGACCAGGCCGAGGCCCGCGACCCCGACCACCGCCGGACCTGGGTCGTCCTGGTCGACGGCGCCCGCCACCAGCTCGGCCTCATCCATGCCGAGGCAGCGCGCCGCAACGTCGCCGTGCACACCCTGATCGACATCATCCACGTGCTCGAATACCTGTGGGACGCCGCGCACTGCCTGCACCCGGCCGGGGACCGCGCGGCCGAGGCCTGGGTCGCCGCCCAGGCCCGCACCGTTCTGGCCGGCGAATCCGAGCAGGCGGCCGCCTCGATCACCGCAGCCGCCGATGCCGCCGAACTGCGGCCGGGCTCGCGCAAGGGCATCGACGACGCCGTCGGCTACCTGCGGAACAAGGCCGCCCACCTGCGATACGACACCGCGCTGCACGAAGGCTTCCCGATCGCCACGGGGATCATCGAAGGAGCATGCCGTCACCTGGTCAAGGACCGCCTCGACATCACAGGTGCCCGCTGGGGCCTGACCGGCGCCGAAGCCGTCCTGAAACTGCGTGCCCTGCGCAGCAACGGCGACTTCGACGCCTACTGGGCCTGGCACGAGAAGCAGGAGTTCACCCGCAACCACCAGGCCCGCTATCGCGACACGCTCATACCCGCAGCTTGATCACCAGAGCCCTCATTAGATCTGCACCC
>NZ_BPRL01000150.1:0-2130 GCF_045862635.1 Kitasatospora sp. NE20-6
CCCGCCACCCCGTCGACCGTCCGCACGTGACTGCCCAGCGCCCGCCACAACTGCTCGTGCCGGCCCTCCGCGATCAGGTGCAGATCCAGCTCACCCAGCGTCGGCGCCATCCGGTACCCGTCGTCCTCGACCCGCTCGACGCCGTCGTACGTCACGACGAGCCGGCGGTCGGGCACGGCAGTGCTCGGCAGGACGCCGGTGTACAGGCCGTCGCCCGCCGAGGCGAGCTCCACCCAGGAGTCGGCGGTGCGCACCACGACCCGCTCCGCCGTCGGCCGGAGCACCCGCACCACCACGCCGTCGGCCACCGGGTGCACGCCCAGCACGGCGTGCGGGTCGTGGTGCGTGCCGGAGAGCAGGCGCTCCGTCTCCTCCGGGTCCGGGGCGGCCCGCGGGACACGCAACGGCGGGATGCTGACGCGGCGCGGGGCGGTGGGCGCGGTCCGGCTCGGGGTCACGGGGATCAGGTCCTCTACTCTCGCTTCGGCGGGACGAACGGGGTGGGCCGGCGGCGGCCGGTCAGCGGCCGAAGACCAGTCGCTGCACGGCGGCCATCGGGATCGGCAGCCAGGCCGGGCGGTGCTCGGCCTCGTAGACGGCCTCGTACACCGCCTTGTCGGCCTCGAAGGCCCGCAGCGCCACCGGGTGGCAGTTCGGGTCGGCGCCGCCGGCGGCCGCGTAGCCCGCGGTGAACGCCCGGCGGTTGCGGATCGCCCAGGCGTACGCCCGGCGGTCGAGGCGCAGCCGGGCCGCGTCCGAGGGCGGCTCGCTCTCCCGCAGCACCTGGTCCAGCGCCTGGTGGGCCGCGTAGTCGAAGGAGCGCAGCATGCCGGCGACGTCGCGCAGCACCGGCTGCGGCAGGCCGCGTTCGGCCACCGGTGCGGCGGGCTCGCCCTCGAAGTCGATGACCTTCCAGCCGTCGCCGGTCGACAGCACCTGGCCGAGGTGGAGGTCGCCGTGGAGCCGCTGGCCGGTGCCCGGCCGCCCCTGCAGGGCGACCTTGGCGTAGTCGTCGTAGAGGCTGCCGATCCGTCCGGCGTACGGCTCCATCTCGGGCACCCGGCGGACGGCCCGGGCGAGGCGGCGGTCCATGTCGCCGGTGAGGCGGAGGACCGCGTGGGTGTCCAGGGTCGTCCGGGGGAAGGCCTCGCCGAGGGCGGCGTGCAGGCGCGCCACCGTCTCGCCGAGCGCGTGGGCGTCCGCGGTGAACCCGCCGATCGCGGGCACCGGGCAGGATTCGGTGAGGCAGGAGACGGCCTGTCGCACCGCCAGCTCCCAGCCGGTGCCGTCCGAGGGCACGAACTCCGCCAGGACGCCGAGGACGGTGGCGGTCGCCGGGTCGCCGCCGGTGTGGAGCCAGCCCGCGAGCCGTGCGGTGCTGGGGCAGCCGACCGAGGTCAGGCCGCGCAGCGCCTCGGTCTCCGGGTGCGGGCCGGGCTGCGGGGCGCGGAAGAACTTGAGGATCAGGCGGTCGCCGTAGACGACGGAGGTGTTGCTCTGCTCGACGCCGAGGACGCGCGGGACGAGTCCGCCCGGCAGGGGCACCGCTCCGGTCGGGGTGAAGGTCGTCGTGGGAGGTCCGGCGCCGACGGCGGCGTCGGCCAGCAGCCGGGCCATCAGTTCGGGGTCTTCGGTGGCCTCGTAGAGCCACCAGCCGTCCCAGCGGCCGTCGACGGCGCGGCCGATCACCGCGTGCCGGAGGTCCTCGGGCACGGTGCGGCGCAGGCCCAGCAGCAGCTGGTAGCGGTGGGTGGTGCCGGAGCTGTGCCGGGCGTCGAGCAGCGCGTGCAGGAGCACCGCGGTGTCGCCCTCCGCCACGGAGGCGGTCACCGGTACGAGGTCCTCCAGGCAGCCGCTCTCGTGGGTGAACCAGCGGCGGGTGACGAGCCAGGGCAGCAGGGCGGTGAGCATCGGGCGCAGCAGGACGTCGCCGCGGAGTGCGCCGCTGCGTCCGCCGTCGAGGCAGGATTCGCAGATCGCCGTGGTCATCGGTCCTGCTCCTGCCGGACGGTGAGGAGGTGGGCGGGGCCGGTGGCGGGGTCGAGGCGGACGTAGTTGTGGCGGGCCCAGTGGTAGGTGGCGCCGGTGAGTTCGTCGTGGACCTGGAGGGGGAGGTCGGTGTCGAGGGTG
>NZ_BPRL01000151.1:0-1998 GCF_045862635.1 Kitasatospora sp. NE20-6
CACCACGCCGACGAACGCTTTCGAATGGACCGACCTGGACCAGCGGACCGTCGACACGGCCCGGGTCCTGGCGATGGACGCTGTGCAGAAGGTGGGTAACGGGCATCCGGGTACGGCGATGTCGCTGGCCCCCGCTGCGTACGTGATCTTCCAGCGTTTCCTGCGTCACGACCCGACGGATCCCGCCTGGGTGGGACGTGACCGCTTCGTGCTGTCCCCCGGGCACACGTCGCTGACGCTCTACACGCAGCTCTACCTGTCGGGTTACGGTCTGTCGCTGGACGACCTGAAGGCGTTCCGGGTCGCGGGCAGCCGTACGCCGGGGCATCCGGAGCACGGGCACACCGCGGGGGTGGAGACGACCACCGGTCCGCTGGGGCAGGGCATCGCGAACGCGGTGGGCATGGCGATGGCGGCCCGTTACGAGCGGGGTCTGTTCGACCCGCAGGCGGCGGCCGGGGAGTCGCCGTTCGACCACACGGTGTGGGCGATCGTCTCGGACGGGGACCTGGAGGAGGGTGTCTCCGCGGAGGCGTCCTCGCTGGCCGGGCACCAGAGGCTGGGCAACCTGGTCGCGCTGTACGACGACAACCACATCTCGATCGAGGGTGACACGCAGACGGCGTTCTCCGAGGACGTCCTGGCGCGGTACGAGGCGTACGGCTGGCACGTGCAGCGGATCACGCCGAAGGCGGACGGTGACGTGGACGTGCACGCGCTGGCGACCGCGCTGGCCGCGGCGAAGGCGGAGACGGGGCGTCCGTCGATCATCGCGATGCGTACCATCATCGCGTGGCCGGCGCCGAACGCGCAGGACACCGCGAAGGCGCACGGCTCGGCGCTGGGTGATGCGGAGATCGCCGCGACGAAGAAGGTCCTCGGGTTCTCGCCGGAGAAGACGTTCGAGGTGTCCGAGGCGGTCGTGGAGCACGCCCGTGGGGTCGTGGGGCGGGGCAAGGCGGCCCGTGAGCGGTGGGAGGCCTCGTACCACGCCTGGCGTGCGGCGTCCCCGGAGCGTGCGGCGGAGTTCGACCGGATCCGGATCGGTGAGCTTCCCGACGGCTGGGAGAAGGCGCTGCCGGTCTTCCCGGCGGGCAGGGATGTTGCCACCCGGAAGGCGTCGGGTGACACGCTGAAGGCGATCGGGGCGCTGATCCCGGAGCTGTGGGGCGGTTCCGCGGACCTGGCGGAGTCGAACCTGACCACGATCGACGAGGAGTCGTCGTTCCTGCCGGAGGGCAACGCGCTGAAGTCGGCGTCGCCGTACGGGCGGACGATCCACTTCGGGATCCGTGAGCACGCGATGGGTTCGATCATGAACGGGATCGCGCTGCACGGGGGGACGCGGGTGTACGGGGGCACGTTCCTGGTGTTCTCGGACTACATGCGCCCGGCGGTCCGGCTGGCCGCGCTGATGAAGCTGCCGGTCACCTACGTGTGGACGCACGACTCCATCGGTCTGGGCGAGGACGGTCCGACCCATCAGCCGGTGGAGCACCTGGCCGCTCTGCGGGCGATCCCGGGGCTGTCGGTGGTGCGTCCGGGTGACGCGAACGAGACGGCGGTGGTGTGGCGCACGATCGTGGAGCGGCACACCAGCCACCCGGGTCCGGTGGGTCTGGCGCTGACCCGTCAGGGCGTGCCGACCTGGGACCGGGAGGAGTTCCACTCCGCGGAGGGTGCGGCCAAGGGCGGTTACGTCCTCGCGGAGGCGTCGGGCTCCTCGCCGAAGGTGATCCTGATCGGTACCGGGTCCGAGGTGCAGCTCGCCGTGCAGGCGCGTGAGGCGCTGGAGGCCGACGGCATCCCGACCCGCGTGGTGTCCATGCCCTCGGTCGAGTGGTTCGCCGAGCAGGACCAGGCGTACCGCGACAGCGTGCTGCCGCCGAACGTCCGGGCCCGGGTCTCCGTCGAGGCCGGCATCGCCCAGGGCTGGCGCGAACTCGTCGGCGACGCCGGCCGGATCATCAGCCTCGACCACTTCGGCGCCTCCGCCGA
>NZ_BPRL01000152.1:0-1842 GCF_045862635.1 Kitasatospora sp. NE20-6
TGATCTGCACGTGGTCGACGTAGGAGCGGTTCCAGATGGGTTCGAACATCTGGTTGGCGAACCGCAGGGCCAGGATGTTCTGGACGGTCTCCTTGCCCAGGTAGTGGTCGATCCGGAAGACCTCGTCGCGGGGGAAGACCTCGTGGACGATCCGGTTCAGCTCCTGCGCGCTCTCCAGGTCGTGACCGAACGGCTTCTCGATCACCGCCCGCCGCCAGGATCCCTTGGGCGGGTCGGTCAGGCCGTGCTTCTTGAGCTGCTGGACGACGGTGGGGAAGAACTTGGGCGGTACCGAGAGGTAGAAGGCGAAGTTGCCGCCGGTGCCCTGGGCCTGGTCGAGTTCCTCGATGGTCCTGCGGAGGGTGTCGAAGGCCTCGTCGTCGCCGAAGTCGCCCTGGACGAAGCGCATGCCCTTGGCGAGCTGCTGCCAGACCTCCTCGCGGAAGGGGGTGCGCGCGTGCTCCTTGACCGCGTCGTGCACCTCCCGCGCGAAGTCCTCGTCCTCCCATTCGCGGCGGGCGAAGCCGACGAGCGAGAAGCCCGGCGGCAGGAGTCCGCGGTTGGCGAGGTCGTAGATGGCGGGCATCAGCTTCTTGCGCGAGAGGTCACCGGTCACGCCGAAGATCACCAGGCCGGACGGCCCGGCGATCCTCGGCAGCCGGCGGTCGGCCGGATCGCGCAGCGGGTTGGAGGACTGCAGGGGATCACCCTGCCCGACCTCGGCCCCCTCGACATCGGGAAAAGCAGGGGTGTTGCTCACTGGTGTTGGCTCCGCTCTCCGTGCGCTGTTCGTGAGCAGTGATCAGTTCTGGTCGCCGTGCTTGGCGAGCGAGGCCGAGACGGTCTCCAGGAGTTCCTTCCAGGAGATCTCGAACTTCTCGACGCCCTCGTCCTCCAGGACCTGGACGACGTCGTCGTAGTCGACGCCGGCGGCGGCGACGGCGTCCATGACGGCCTGCGCGTCGGCGTAGTTGACGGTGACGGTGTCGCCGGTGACGGTGCCGTGGTCGCCGGTGGCGTCGAGGGTGGCCTCGGGCATGGTGTTGACGGTGCCGGGGGCGACCAGCTCGGTCACGTACAGGGTGTCGGGGAGGTTCGGGTCCTTGACGCCGGTGGAGGCCCACAGCGGACGCTGCGGGTTGGCGCCGGCGGACTCCAGGGCCTTCCAGCGGTCCGAGGAGAACACCTCCTCGTACGCCTGGTAGGCGAGGCGGGCGTTGGCGATCGCGGCCTTCGAGCGGAGCCCCTTGGCCTCGCCGCCGATCTTCTCCAGGCGCTTGTCGATCTCGGTGTCCACGCGGGAGACGAAGAAGGAGGCGACGGACTCGATCTGCGAGAGGTCGAGGCCGGCGGTCCGGGCCTTCTCCAGGCCGGTGAGGTAGGCGTCCATGACGGCGCGGTAGCGCTCCAGGGAGAAGATCAGCGTGACGTTGACGCTGATGCCCCTGGCGATGACCTCGGTGATGGCGGGCAGGCCGGCCTTGGTGGCGGGGATCTTGATGAGGACGTTGGGGCGGTCGACGAGCCACCACAGCTGCTTGGCCTCGGCGACGGTGGGGGCGGTCTCGTGGGCGAGGCGGGGGTCGACCTCGATGGAGACGCGGCCGTCGCGGCCGTTGGAGGCGTCGTAGACGGGGCGCAGGACGTCGGCGGCGTCGCGGACGTCGGAGGTGGTGATCATGCGGACGGCCTCGTCCACGGTGACCTTGCGCACCGCGAGGTCGTCGAGCTGGCCGTCGTAGGCGGCGCTGCCGCCGCCGATGGCCTTCTGGAAGATGGTCGGGTTGGTGGTGACACCGACGACGTGCTTCTCCTGGACGAGTTCGGCCAGGTTGCCGCTGT
>NZ_BPRL01000153.1:0-1811 GCF_045862635.1 Kitasatospora sp. NE20-6
CGCGCCCGCACCCTCGCCTTCCTCTCCCCCTGGCTGATCGGCTTCGGCGTCTTCTTCGCCTACCCGCTGCTGTCCACCGCGTACTTCTCCTTCATGAAGTACGACGGCTTCACCGCCCCCGCCTTCAACGGGCTGAAGAACTGGACGTACCTCTTCACGCACTACCCGTTCTTCTGGCAGGGCCTGCGGAACACCCTCTGGCTGGTCGTCGTCATGGTGACCCTGCGGGTGGCCTTCGGGCTCGGCGTGGGCCTGCTCATCACCAAGGTGAAAACCGGCGCCGGATTCTTCCGCACCGCCTTCTACCTGCCCTACCTGGCACCGCCGGTGGCCGCCACGATGGCCTTCGCCTTCCTGCTCAACCCCGGCACCGGCCCGGTGAACCACCTGCTCGGCGAGATCGGCCTGCCGCAGCCCGGCTGGTTCACCGACCCGGCCTGGTCGAAGCCCGCGCTCACCCTGCTCGGCCTGTGGGGCGTCGGCGACCTCATGGTCATCTTCATGGCCGCCCTGCTCGACGTGCCGCGCGACCAGTACGAGGCCGCCGAACTCGACGGCGCCGGGCCGTGGCACCGGTTCCGCTTCGTCACCCTGCCGAACATCTCCCCCATCGTGATGTTCGCCGTGGTCACCGGGGTCATCCAGACCATGCAGTACTACACCCAGGCGATCGTCGCCGGAAAGGTCGCCAGCGGCGTGATCGGCGGCTCCGGCCAGCAGTTCGAGCCCGGCTACCCGCACGGCTCCACCTGGACGCTCCCGCAGATGGTCTACAACCTCGGCTTCCAGCGCTTCGACACCGGCACCGCCTGCGCGGCCGCCCTCATCCTGTTCGCGATCTCCATGGCCTTCACCGCCCTGCTGCTGCGCCGCGGGGCCGGCCTGATCGGTGAGGACTGACCCATGACGATCACCTCCACGGACGTCCGGCTGCCCCCGGCCGCCGCCGGCACCACCCCCGCCGCCCGCACCGCCCGCCGCCGGGCCGTGCTCTCCTGGGTGGCCGTCCACTCGCTGGCCATCGCCGCCGCGCTGTTCTTCCTGCTGCCGTTCGCGTTCGTCCTCCTCACCTCGGTGATGAGCGACCAGCAGGCCCTCACCCCGCAGCTGTGGCCGACGAGCTGGCACTGGGGCAACTACGCCGAGGTCTGGAGCACCCCCGGCTTCCTCACCTGGTGGCGCAACACCCTGCTGTACGCGGTCGCCGGCACCGCGCTGACCGTCGCCTCCAGCGTGCCGGTCGCGTACGCCCTCGCGAAGTTCCGCTTCCGCGGCCGCCGCCTCGCCCTGACGGCGGTGATCTCCATGATGATGCTGCCGCCGCAGGTCACGGTCGTCCCGATGTACCTCTTCTGGGCGAAGCAGCTCCACCTCACCGGCACGCTCTGGCCGTTGATCGTCCCGATGGCCTTCGGCGACGCCTTCTCGATCTTCCTGCTGCGGCAGTTCCTGCTCACCATCCCGAACGAGTACGTCGAGGCCGCCCGCATGGACGGCTGCGGCGACCTGCGCACCCTGCTGCGGGTCGTGCTGCCGATGGCGAAACCCGCCGTCGCGGCCGTCGCGCTCTTCCAGTTCTTCTGCTGCTGGAACGACTACTTCGGGCCGCAGATCTACGCCAGCGAGAACCCGGGCGCCTGGACCCTGAGCTACGGCCTGGAATCCTTCAAGGGTGCCCACCACACCAACTGGAACCTCACCATGGCGGCGACCCTGCTGGTGCTGGCGCCGGTGATCGTTCTCTTCTTCTTCGCACAGAAGGCCTTCATCGAAGGCGTGACACTGACAGGGGTCAAGGGCTGATGTCCGCA
>NZ_BPRL01000154.1:0-1765 GCF_045862635.1 Kitasatospora sp. NE20-6
GGAGCTGTGATGCGTGTCGCACTCTTCGTCACCTGTGTCAACGATGCCCTCTTCCCGGACACGGGCCGGGCGGTGGTGGCTCTGCTGGAGCGGTTGGGGGTGGTGGTGGATTTCCCGGTGGCGCAGACGTGTTGCGGGCAGCCGCAGTTCAACACCGGTTACCGGCGGGGGACCGAGCCGCTGGTGCGCAGGATGGGCCGTGTCTTCGACGGCTGCGAGTACGTGGTGACGCCGTCGGGGTCGTGTGCGGCGATGGTGCGGGAGAACTATCCGCGGATCGGGGCGAAGGCGGTGGCGGAGGGTCGGGGGAGTGAACTGGCCGATGTTGCGGCTGACTTGGTGCCGCGGGTGTTCGAGTTGACGGAGTTCCTGGTGGATGTGCTGGGGGTGGTCGATGTGGGGGCGTACTTTCCGCACACGGTGACGTATCACCCGTCGTGTCACGGGTTGCGGGTGCTGGGGCTGGGGGAGCGGCCGCGGCGGCTGTTGGAGGCGGTGAGGGGTTTGGAGTTGCGGGAGTTGCCGGGTGCGGAGGAGTGCTGCGGGTTCGGTGGGACGTTCGCGGTGAAGAATCCGGACGTGTCGGCGGCGATGGGGGCGGACAAGGTCCGCGGTGCGCTCGGGACGGGTGCGGAGGTGTTGTGCGGGGCGGACAACTCGTGTCTGCTGCACGTCGGTGGCACCCTGCGTCGGCAGGGTGCGCCGGTGCGGGCGGTGCACATCGCGGAGATCCTGGCTTCGACGGGGACGGGGATGTTCGCATGAGCGGCACCTACCTGGGCATGCCCGCTTTTCCGGAGGCTGCGAAGGTTTCCACGAGGGACGGGCGGTTGCGGGCGAATCTGACCCGTGCCACCCGGACGATCCGTGACAAGCGGGCCGTGGCGGTGGGTGAACTCGACGACTGGGCCGGACTCCGTGCGGCGGGCAGGGAGATCAAGGACCGGACGCTCGCCCGGCTGGACCGGTATCTGCTGGAGGCGGAGGCGGCGGTGACGGCGGCCGGGGGGGTGGTGCACTGGGCGGTGGATGCGGCGGAGGCGAACCGGATCGTCGCGGGCCTGGTGAAGGCGAAGGGCGAGAGTGAGGTCGTCAAGGTCAAGTCGATGGCGACGCAGGAGATCGGGCTGAACGAGGCGCTGGCCGCGGAGGGCATCACCGCCTACGAGACGGATCTCGCGGAGCTGATCGTGCAGTTGGGGGATGATCTGCCCTCGCACATCCTGGTGCCGGCGATCCATCGTAACCGTGGGGAGATCCGGGACATCTTCGTGGAGGCGATGGGTCGTTGGGGCCGTCCGGCGCCCGAGGGGCTGACCGAGGCGCCGGCGGATCTGGCGGAGGCGGCGCGGCTGCATCTGCGGGAGAAGTTCCTGCGGGCGAGGGTTGCGGTGTCGGGTGCGAATTTCCTGGTCGCGGAGACCGGGACGCTGGTGGTGGTGGAGTCGGAGGGCAACGGGCGGATGTGTCTGACCCTGCCGGAGACGCTGATCTCGGTGGTCGGCATCGAGAAGGTCATTCCGACCTGGCGGGATCTGGAGGTGTTCCTGCAGTTGTTGCCGCGTTCCTCGACCGCGGAGCGGATGAACCCGTACACCTCGACCTGGACCGGTACCACCGACGGCGACGGGCCGCGGGAGTTCCATCTGGTGCTGCTCGACAACGGCCGTACCGCGACGCTGGCCGACGAGGTCGGCCGGCAGGCGCTGCGCTGCATCCGTTGTTCGGCGTGTCTGAACGTGTGTCCGGTGTACGAGCGGGCGGG
>NZ_BPRL01000155.1:0-1742 GCF_045862635.1 Kitasatospora sp. NE20-6
GGGCAACGGGGCCGCGTTGATCAGATAGTCCGCCAAGACTGCTGATCTTCGAGGTGCCCCGTTGCCCGTACGTCATTGTGCCGCGCCGCCGGGTCTGGCGATGCTCTCCCGTGAGTTCATCGTGGCCGCCGGACGGTTCGCGCCCGGCCATCTGGGCGAGTTGACGCAGGTCATACCATTCGAGCTCGTCGACGCGGTCCTGGAGGAGACCGGGTGCGTGCAGCGTCGGCTGCGGGACCTGCCCTCGCGGGTCGGGGTCTACTTCCTGCTGGCGATGTGCCTGTTCCCGGAGGTCGGCTACCGACTGGTCTGGAACAAGCTCACCGCGGTGCTGGTGGGTGCCGGGCTGGAGGTCGCGGAGCCGACCGCGAAGGCCCTTCGGGACCTGCGGCGACGGGTCGGCCCGGCACCGGTCCGCCGCGTGTTCGAGGTCCTGGCCGGGCCACTCGCGCGGCCGGCCACGGTCGGGGTGCGGTTCGGGTGCTTCCGGACGGTCTCCTTCGACGGCTGCAGTTCGATCAGGCTGGCCGACACCGAGCGCAACGTGGAGTGGTTCGGACCCGGTGGCCGGGGCGGCTGCCCGATGCTGGAGCTGATGACGCTGGTGGAGACCGGCACGAGAGCACTGATCGGCGCGGTGTTCGGCCCCACCGACATCGGCGAGACCGCCTACGCCGGCCGACTGCTGCACCATCTGCGCCCGGACATGCTGCTGTTGTGGGACAAGGGCTTCGACGCCAACGCCTTCCTCGCTCAGGTGGCCGGCACCGGAGCGCAGTTCCTCGGACGGATCCGCGCCAACCGCCGCACCCCGGTCCTGGCCCGCCTCACCGACGGCTCCTACCTGTCGGTCATCGGCACCGTTCCGGTCCGCGTCATCGAGGCGCAGGTCGCTGTGACCTTGAACGACGGCACGGCCTTCACCGGCTCCTACCGCCTCGCCACTACTCTGACCTGCGCGAACCGCTACCCGGCCACCGTGCTCGTCACGCTCTACCACCAGCGGTGGGAGCACGAATCGGCCTACTACGCGCTGCGGCACACCCTGGGACAGGGCCGACCGCTGCGGTCGGGCGACCCGGTCGGCGTCGAGCAGGAAATGTGGGCCCAGCTCACGCTCTACCAGGCGCTTCGCACCGTGATGGTCCAGGCTGCCGAGTCCCGGCCGGGCACCGACCCTGACCGCTGCGGCTTCACCATCGCCCTCCAGGCCGCCCGCGACCTCACCGTCCAGGCCGCCGGCATCACCACGCTCCCGAACGCCGGCACCATCGGTGTCATCGGCCGGCGCGTCCTTGCCGGCCTCCTCCCACCCCGCCGGCCCCGCGTCAGCACCCGCAAGGTCCGCTCGCCGGTGTCCCGATACGCCGAGCGGCAGGACGACGGCCGCCCGGACAGCAGCCGGACCGTCACCCGCCTCGACGTCGCCATCCTCGAACCCGCAGATCAACAGCCCCGCTGCCCGCAGCCTCCCGAGACGACCGGCACACCGTCCACTGCGAGCGTCGTCGGCACCGCATCCTCGACCTGCTCCACGAAGAACCCGACCGGCCGTGGCGGCCCCGCGACATCGCGGCCCGCTTCGGCGACATCACCTTGGAGACCATGTATCGACAGCTCAACCGTTGGGCCGCCAACGGCCTCATCCACAAGATCGGGCCCGGCCTCTACACCGCCACACAGTGGTCACCAAACCCCTGGCCACCAGCGGAAATACGTTAACTACCCGGCCTTGGGCGAAG
>NZ_BPRL01000156.1:0-1735 GCF_045862635.1 Kitasatospora sp. NE20-6
GAGCAATAGTCAATACCTGTGGATGGCTTGGTCACGGCAGCGGGTTGGTCCCCCGGATGGCCTGCCAGTGGGAGCTTGGGGTAGCTGACGCCAGGAGTTGGACTCCTGTGCCTCGGAGGGTCACGAGCGCGGTGTGGACGGGGTCGAGTTCCTCGACGGAACGGTGGTAGGTGAGGATCTGCGTCAGTTCCAGGTCGATGGCTTCTGCCGAGTGGCGGATGTGGTCGAAGCGGGCACCGCGGCGAACCGGCCCGACCGCGCAGCGCACTGTGGCGGTGGCCTCGGTTGGGTTCACGATGGTGACCTGATCGATTGCCAGTTCCACCTTGACTACGTGGCTGCCGGGGGTGAGGGGCCCGGTCATGCCGCTACCTCGGTGCGCTCGACCAGGATGCCGTTCTCGAAGCGGGCGCCGGAGCGGACCAGGGCAACGAGGTGGGCGCCGGTGATCGCGCGCCAGCGTTCCTGGGCGGACTCGACGAGCTTGAACACCATGGCGAGGGCCGCGGCGGGGCTGCCGGCCCCGCGGGTGACCTTGGTCCGCAGCTTGCCCGTGGAGAACGTCGACTCGATCGGGTTCGTGGTCCGCAGATGGATCCAGTGCTCGGCCGGGAAGTCGTAGAACGCCAGCAGCTCCTCGGCGTCGTCGGTAATCTTCACGACGGCCTTGGGCCACTTGGCGCCGTAGGTGCGCGCGAACGCCTTGATCGCCTTCTCCGCGTGGGCGCGGTCCTCGGCGTTGTAGATCTCCTGCATCGCTTTGGTCGCGCCGGGCTGCGCGGACTTCGGCAGCGCGTTCGTGACGTTCCGGGATTTGTGAACCCAGCACCTCTGATGCCTGGCTGCGGGGAACACCTCGGTCAGGGCCCGCCACAGTCCCATCGCGCCGTCGCCGACGACGAGTTCGGGGTCGCGCATGCCCCGGCGGCGGCAGTCCCGCAGCAGGTCGGCCCACGACTCCGTGGACTCCCGCAGCCCCTCCGCCAGCGCGATCAGCTCCTTCGTGCCGTCCAGCCGAACCCCGAGCAGGACCAGCACGCAGGAGTGCGCCTGCCCCAACCGGATCTTGGGGTGCACGCCGTCGGCCCACACGTAGACGAAGTCCCGGTCGGACAGGTCCCGGGCCTGGAAGGCGGCATGGTCGTCGCCCCACTGCCTGGTCAGTCGGGTGACCGTGGCCGGCGACAGCCCGGCGGCCGAGCCGAGGAACTGCTCAAGCGCAGGCACGAAGTCCCCGGACGACAGGCCGTGCAGGTAGAGCAGTGGCAGGACCTCGCTGACCTTGGGCGACTTGCGGCACCACGGAGCCAGGATCTTCGAGGAGAACCGCTTGCGTTCGCCGGTGGCCTCGTCGACGCGGCGGTCGTTCACCCGCGGCGCGGTGACCTCGACCGGCCCGGCGGCGGTGGTCACGGTCCGGGGCCGGTGGTGGCCGTTGCGGACCACCAGGCGGTGCCCGCGCTCGTCCGTCTCGGCCGCCAACTCGGCTATGTACTGGTTGACTTCCGCCTCCAGCGCAGCGGCCAGCATCCGCCGGGCGCCCTCACGGACGATCTCGTCGATCAGGGAGCCGGACTGGGTGGAGCCGTCGTCGGTGACTACGCTGAGCATGGGCGTGCCTTCCCGACCCGCGCTACGAACGCGGGCCTACTCGGTGACCATCAAAGGATCATTCGGGAAGGTACGCCCTCTGCGCGCCCTCCCGGAAGCGATCCACAGGTCTTGAGCATTGCTC
>NZ_BPRL01000157.1:0-1717 GCF_045862635.1 Kitasatospora sp. NE20-6
TTGTCTCAGTTGATCTGGTCCCTGAGGCCCCGGTGCCCGACGCGTGCGGACCGGAGGCCAAGTGGCTTGGGAATCCGCAGCGGGGATTCTCGCAGTAGACAGCGGCGTCAGGCTTGGCGGGCAGAGGTGGTGAGCCGGTCGGCGAGCGCGAGGACGAGGTCTCGGAGTTCGTCGGGTTGCTCGATGACGAACGGCCGGTCGAGCGAGGCAAGGACGGGAGGCAACCAGTCGAGTTGCTCTGCTCTCAATTCGACGTGGATCCAACGCTCGGTGTGCGGATCTGTGCCTTCCGCGGGCGCGGGCTCCTCCACGCTCGCGACGCTGGCGGGAAGTCGGGCGCGGATCTGTTCGACCGTCCCATGGATCCGCAGGGTCACTTCGTGCCGGTACGCGGCCTTGGCGAGCCCTGACAGGACGCGCTGTGCCGGATCGAGTCCAGCGGGCGCCTCGAACGAGCCGGGCAGGGTCCTCGCGTCCGCGATGCGATCGAGCCGGAAAGTCCGGTCCAGGCCGACCTCGGGATCGGTGCCCGTGACGTACCACCGGCCCGCATGGGTGACGATCCCGTACGGGTGCAGCGTACGTTCGCTTCGTCGGCCGTCTCGGGTGGTGTACCTGATCGAGATCGGGCGGCGATGGCGTACCGCATCGGCAATGGCGAGCAGGACCCCTGTCTCCGGGGTGGCCAACTCCCCGGGCGGAGCCGTGAAGGCGAGAGATTCCATGACGGCGTCGAGCCGACGGGCCAGACGCTCGGGCAGTGCCCGGCGGATCTTGGCCGCTGCCGTCTCACCCGCGGTCTCAGTCGCCGTCAGCAACCCCGTCCTGCGGCCGGCGACGAGCCCGAGCAGCACGGCGAGCGCCTCGTCGTCGTTGAGCATGAGCGGAGGCAGGCGGTACCCGGGGGCGAGCCGGTACCCGCCATAGCGGCCACGGACCGCCTCGACGGGGATGTCGAGATCGACCAGGTGGTCCACATACCGCCGCACGGTGCGCCCGTCAACGCCGAGCCGGTCGGCGAGTTCGGCCACCGTTCTGATGCCGCCCGACTGCAGAAGTTCCAGGAGAGCGAGCACGCGGCCAGTAGGTCGAGCCATGTCCACAAGCCTAGCGTTGATACCGGACTGATTCTGTCCACTATTTGCTCTAGCGTCCGAGGGGCAACGGCTTCCAACCTGAGGAGAGCTCCATGGACTTCGTTTCGATCCGGATCATCACCGGCGACGTCGCGCGCCTCGTCGACTTCTACGAGCGAGCCACCGGAGCGCGGGCGGACTGGTCCACCGAGGACTTCGCCGAACTGCGGACCGCCAGCGCGACCCTCGCGATCGGCAGCACCCGCACCGTGGCACTGTTCGCACCCGGCTCCGCCCGCCCGGCCGACAACAACACCGTGATCATCGAATTCCTCGTCGCCGACGTGGACGGCGTGTACCGGAACCTGGCCGATCTCGTCGCCGACTTCGTGACCGAGCCCACCACAATGCCCTGGGGCAACCGGTCGCTCCTGCTCCGCGACCCCGACGGCAACCTCGTCAACTTCTTCACCCCTGTCACGCCGGCGGCCATCGAAAAGTTCGCCCGCTGACAACAGCGCGGCCACCCGGGCGGTGGTCAGTCCAGACGGCACGTTCCATACGGACCCGATCATCTGAGACGCCGAGTGAATCGGACCAGATCATTCGAGACCGGGACCAGATCGAGTGAGACGGGACAG
>NZ_BPRL01000159.1:0-1653 GCF_045862635.1 Kitasatospora sp. NE20-6
GTACGGCCTGGAGACCATGTGCGTCGGCGGCGGCCAGGGCATGGCCATGGTCATCGAACGCCTCAGCTGAACCACGACACCGGGCCACGCCCACCCACCCGGCCGCCCGTCCGGAAAGCCGCCCGGACAGCCGTCCGGGCGGTCGCCCGCCGTGGAGTGAAAAAGCCGCAAACAGGGTCGGACCGACCCATAATGAAGATCGACACAGTCCCGACCGGGCGGTGAACACCGGCATGAACACCTCCTCACCCAGCAGCGACGGCGTTCTCGCCGATGTCGCGGCCGCCCTGGTCGACGCCCGGGGTGTCGTGCGGTGGTGCTCCCCGGCGGCCGCCGACCTGCTGGGCCGCCCGGCCGATGAGATCCGCGGCCGCTCGGTGCTGCGGCTGATCGCCGACCCGGCCGAGCGGCCCGCCGCGCTCCCCTCCGCCCTCCCCGCCGACGGCGACCGCCCCGGCACCGGCCCCGGCACCGGCACGGCCCGGCTGACCGGCGGCGCGGGACGGGCGGTCACCGTCCGCTACCGCGTCCTGCCCACGGCGTCCCCGTCCCGCTTCCTCGTCCTGGCCGTCACCGCCGACCTGGACACCGAGACCCGGCAGGGCACCGCCCTGCTCCGCGCCCTGCTCACCCAGGACAGGATCGGGTTCGTCCTGCGGGACACCGAACTCGCCGTCGTGCGCAGCAATCCCGGACCCGACACCTTCGCCGGCCGACCCCTCACCGTCGGCAGCCGCCTGGCCGACGTGATGTACCCGCAGGACGCCGCGGAGAACGAGGCCGCCCTGCACGGCGTGCTGGAGACCGGGGAGCCGGTGGTGGCCCGCGAGCAGCGGGCACGCACGCTCGGCGACCCGGCCGCGGAGTGGGCGTTCTCGGTGTCCGCCCTGCGGCTGGAGGACGCCCGCGGCCGGCCCGAAGGGGTCGCCGTGATGTTCACCGACGCCACCGCGCACTTCGAGGCGGCCCGCCGCCTGGAGCTGCGCCACCGGGTGTCCACCGCCATCGGACGCTCGCTGGACGTCGCCCGGACCGCCCAGGACATCGCCGACGTCCTGGTGCCCGCCTTCGGCGACCTCGCCTGGATCGACCTCGCCGAGCCCGTGACGGTCGGCGACGAACCGCCCAGGACCTTCGGCGGGGGCGACCTGCACCTGCGCCGCACCGCCGTACGCTCCGCGCACGGCGACTGGCCCGCCGAACTCCTCCCGCAGGGAGCGGTCATCCCGCCCTTCCCGGACCGTCCCCTCATCCGGATGCTCCAGGAAGGCCGCGCGATCGCCCTCGACCGGGCCGCCCTCGAACGCGGCCTCGCCGACCCGGCCTTCCTCCGGGTGACGATCCCCGACGCGGGCCACTCCCTCGCCATCGCGCCGCTCTTCGCCCGTGGCCTGGTGCTGGGCGTAGCCGCCGTCTGGCGCACCGAACGTCCCGAGCCCTTCGACCAGCAGGACACGGACCTGCTGTCCGAGGTCGCCGCGCACGCCGCACTCGCCGTCGACAACGCCCGCCGCTACACCCGCGAGCACCGCGCCGCCGTCGCCCTCCAGCAACGCCTCCTGCCCCGCGCCACCACCCGCACCACCACCCTGGAAACCGCCGGCCACTACCTCCCCGCCACCGACGGCGCCGAGATCGGCGGCGACTGGTTCG
>NZ_BPRL01000160.1:0-1599 GCF_045862635.1 Kitasatospora sp. NE20-6
ACAGGCGGCCGCGACGGCCGCGTCTCCATCGAGGTCGACCCCCGCCTCGCCCACGAGACCGCCCCCACCGTCGCCGAGGCCAAGCAGCTGTGGTGGCTCGTCGACCGCCCCAACGTCCTCATCAAGATCCCCGCCACCAGGGCCGGCCTGCCCGCCATCACCGAGGTCATCGCCAGGGGCATCAGCGTCAACGTCACGCTGATCTTCTCCCTGGAGCGCTACCGCGCCGTCATGGACGCCTACCTCACCGGCCTGGAGAAGGCCCGGACCGCCGGCCTCGACCTCTCGCAGATCGAGTCCGTCGCCTCCTTCTTCGTCTCCCGCGTCGACACCGAGATCGACAAGCGCCTGGAGAAGGCCGGCGCCGGGCACCTGCGCTCGAAGGCCGCGATCGCCAACGCCCGCCTCGCCTACCAGGCGTACGAGGAGGTGTTCGGCTCCGCCGACAGAAAGCGCAGTGGCTCCGCCGACAGAAAGCGCAGTGGCTCTGCCGACGGGAAGCGCGGTTCCTCGGACCGCTGGAAGGCCCTGGAGTCCGCCGGCGCCAACCCGCAGCGTCCGCTGTGGGCCTCCACCGGCGTCAAGGACCCGAACCTCCCCGACACCCTGTACGTGACCGAGCTGGTCGCCCCAGGCACCGTCAACACCATGCCCGAGGCCACCCTCGACGCCACCGGCGACCACGGCACCGTCACCGGCGACACCGTCACCGTCAACTACGCCGACGCGCAGGCCGTCATGGACGCCGTCGCCGCCGCCGGCGTCGACTACGACGACGTCGTCCAGGTCCTGGAGGACGAGGGCGTCGAGAAGTTCGAGATCTCCTGGAAGGAACTCCTGGAGACCGTCTCGGCGGCCCTCTCCTCCACCCGGTCGGGAGCGTCCGATGCCGGCTGACGCGGACCCCGTGAACCCGCTGCGCGATCCGGCCGACCGCCGGCTGCCGAGGGTCGCCGGGCCGTCCGGCCTGGTGATCTTCGGCGTGACCGGTGACCTCTCGCGCAAGAAGCTGATGCCCGCCATCTACGACCTCGCCAACCGCGGACTCCTGCCGCCGGGCTTCTCGCTCGTCGGCTTCGCCCGCCGCGAATGGGAGGACGAGGACTTCGCGCAGGTGGTGCGGAACGCGGTCGAGGAACACGCGCGCACCCCCTTCCGCGAGGAGGTCTGGCAGCAGCTCGCCAAGGGCATGCGCTTCGTCCAGGGCGACTTCGGCGACGACGAGGCCTTCGACACCCTCCGCAGGACCATCGAGGAACTCGACCAGGCCCAGGGCACCGGCGGCAACTTCGCCTTCTACCTCTCGGTACCGCCCAAGTTCTTCCCCACCGTCGTCCAGCAGCTCAAGAAGCACGGCCTCACCGATCCGCCCTCCTTGCCCGGCGACGGGCAGGAGGGGCCCACCCGGGCTCCGTGGCGGCGGGCGGTGATCGAGAAGCCGTTCGGCCACGACCTGGAGAGCGCGCAGGAGCTGAACCGGATCGTCCACGAGGTCTTCCCCCGTGACGAGGTCTTCCGGATCGACCACTACCTGGGCAAGGAGACCGTCCAGAACATCCTGGCCCTGCGGTTCGCCAACCAGATGTTCGAACCCATCTG
>NZ_BPRL01000161.1:0-1501 GCF_045862635.1 Kitasatospora sp. NE20-6
CGCGAGGACCCCCGCATGCCTCCGAAGGCCCAGTCGACCCCCGTGGCCGACGCGCCCTCCCCCGCTCCGAAGCCCTCCGCCGGAGCCCTCGACCGCTTCTTCCGGATCTCCGAGCGCGGCTCCACGCTGCCCCGCGAGCTCCGCGGCGGCGTCGCGACCTTCTTCACCATGGCCTACATCCTGGTGCTGAACCCGATCATCCTGGCCAGCGCCACGGACATGAACGGCGCCCACCTCGACAGCGGCCAGCTGGTGACCGCCACCGCGCTCACCGCGGGCCTCACCACGCTGCTCATGGGCGTCATCGGCAACGTGCCGATCGCCCTGGCCGCGGGCCTCGGCGTCAACAGCATCGTGGCCCTCCAGCTCGCACCCCGGATGACCTGGCCCGAGGCCATGGGCATGGTGGTGCTCGCCGGCATCGCGATCATGGTGCTGGTCGCCACCGGCCTGCGCGAGCGCGTGATGAACGCCGTGCCGCTCGGCCTGCGCAAGGCCATCGCCATCGGCATCGGCCTCTTCATCGCCCTGATCGGCCTGGTCGACGCCGGCTTCGTCAGCCGCATCCCCGACGCCGCCCACACCACCGTGCCCCTGCAGCTCGGCGGCACCGGGCACCTGGTCGGCTGGCCCGTGCTGGTCTTCGTCGTCGGCCTGGTGCTCACGCTGGTGCTGATGGTGCGCAAGGTGCCCGGCGCCATCCTGATCAGCATCGTCGTGGCCACCGTCGTCGCCCTGGTGATCGAGCAGGTCGCGAACATCGGCCAGGGCTGGGGCCTCACCGTGCCGACCTGGCCCGGCAACCCGGTGGCCGCCCCCGACTTCGGCCTGATCGGCGACGTCGACCTCTTCGGCGGCTTCCAGCACGTCGGCATCCTCACCGGCGTGCTGTTCACCTTCACCGTGCTGATGTCCTGCTTCTTCGACGCGATGGGCACCATCCTCGGCGTCGCGGACGAGGCGCACCTGCTCGACGAGAAGGGCGACCTGCCCGGCATCAACAAGATCCTCATGGTGGACGGCATCGCCACCGCGGCCGGCGGTGCGGCCTCCTGCTCCGCCAACACCTGCTACGTCGAGTCCACCGCGGGCGTCGGCGAGGGGGCCCGCACCGGCTTCGCGTCGATCGTCACCGGCGCGCTCTTCCTGGTGGCGCTCTTCCTCACCCCGCTGGCCACCATGGTGCCCGCGCAGGCCGCCACCCCGGCCCTGGTCGCCGTCGGCTTCCTGATCCTGGCGAACTCGATCCGCGAGATCGACTGGGACGACTGGACGATCGCGATGCCGGCGTTCCTGACGATCGTCATGATGCCGTTCACCTACTCGATCACGAACGGCATCGGCTTCGGCTTCATCTCCTTCTGCATCCTGCGCCTGGCCGTCGGCCGCGGCCGCGAGGTGCCGGTCGCGATGTACGCCGTCTCCGCGGTGTTCACGTTCTACTACCTGATGCCCGCGCTCGGCCTCGGCTGACCCGCGCCGCGCGTCCCGCGCCCCGCCC
>NZ_BPRL01000162.1:0-1405 GCF_045862635.1 Kitasatospora sp. NE20-6
CATGGAGGACGTGACGTGGCGAACGACGCCAGCACCGTTTTCGACGTAGTCATTCTCGGAGGCGGAAGCGGCGGTTACGCCGCGGCGCTCCGCGCCGCCCAGCTGGGTCTGAGCGTCGCACTGATCGAGAAGGGTGAGCTCGGCGGCACCTGCCTGCACCGCGGCTGCATCCCGACCAAGGCCCTGCTGCACGCGGCCGAGGTCGCCGACGAGACCCGGGAGGCCGCCGAGTTCGGTGTCCTCGCCACCTTCCAGGGCATCGACATCAAGGGCGTCCACACGTACAAGGACGACGTCGTCAGCGGCCTGTACAAGGGCCTGCAGGGCCTGGTCGCCTCCCGCAAGGTCACCTTCGTCCAGGGCGAGGGCCGGCTCTCCTCGCCGACCTCGGTCGACGTCGACGGCCGCCGCATCGAGGGCCGCCACATCGTGCTGGCCACCGGCTCCGTCCCCAAGTCGCTCCCGGGCCTGACCATCGACGGCGACCGGGTCATCTCCTCGGACCACGCCCTCAAGCTCGACCACATCCCGAAGTCCGCGGTGATCCTGGGCGGCGGCGTCATCGGCGTGGAGTTCGCCTCGGTCTGGAAGTCCTTCGGCGTCGACGTCACCATCGTCGAGGGCCTGCCGCACCTGGTCCCGCTGGAGGACGACAACTCCTCCAAGCTCCTGGAGCGCGCCTTCCGCAAGCGCGGCATCAAGTTCGAGCTCAAGGCCCGCTTCTCCGGCGTGGAGTACACCGAGAACGGCGTGCGCGTCTCCACCGAGAACGGCAAGCAGATCGACGCCGACCTGCTCCTCGTCGCCATCGGCCGCGGCCCCGTCTCCGCCGGCCTGGGCTACGAGGAACAGGGCATCGCGATGGACCGCGGCTACGTCCTGGTCGACGAGTACCTGCGCACCAACGTGCCGACCGTCTCCGCGGTCGGCGACCTCGTCCCGACCCTGCAGCTCGCCCACGTCGGCTTCGCCGAGGGCATGCTCGTCGCCGAACGCCTGGCCGGCCTGAAGACCGTCCCGATCGACTACGACGGCATCCCGCGGGTGACGTACTCCAACCCCGAGGTCGCCTCCGTGGGCCTCTCGGAGGCCAAGGCCGTCGAGCAGTACGGCAAGGACAAGATCGTCACGCTCAAGTACAACCTCGCCGGGAACGGCAAGAGCAAGATCCTCAAGACCGCCGGCGAGATCAAGCTCGTCCAGGTCAAGGACGGCGCCGTCGTGGGTGTCCACATGGTCGGCGCCCGCATGGGCGAGCAGGTCGGCGAGGCCCAGCTGATCTACAACTGGGAGGCACTGCCCGCCGAGGTCGCCCAGCTCATCCACGCGCACCCCAGCCAGTCCGAGGCCCTCGGCGAGGCCCACCTCGCCCTGGCCGGCAAGCCGCTGCACGCGCACGACTGAC
>NZ_BPRL01000163.1:0-1362 GCF_045862635.1 Kitasatospora sp. NE20-6
CTGTACGGGGCCTGGTACGAGTTCTTCCCGCGGTCGGAGGGCGCGGTGGTCGACCCGACCGGCGTGCAGCCCCCGGTCTCCGGCACCCTGCGCACCGCCGCCGAACGCCTGCCCGCCGTCGCCGCGATGGGCTTCGACGTCGTCTACCTCCCCCCCGTCCACCCCGTCGGACGCGCCTGGCGCAAGGGCCCCGACAACACCCTCACCGCCGGCCCCCACGACGTCGGCTCACCCTGGGCCATCGGCTCCCCCGAGGGCGGCCACGACGCCGTCCACCCCGACCTGGGCACCATCGAGGACTTCGACCACTTCGTCACCGAGGCCGCCGCCCTGGGCCTGGAGATCGCCCTGGACTTCGCCCTCCAGTGCTCCCCCGACCACCCCTGGGTCAACAAGCACCCCGAATGGTTCACCCACCGCCCCGACGGCACCATCGCCCACGCCGAGAACCCCCCCAAGAAGTACCAGGACATCCACCCGATCAACTTCGACCAGGACTTCGACGGCCTGGTCAAGGAGACCATCCGCATCCTGCGCTTCTGGATGGCCCACGGCATCCGCATCTTCCGCGTCGACAACCCCCACACCAAACCCGTCGTGTTCTGGGAGAAGGTCCTCGCCGACATCGCCCGCACCGACCCCGACGTGATCTTCCTCGCCGAGGCCTTCACCCGCCCCGCGATGATGCACACCCTCGGAAAGATCGGCTTCCACCAGTCGTACACCTACTTCACCTGGCGCACCACCAAGAACGAACTCACCGAATACCTCACCGACCTCACCGGCGACACCGCCGCCTGGATGCGCCCCAACTTCTTCGCCAACACCCCCGACATCCTCCACGGCTACCTCCAGGACGGCGGCCCCGCCGCCTTCGCCGCCCGCGCCGTCCTCGCCGCCACCCTCTCCCCCTCCTACGGCATCTACGCCGGCTACGAGCACTACGAGAACGAGGCCACCCACCCCGGCTCCGAGGAGTACGCCCACTCCGAGAAGTTCGAACTCCGCCCCCGCGACTGGACCCGCCAGGACACCCTCGCCCCGCTGCTCACCGCACTCAACCGGCTCCGCCGCCGCCACCCCGCCCTCCAGCAGCTGCGCGACCTGCGCTTCCACCCCACCGACAACGACCACGTCATCGCCTACTCCAAGCACGCCACCACCCCGGACGGCACCGAGGACCACGTCATCACCGTCGTCAACCTCGACCCCCACCACGCCCAGGAAGCCACCGTCACCCTCGACACCGACCTCCCCCTCCAGGTCCACGACGAACTCACCGGCGCCACCTACCACTGGGCCCGCCACAACTACGTCCGCCTCGACCCCGCCACCGGCCCCGCCCACCTCCTCACCGTCCGG
>NZ_BPRL01000164.1:0-1338 GCF_045862635.1 Kitasatospora sp. NE20-6
CGACTGACAGTGAGGATGTTCATGAGCGTCTCCCGGCGGGGTCTGACCCAGCGACTGACTGACCTCGGGTCCTCAACGGGATCTGTCGGCCCCGTCCGGGAGGCGTTCGTGAGCATCCACCGGCCCGGCTCGCGTGACTTCATAAGAGCCTGGCCAGAGGCCCCATCACTGTCCTGTCCGCCCGCCGGGCCGGTGGCTGCCGCCCCACCCGGTTCAATGGAGAGGACGGCGATGTCCACCATCGCACAGCAGACCCGCGAGATCACCGGCGGCGTCGACACGCACAAGGACACCCACACTGCAGCCGCCGTCGACTCGGCCGGACGCCCCCTGGGCGCCGAGCAGTTCGAGGCCACCGCAGCCGGCTACCGGCAGCTCCTGGCCTGGCTCCGCTCCTTCGGCACCCTGGTGCTGGTCGGTGTGGAGGGCACTGGCGCCTACGGGGCCGGCCTCGCCCGCCATCTCCGCGAGCAGGACGTGACCGTGGTCGAGATCGACCGCCCGGACCGCAAGGCCCGCCGCTGGCAGGGCAAATCCGACCCGGTCGACGCCGAGGCGGCGGCCCGCGCCGCCCTCGCCCAGCGTCGCACCGGCATACCCAAGCAGCGCGACGGCCGGGTGGAGGCCCTGCGGAGTCTGCGCGTCGCCCGCCGCAGCGCGGTGAGCCAACGCGCCGATGTGGCAAGGCAGATGAAGACTCTGATCATCACCGCCCCAGAGGAACTGCGGGCCGTCCTGCGGGACCTGGGCGACCGGCGGCTGATCGCCACGTGCGCCGCCTCTCGGCCGGATGCGAAGCGGGCGGGTGAGCCGGTCGCCGCGGCCAGGCTCGCGCTGCGGACACTGGCCCGCCGCTACCAGCGCCTCACCGAGGAGATCAGCGAGCTCGACGAGCTCATCACCCCACTGGTCGCCGCAATCGCCCCGGCCCTCCTCGCCCTGAACGGCGTCGGTGCCGACGTTGCCGGGCAGCTACTGGTCACGGCCGGGGAGAACTCCGAGCGCCTGCGCTCGGAAGCGGCCTTCGCCATGCTCTGCGGTGTCGCACCGCTACCGGCCTCCTCTGGCCGTACCCAGCGCCACCGGCTCAACCGGGGCGGCGACCGCGGCGCCAACGCCGCGCTCTACCGCATCGTGCTCTGCCGACTGCGCTGGGACGAACGCACCAAGCACTACATGCAGCGCAGGACCACCGAAGGACTCTCGAAGAAGGAGATCATCCGCTGCCTCAAGCGGTTCATCGCCCGCGAGATCTACCAGATCCTGACCGCACCCAGCGCCCCACACATCACCACCGAGCAGCTCACCACCGCTGCTTGACATCCATAAGAGCATCCC
>NZ_BPRL01000165.1:0-1316 GCF_045862635.1 Kitasatospora sp. NE20-6
CTCCAGCATCTCGGTGACCAGCGCCGCGATCGGCGACCGCTCGGACCGGGTCAGGGTCATGTGGGCGAACAGCGGGTGCCCCTTCAGCTTCTCGACGACGGCCACGACGCCGTCGTACCGGCCGACCCGCAGGTTGTCGCGCTGGGCGACGTCGTGGGTGAGCACCACCCGCGACCCCTGGCCGATCCGGGAGAGGACGGTGAGCAGCACGTTGCGCTCCAGCGACTGCGCCTCGTCGACGATCACGAAGGCGTCGTGCAGGGAGCGTCCGCGGATGTGCGTGAGCGGGAGGACCTCCAGCATCCCGCGGGAGATCACCTCCTCGATCACGGCCGGGGTGGTGACCGCGGAGAGCGTGTCGAAGACCGCCTGCGCCCAGGGGCTCATCTTCTCGGACTCGCTGCCCGGCAGGTATCCGAGTTCCTGGCCGCCGACCGCGTAGAGCGGGCGGAACACCATCACCTTGCGGTGCTGCTGCCGCTCCAGCACCGCCTCCAGGCCCGCGCACAGCGCCAGCGCCGACTTGCCGGTGCCGGCCCGGCCGCCCATCGAGACGATGCCGATCTCCGGGTCGGTCAGGAGGTCCAGCGCCACCCGCTGCTCGGCGCTGCGGCCGCGCAGGCCGAAGACCTCGCGGTCGCCGCGCACCAGGCGCACCCGGCCGTCGTGGGTGACCCGGCCCAGGGCCCGGCCGCGCTCGGAGTTGAGCACCAGGCCGGTGTGCACGGGGAGTTCGACGGCGCCGTCGATGTCGACCGCGGCGTCGTGCGGGGCGGCGAACAGCGCGTCCACCTGGTCGCCGGACACGTGCAGCTCGCTCATGCCCGTCCAGCCGGAGGTGATCGCGAGCTCGGCCCGGTACTCCTCCGCGAGGAGGCCGACCGAGCTGGCCTTGATCCGCAGCGGCAGGTCCTTGGAGACGACGGTGACGTCGTACCCCTCGGCCTGCAGGTTGCGGGCGACCGCCAGGATGCGGGTGTCGGCCTCGCCGCCGCCCGTCCGGTAGCCGGCCGGCAGTATCGACGGGTCGGAGTGGTTGAGCTCGACCCGGATCGTGCCGCCGAAGTCGCCGACCGGGATCGGCTCGTCGAGCCGGCCGTGGCGGACGCGGTAGTCGTCGAGCAGTCGGAGCGCCTGACGGGCGAAGTAGCCCAGCTCCGGGTGGTGGCGCTTGGCCTCCAGCTCGGTGACCACGACCACCGGCAGGACGACCTCGTGCTCCTCGAAGCGGTTCATGGCGAGTGGGTCCGCCAGGAGCACGCTCGTGTCGAGAACGTACGTGCGCCGGTCTGGTGTCCGGCGGCTCTTCGAACTGA
>NZ_BPRL01000166.1:0-1305 GCF_045862635.1 Kitasatospora sp. NE20-6
CCGACGGCGGAGAAGCCGTCCAGGCGCACCGGCCGTCTTCGGTCGGAGTGGATCTCCACCATGGGGCCGACGTAGGAGTCGACGATGTCGGCGTACGGGCCGACCACGGAGGAGTCGCCGAGGGACGCGCCGGTGAGCCGGGCGCCCTCGTGGAGCTCGGCGCCGTCGCCGATGTCGGCGTACTCCAGCCGGACGCCGCTGCCGACCGACACGTGCCGGCCGATCCGGACGCCGTCCCCGATGACCACGCTGCCGTCGGCGATCTTGGCGGCGAGGGTGGTGCCGGTGCGGTCGTCCCGGGTCTGCAGGCTCGACTCGTGGATCCAGTAGCGCGGCTCGTCGCTGAACGGGTCGGCCATGAGCTCGTTCATCTGCGAGTAGTCCCCGGAGAGGACACCCTTGAGGGTGACCAGGTAGTCCTCGACGTTGCCGAGGTCGCCCAGCCGCGAGATGTGATGGGACGCCACGGGCAGGCCGTGGCCGACGAGGTAGGGCAACAGGTCCTTGCCCCAGTCGAGCCGCTGGTGGGCCAGGCGCATCAGCTGCGGGTCGCGGGCGGCCTGCCGGAGGCGGCCGCAGTCGACGAGGTACATGCCGGCGTTGGTGGGGACGAGCCCGCAGCCGCCGTCCAGCACGTCGGGGAAGAGCGCGTCGAGCTCGTCGCGGCCGGGCTTCTCGACGAAGCCGGTGACGAGGTCCTCCTCGTCGGTGCGCATGACGCCGTACTTGCCGGCGACCTCGGCGGGCGTGCGGGCCACCGCCGCGACCGTGACCACGGCGTCGTGGCTCGTGTGGGTGGCCTCCAGCTCGGCGAGCGAGAAGTCGAAGATGGAGTCGACCGGCAGCACCAGGGCCCGGCCGGTGAGGTTCCACTGCTCCAGGTTGTGGAGGGTGGCGGATCCGGAGCCCACGTTGTAGCGGTCGTAGCTGGACCGCGAGTAGCGGACCTCGATGCCGTAGCGCTCGCCGTGGCCGAGCAGCAGTTTGATCTGGCTGCGGTTCTCCAGCCCCTGCGCCACGACGTAGAACTTCCTGATGCCCTGTCGCCGGCAGGCGTCGACCACCCACTCGACGAGTCGGCGGCCGGCGAACGGGATCAGCGCTTTGCTCCTGATGTAGTCGGCGGACTCCAGGGTGATGGGCTTCGCCCGCTCACCGCGTCCTCCGGCCAGGATGATCCCGACCGTCTCTCCGTCCACGTCCACCGTCCTGACCCCCATACGCCGACGCTCTACCACCCAAGATACAACACGCCATGTCAAATCTTGTCAACCGTTGAGTCAAGTCGGTCGCCGCAGACGGCCC
>NZ_BPRL01000167.1:0-1256 GCF_045862635.1 Kitasatospora sp. NE20-6
GGTGGGCGTGGCCCGGTGTCGTGGTTCAGCTGAGGCGTTCGATGACCATGGCCATGCCCTGGCCGCCGCCGACGCACATGGTCTCCAGGCCGTACTGCTTGTCGTGCCACTGGAGGGAGTTGATCAGGGTGGTGGTGATGCGGGCGCCGGTCATGCCGAAGGGGTGGCCGACGGCGATGGCGCCGCCGTTGACGTTGAGGCGGTCGATGTCGATGCCGAGGTCGCGGTAGGAGGGGATGACCTGGGCGGCGAAGGCCTCGTTGATCTCGACGAGGTCGATGTCGCCGATGGTCATGCCGGCGCGGGCGAGGGCCTGGCGGGAGGCTTCGACCGGGCCGTAGCCCATGATCTCGGGGGAGAGGCCGCTGACGCCGGTGGAGACGACGCGGGCGAGCGGGGTGAGGCCGAGTTCGCGGGCCTTGGTGTCGGACATGATCACGAGGGCGGCGGCGCCGTCGTTGAGCGGGCAGCAGTTGCCGGCGGTGACGGTGCCGTCGGGGCGGAAGACCGGCTTGAGGCCGGAGACGGCGTCGAGGGTGACGCCGGCGCGGGGGCCGTCGTCGTGGGAGACGAGGGTGCCGTCGGGGGTGGTGACGGGGGTGATCTCGCGGGCCCAGAAGCCGGAGGCGATGGCCTGCTCGGCGAGGTTCTGGGAGCGGACGGCGAACTCGTCCTGCTCGGCGCGGGTGATGCCCTTGAGGGCGGCGAGGTTCTCGGCGGTCTGGCCCATGGCGATGTAGGCGTCGGGGGCGAGGCCGTCCTCGCGGGGGTCGTGCCACTCGCCGCCGCCCTCCTCGGCGCGCCGGGCGGTGCGGGCCTTCGCGTCGGCGAACAGGGGGTTCTCGGTGTTCGGCATGCCGTCGGAGCTGCCGTTGATGCTGCGGGAGACGGTCTCGACGCCCGCGGAGACGAAGATGTCGCCCTCGCCGGCCTTGATGGCGTGCAGCGCCATGCGGGTGGTCTGCAGCGAGGAGGAGCAGTAGCGGGTGACGGTGGTGCCGGGGAGGTGGTCCATGCCCATCTGGACCGCGACGATGCGGGCCAGGTTGTGGCCCTGCTCGCCGCCGGGCAGGCCGCAGCCGAGCATCAGGTCGTCGATCTGCCGCGGGTCGAGGCCGGGGACCTTCGCGAGGGCCGCGGCGATGACCTGGGCGGTCAGGTCGTCCGGGCGGACGTCCCTGAGGGATCCCTTGAACGCCCGGCCGATCGGCGAACGGGCGGCGCTGACGATGACGGCTTCGGGCATGGTGGGCTCC
>NZ_BPRL01000168.1:0-1165 GCF_045862635.1 Kitasatospora sp. NE20-6
GTCGGGCCTCCGGCGGGGACCATCACCCAGACGACGCGGGGGCTCGGGAGCTTGTTGACGAGCTCCTGGAGGCTGTCGACGTCCGCGAGGTCGGGGTTGCGGTCGTAGCCGATGACGGTGTGGCCGGTGCGGCGGATGCGCTCGCGCATGTTGCCGCCCATCTTGCCGAGACCGATGAGGCCGAGCTCCATGGTGTGGCTCCTTTGCGGTCGGTGGGTGCGGCACGGGTCGTGGCCCCCGCCGCGGGTGCGGCGGGGGCCGCCGGCTGCCGACGGGCCGGCACCGGCTCAGACGGGCTGCCGGCCGAGGGTCGTGCGGAGGGTCGTGCCGTAGGCGTCGTCCGGGTCGAGGCGGCGGAGCTCCTCGGCGATCAGGTCGGCGACCTCGCGGCGCTTGAGCGCGACCATCCGGTCGGGTGCGCCGGGCATCGAGAGGGTGGCCGTGCGCCCGTCGGGCCGGTCGAGGACGATGTCGCCGTCCTCGGTGCCGAGGCGGACGGCGGTGATGCCGGGGCCCGCGGTGACGACGCGTTCCACGGGGACGTCGAGGCGGTGGTGCAGCCACAGGGCGAGCAGTTCGACGCTCGGACTGTCGGGCTCGCCCTCGACGGTGGCGCGGGCGACCGTGGCGGGGCGCTGGTCCAGGGCGGCCGCCAGCATGGAGCGCCAGCCGGTGATCCTGGTCCAGGCGAGGTCGGTGTCGCCGGGGGTGTAGGTCGCGGCCCGCCGGGCCAGTTGGTCGACCGGGGACTCCGCGGTCACCGCGTCGGTGATGCGGCGCTGCGCGAGCGCGCCCAGCGGGTCGTCCGCGACGTCCTGCGGGGCGGCGTCCGGCCACCAGACGACCACCGGGGCGTCCGGCAGCAGGAACGGCAGCACCGCCGACTCGACGTGCCGCACCAGCGCACCGTGGACGCGGAGCACGATCGTCTCGCCCGAGCCGTCCTCCTGGCCGACGCGGATCTCGGCGTCCAGCCGCGCCCGCAGTTCGGCCTCCGCCGCGGCCGGCCGGGGCCGCTCGGTGCGCCGGATCACCACGAGGGTGCGGGAGGGGTGTTCGCGGGAGGCGTCGTTGGCGGCCTTGAGGGCGTCGTAGGCGCTGCCCTCGTCGGTGACGATGACGAGGGTGAGGACCATCCCGGCGGCGCCCGCGCCGGCGGCGCGGC
>NZ_BPRL01000169.1:0-1144 GCF_045862635.1 Kitasatospora sp. NE20-6
CTCGGTATTCCGTCCCTGCCGCTCAAGCCGCTCGCCAAGCGCCGCCACTCGCGTCAGATCATGGTCGGCAACGTTCCGGTCGGCGGCGACGCCCCGGTCTCGGTCCAGTCGATGACGACCACGCTGACCTCCGACATCAACGCCACCCTCCAGCAGATCGCGGAGCTCACCGCGTCCGGCTGCCAGATCGTCCGGGTCGCCGTCCCCTCGCAGGACGACGCCGACGCGCTGCCGATCATCGCGAAGAAGTCGCAGATCCCGGTGATCGCCGACATCCACTTCCAGCCGAAGTACGTCTTCGCCGCGATCGACGCGGGCTGTGCCGCGGTGCGCGTCAACCCGGGCAACATCAAGGCCTTCGACGACAAGGTCGGCGAGATCGCCAAGGCCGCCAAGGGCGCCGGCGTGCCGATCCGGATCGGCGTCAACGCCGGTTCGCTCGACAAGCGCCTGCTGGAGAAGTACGGCCGTGCCACCCCGGAGGCGCTGGTCGAGTCCGCGCTGTGGGAGTGCTCGCTGTTCGAGGAGCACGACTTCCGCGACATCAAGATCTCGGTCAAGCACAACGACCCGGTCGTGATGATCAACGCGTACCGCCAGCTCGCGGCCGCCTGCGACTACCCGCTGCACCTCGGTGTCACCGAGGCCGGCCCGGCCTTCCAGGGCACCATCAAGTCGGCCGTCGCCTTCGGCGCGCTGCTCGCCGACGGCATCGGCGACACCATCCGCGTCTCGCTCTCCGCGCCCCCGGCCGAGGAGATCAAGGTCGGCAACCAGATCCTGGAGTCCCTCGGCCTGCGCCAGCGCGGCCTGGAGATCGTCTCCTGCCCGTCCTGCGGCCGCGCCCAGGTCGACGTCTACAAGCTCGCCGAGGAGGTCACCGCCGGCCTGGAGGGCATGGAGGTGCCGCTGCGCGTCGCCGTCATGGGCTGCGTCGTCAACGGCCCCGGCGAGGCCCGTGAGGCCGACCTCGGCGTCGCCTCCGGCAACGGCAAGGGCCAGATCTTCGTGAAGGGCGAGGTGATCAAGACCGTTCCCGAGTCGAAGATCGTCGAGACCCTCATCGAGGAGGCGCTCAAGCTCGCCGAGCAGATGCAGGCCGAGGGCGTGGAGTCCGGCGCCCCGGTCGTCGTCGCCGCCGACT
>NZ_BPRL01000170.1:0-1135 GCF_045862635.1 Kitasatospora sp. NE20-6
GACGAGGTCTTCCGGATCGACCACTACCTGGGCAAGGAGACCGTCCAGAACATCCTGGCCCTGCGGTTCGCCAACCAGATGTTCGAACCCATCTGGAACCGCTCCTACGTCGACCACGTGCAGATCACCATGGCCGAGGACATCGGCATCGGCGGCCGCGCCGGCTACTACGACGGCATCGGCTCGGCCCGCGACGTCATCCAGAACCACCTCCTGCAGCTGATGGCCCTGACCGCCATCGAGGAACCGGCCTCCTTCCACCCCAAGGCCCTGGTCGCCGAGAAGCTCAAGGTCCTCTCCGCGGTCCGCCTGCCCGCCGACCTCGGCGCCCACACCGTGCGCGGCCAGTACGCGGGCGGCTGGCAGGGCGGCGAGGAGGTCGTCGGCTACCTCGACGAGGACGGCATCGACCCCTCCTCCACCACCGACACCTACGCCGCGATCAAACTGGAGATCAACAACCGCCGCTGGGCGGGCGTCCCGTTCTACCTGCGCACCGGCAAACGCCTCGGCCGGCGCGTCACCGAGATCGCCGTGGTCTTCCAGCGCGCCCCCTACCTGCCCTTCGACTCCTACGCCACCGAGGAACTCGGACAGAACGCCCTGGTCATCCGGGTCCAGCCGGACGAGGGCGTCACCGTCCGCTTCGGCTCCAAGGTGCCCGGCACCGCCCTGGAGGTCCGGGACGTCACCATGGACTTCGCCTACGGCGAGTCCTTCACCGAGTCCAGCCCCGAGGCCTACGAGCGGCTCATCCTCGACGTGCTCCTCGGCGACGCGAACCTCTTCCCGCGCCACCAGGAGGTCGAACTGTCCTGGCAGATCCTCGACCCCGTCGAGAAGTACTGGGACACCCACGGCAAGCCCGCGCAGTACCCCTCGGGCACCTGGGGCCCCGCGGAGGCCGACGAGATGCTCGCACGAGACGGCAGGAGCTGGCGCCGGCCATGAAGATCGACCTCACGGACACCACGTCCAGCAAGATCAACGGCGCCCTCATGGAGGCCCGCCGCGCCGCCGGCGCGGGCGCCGCCGGGATGGTCCTCACCCTCGTCATCGTCACCGACGAGGGCAGCGCCTACGACGCCCTCAAGGCCGCCAACGACGCCTCCCGCGAACACCCCTCCCGCACCCT
>NZ_BPRL01000171.1:0-1132 GCF_045862635.1 Kitasatospora sp. NE20-6
TGCGGGAGCCGTGGCGGCCGGGTGGGGCCGCCACGGCGGGGCGCGGGTGGCGGGTGCGGGGTGCCGGTTACTTGGCGACGACCGCGGCGGCCAGCTTCGACAGCGGCTCGCCCAGGGCGTTCACCGCGGTCGCGAAGACCTTGCGCTCCGGCTCGCCGACCTTGTCGTACGAGGTGTAGGCGCCGTCGGCCTGCTTGTACTTGGCGAGCAGGGCCCTGATCGCGGCGAACTCGGTGTCCAGGGTGGCGGCCAGTGCGGCGTCCTTCTCCGCGACGACGGGCTTCAGCAGCTCGTAGGCCTTCTGGGCGCCCTCGACGTTGCCCGCGAAGTCCGACAGGTCGGTGTGCGAGTAGCGGTCCTCCTCGCCGGTGACCTTGCCGGTGGCGACCTCGTCGAGGAGTTCCTTGGCGCCGTTGGCCATGGAGGTCGGGGTGATCTCCGCGGCCGGGACGCGCTTCTGCCAGTCCTTCAGGTCGGTGACCAGCTGGTCGGCGAGGGTCTTCTCCTCGTCGCCGATCCGGTTGTCGGCGAAGAGGGACTTCTCCAGGCGGTGCCAGCCCGTCCAGGTCTGGCCGGCCTCCAGGCCGTCCTCGCGGACGTCGGTCTTCGGGTCGATGTCGCCGAAGCTCTCGGCGATCGGCTCGGTGCGCTCCCAGCCCACGCGGGACGGCGCGAACAGCGACTTGGCCTTCTCCGTGTCGCCGGCCCTGATCGCGGCGGCGAACTGCTCGACGACCGGGATCGTCGCGTCGGCCTGCTCCTGCGCGTAGGTCCGGTAGGCGGCGACCGCGGCCTCCAGCCGGGCGTCGGCCTTGGGGGCGGCGGCGTCGCCCGTGCCGGTGACGGTGATCTTCTGCCGGATGCCGTCGCCGGTCATGCCGGGCTTGCAGGCGATCTCGTACGCGCCGGCCTTGATCTCGGCGTGGATGGTGACCCTGGTGCCGGGGCCGATGTTCTCGCGCTCGGTGACGATCTTGTCGCCGGCGGCGTAGACGTAGACCTCGGTGCTCTTGGAGCCCTTGTTGTGCACGGCGAACTCGACGGCGCCGGCCGGGAAGGTCGTCCGCGACACCTCGCAGGCGGTGTCCGTGGCGTTCACCTGGACCGCGTCGGCCGAGGCGGCCTCGTCCTT
>NZ_BPRL01000172.1:0-1116 GCF_045862635.1 Kitasatospora sp. NE20-6
CGAGGAGCACGACATGCTCCGGGACGCGATCCGTTCGCTGGCCGAGGCCAAGATCGCCCCGTACGCGGCCGAGGTCGACGAGCAGGGCCGTTTCCCGCAGGAGGCGCTCGACGCCCTGCAGGCCAACGACCTGCACGCCGTGCACGTGCCCGAGGAGTACGGCGGCGCCGGCGCGGACGCGCTCGCCACCGTGATCGTCATCGAGGAGGTCGCGCGGGTCTGCGCGTCGTCCTCGCTGATCCCGGCGGTCAACAAGCTCGGCTCGCTGCCCGTGCAGCTCTCGGGCTCCGAGGAGCTCAAGGCGAAGTACCTGGGCGCGCTGGCCCGGGGCGAGGGCATGTTCTCGTACTGCCTCTCCGAGCCGGAGGCCGGCTCGGACGCGGCCGGCATGAAGACCCGCGCCGTGCGTGACGGCGACTTCTGGGTGCTCGACGGCGTGAAGCGCTGGATCACCAACGCCGGTGTCTCCGAGTTCTACACGGTGATGGCCGTCACCGACCCGGAGAAGCGCTCCAGGGGCATCTCCGCGTTCGTGGTGGAGAAGGGCGACGCGGGCGTCTCCTTCGGTGCGCCGGAGAAGAAGCTCGGCATCAAGGGCTCGCCGACCCGTGAGGTCTACTTCGACGGCGTGCGCATCCCCGCCGACCGGATGATCGGCGCGGAGGGCACCGGCTTCGCCACCGCGATGAAGACCCTCGACCACACCCGGGTCACCATCGCCGCGCAGGCGATCGGCATCGCGCAGGGCGCCCTCGACTACGCCAAGGGCTACGTGCAGGAGCGCAAGCAGTTCGGCAGGGCGATCGCCGAGTTCCAGGGCGTGCAGTTCATGCTGGCCGACATGGCGATGAAGCTGGAGGCCGCCCGCCAGCTCACCTACGCCGCCGCCGCGAAGTCCCAGCGCACCGATGCAGACCTGACCTTCTTCGGTGCCGCCGCCAAGTGCTTCGCCTCCGACGCCGCGATGGAGATCACCACCGACGCCGTCCAGCTCCTCGGCGGCTACGGCTACACCCGCGACTACCCGGTCGAGCGCATGATGCGCGACGCCAAGATCACCCAGATCTACGAGGGCACCAACCAGGTCCAGCGCATCGTCATGGCCCGCAACCTGCC
>NZ_BPRL01000173.1:0-1113 GCF_045862635.1 Kitasatospora sp. NE20-6
GGCCGGGCCCGCTGATCACCGGGCCCGGCCGGCTCCTCCCGGCCCGTCCCCCGACGGACCGGAGACCGTGCCGTCCGGGTCAGCCTCCGATGCTGCCCTGCGGCCCGGCGTACTGGCCGAGCAGCGCCGGCACGTCCTTCGCCGCGTCCGGCGTGTAGCTGTAGTAGGAGCCGGGCGTGAACGTCGTCCCGTACGTCACCTGCTTGCCGGTGCTGTTGACCACGATGCTGCCGGACTGCGTCAGCGAGGCGGCCGTGGTGTCGATGTTGTACGGGTTGGCGACGTTGTCGAAGTAGCTGTTCTCGATGACGGTCCTCGACGCGCCGCGCGAGAGGTTGCCGTACGAGGTGACGTTCTGCAGGTAGTTGTTGTAGAGGTGGGCCAGCGCGACGTTGTCGACGCTGGGGTTGCGCTGGTTGGTGTCGTGGATCCAGTTGTGGTGGATCGTCATGCGGGCGGTGACGTTGTCCGTCCAACCGATGCCGAACGCCTTGTTGACCTCGCCGAGGACGTTCCAGGAGACGGTGAGGTAGCTGGTGTCCTTGCGGCTGTCGATCAGGCCGTCGTTCATCCGCTCGATCCGGTTGTGGTCGATCCAGACGTGGTCGGCGGTGTCCATCTGGATGCCGTCGTAGTCGTAGACCTTGTCGTCCGGGTCGTCGTCGGTCATCCGGGTGTCCCGGATGGTCAGGTTGCGGATGATCACGTTGTGGACGCCCGTGCCGAGGAAGAACCCGCCGTTGACGATCTGGCCCGAGGTGCCGACGCCGACGATGGTCTTGTTCGACTTCACGGGGATCTCGTGCCCGTACGGCGTGACGGTGAGGGCGGCGGCGACCCTGATCACGTAAGCGCTGTCCGAGGTGGCGTACCTGACCAGGTCGGCGAAGGTCGTGACGGTCACGGTGCTGCCCGCGGCGCCGCCGGTGGTGCCGCCGCCGGTGGAGGCGAAACCGTCCGCCGTGTCGGACCAGGTGCGGCCCGCAACGGGTTTGAAGGCCCATTGCTTGTTGGTGTTGGCGGTGCAGGTTTCCTGGATGACGGCGGTGCCGTTGGTGGTGGAGGCGTTCTGGTCGCTGATGCAGAGGCCGTTGCCGGCGTTGACGATCTGGA
>NZ_BPRL01000174.1:0-1033 GCF_045862635.1 Kitasatospora sp. NE20-6
GAGCGTGGTCTTGCCGACACCGAAGCCGCCGGCGACGACGATCTTCGCGGAGGTGGTGGCGCGGCTGGGGGCGGCCGCGTTAGAGCTTGCGAAGTCCACTGAGGACCCTTTCGAGCAGCGTGACGTCGGGCTGGTTGCCGGATTCGCCGCCGGCAGCGGGCTGGTGGATGGTGACCAGGCCGGCCTCGGCCAGGTCGGCGACGAGAATGCGGGCCACACCCAGGGGCAGTCCGAGCAGCGCCGACACCTCGGCGACGGACTTGACCTCGGTGCACAGGCTGCAGATCCGCTGGTGCTCGGGCAGCAGCGTGGCCATGCGGCCGGGATCGACGCTGGCGGACACCAGGGCCTCGATCGCCAGCTCGTACCGCGGCCGGGTACGGCCACCGGTCATCGCGAACGGCCGGATCAGCGGCCCGGAGTCGGCGTCGGAGTCGTCCTCGAACTCCTCGACGTAGCCCGGGTCCTGCGGCGCGTGTTCAGGAAAGCCCTCGGGCCCCGGATAGTCCTGGTACCCGGAGTCCTGGCCGCCGTAGTGGCCGCCCTGGCCGTCGCCGTAGGGCTGTTGCTGGTCCCCGTAGGGACCGGGGTAGTACTGCCGTCCTCCGGGGGCGGCGTACGGCTGCTGCTGGTACGGCTGTCCGTGGCCGACGCCGGGGGCTCCGAACGCGTCATGGCCGGTACCGGGGTACGGGACGCCGTACTGACCGCTGCGGTCGTCTGGCGGTGTCACGGTTCCTCTCCTCACAAGGTGCGGCGGTGCTTTGCAGGTCCGGACACGGGGGTGTCCGGGCCGGTGGTGCGAAGGCCGTACAACGCCCGAACCCGAGTCCGCCGGCAGGTGCCGGAGGACTCGGGGACGGGCAATGAGGTCATTCGAATACCAGGACGGTATCCGACGAACCGTCAGTGCAGCAGGCTGCCCTGGAGTTCTGCCCGGAGGGCGGGGGTGAGGACGGCTCCGGCGCGGTCGACGAGGAGGGCCATCTCGTAGCCGACGAGGCCGATGTCGGAGTCGGGTGCGGCGAGGACG
>NZ_BPRL01000175.1:0-958 GCF_045862635.1 Kitasatospora sp. NE20-6
GAGTAGTCGAGGTAGAGCATGGAGGCGACGGCGTCGACGCGCAGGCCGTCGACGTGGAACTCCTCGCACCAGTAGACGGCGTTGGCGACGAGGAAGTTGCGGACCTCGGTGCGGCCGTAGTCGAACTCCAGGGTGCCCCAGTCGGGGTGTTCGGCGCGGAGCGGGTCGGCGGGTTCGTAGAGGGGTTCGCCGTCGAAGCGGGCGAGGGCGAAGGCGTCCTTGGGGAAGTGGGCGGGGACCCAGTCGACGATGACGCCGATGCCGGCGGTGTGGAGGGTGTCGACGAGGTGCCGGAAGTCGTCGGGGGTGCCGAGGCGGGCGGTGGGGGCGTAGAAGCCGCTGACCTGGTAGCCCCAGGAGCCGCCGAAGGGGTGTTCCATGACGGGCATGAACTCGACGTGGGTGAAGCCCAGGCCGTCGAGGTAGCCGGGCAGCACGTCGGCGATCTCGCGGTAGCTGGTCAGGTCGGGGCGCCAGGAGGCGAGGTGGAGCTCGTAGACGGACATCGGGGCGCGGTGGTGGACGGTGCGGGCCCGCTCGGCCATCCAGGCGCCGTCGTTCCAGGTGAAGCCGGAGGTGTGGACGACGGAGGCGGTGCCGGGCGGGCACTGCGCGGCGCGGGCGAGCGGGTCGGCCTTCTGCTGCACCCCGCCGTCCCGGCCGCGGATCTCGTACTTGTAGAGGGCGCCCTCGGCCAGGCCGGGCACGAAGAGCTCCCACACGCCGGAGGAGCCCAGGGAGCGCATCGGGTGGCCGGTGCCGTCCCAGTGGTTGAAGTCGCCGGCCAGCCGCACCCCGACCGCGTTCGGCGCCCACACCGCGAACGCCGTCCCCGCCACCCCGTCGACCGTCCGCACGTGACTGCCCAGCGCCCGCCACAACTGCTCGTGCCGGCCCTCCGCGATCAGGTGCAGATCCAGCTCACCCAGCGTCGGCGCCATCCGGTACCCGTCGTCCT
>NZ_BPRL01000176.1:0-903 GCF_045862635.1 Kitasatospora sp. NE20-6
ATGGAGTCGATGGCGACGCCGGCCATGCCGACGTCGCCGGTGACGCGGGGGTGGTCGCTGTCGTAGCCGCGGTGGGTGGGCAGGTCGAAGGCGACGGAGAGGCCCTTCTGGCCGGCGGCGAGGTTGCGGCGGTAGAAGGCGTTGGACTCCTCGGCGGTGGAGAAGCCGGCGTACTGGCGGACCGTCCAGGGCTGGTTGACGTACATGGTGGGGTAGGGGCCGCGCAGGTAGGGGGCGATGCCGGGGTAGGTGTCCAGGAAGTCCACGCCGGCGAGGTCCTCGGCGGTGTACAGCGGCTTCACGCCGATGCCCTCCGGGGTCTGCCACACCAGGTCCTCGACGTCCTTGCCGGTCGCCTGCTGCCAGGCCTCCCGCCACTGCGTGCCGGTCGCCGCCGGGGCGGTGCCGTCCGGGTCCAACCCGATCGTGGTGAAGTCGGGGATCATCGGGCCACTCCCATCTCGTCGAGCAGCGAGGTCAGGGTCGTGACGACGTCGACGCCCACGAAGACGAACTCGTCGACCCCGGCCTGCCGGTACCCATCCTCCGCCCCGCCGGGGCGGCCGGCCAGCAGCACCCTTGCGGCGCCCGCGGCCTTCAGTGCGGCGGCCACGGCCTCCGCGTGCTCGGCGTACACCGGGTCGCTGGAGCACAGGCACGCCACGGTGGCGCCGCTCGCGGCGAACGCCTCCGCCAGCGCCGCCGGGCCGGTGCCCTCCGCGCCGGCCGTCGCGATGCCGCCGGCCTGGAAGAGGTTGGCGGCGAAGGTCGACCGTGCGGTGTGTGCGGACGCCGACCCGAGGGAGGCCAGGAACAGCAGCGGGCGGCTGCCGGTCGCGGCGAGGTGGGCGTCGGAGCGGGCGCGGAGTTCCTCGTAGGCGTCGGCGCGGCGTACCCGCGGCA
>NZ_BPRL01000177.1:0-868 GCF_045862635.1 Kitasatospora sp. NE20-6
CATGGAGCTCGGCCTCATCGGTCTCGGCAAGATGGGCGGCAACATGCGCGAGCGCATCCGCCGCGCCGGCCACACCGTCATCGGCTACGACCGCAACCCCGACCTCGCGGACGTCGACAGCCTCCAGGAGCTCGTCAACAAGCTCCCGAGCCCCCGCGTCGTCTGGGTGATGGTCCCCGCCGGAGGCCCGACCCAGGACACCGTCGACGAACTCGCCGACCTCCTCGCCCCCGGCGACGTCGTCGTCGACGGCGGCAACTCCCGCTGGACCGACGACGTCAAGCACGCCGAAACCCTCGCCGCCAAGGGCATCGGCTTCGTCGACTGCGGCGTCTCCGGCGGCGTCTGGGGCCTGGAGAACGGCTACGCCCTCATGTACGGCGGCGACGCCGCCCACGTCGCCACCGTCCAGCCGGTCTTCGACGCCCTCAAGCCCGCAGGCGACTTTGGCGCCGTCCACGCCGGCAAGGTCGGCGCCGGCCACTTCGCCAAGATGGTCCACAACGGCATCGAGTACGCCATGATGCAGGCCTTCGCCGAAGGCTGGGAACTCCTCGAAGCCGCCCCCGAGGTCACCGACGTCCGCGAGGTCTTCCGCTCCTGGCAGGAAGGCACCGTCATCCGCTCCTGGCTCCTCGACCTCGCCGTCCGCGCCCTCGACGACGACGAACACCTCGCCACCCTCAAGGGCTGGGCCGCCGACTCCGGCGAAGGCCGCTGGACCGTCGAAGCCGCCATCGACCACGCCGTCCCCCTCCCCGCCATCACCGCCTCCCTCTTCGCCCGCTTCACCTCCCGCCAGGACGACTCCCCCCAGATGAAAATGATCGCCGCACTGCGCAACCAGTTCGGCGGCCACGCGGTCGAG
>NZ_BPRL01000178.1:0-805 GCF_045862635.1 Kitasatospora sp. NE20-6
CAGGAGGTCGATGATGTAGATGCCGTTGCGCTCCGTGAAGATGAAGCGCTTCATCTTCGGGTTCCAACGACGGGTCTGGTGACCGAAGTGGACGCCGCTCTCCAGCAGCTCCCGCATCGTGACGACGCGCACACCCCCTCCTGCCTGCGCCGCGCCTGTCTGTTGCGGCGCATGGGTGATCGACGCGGTCTCGGGCAAGAAGATCCTTCGAAGGCGCTGGGCAACCGCTGGATCGAACTTCTCCCGGTTGCGATCCAGATCAAACTCCTGCGCCAGGTCTGCAGCGAGCTCAATGGCGCCAGCCTTCAGCTGCGCTGGCGAGGCATTGGGAAACATCCCAGCCAAGGTCTGCTCACATGTCTCGCTCAGAGAGGTGAGGTCCACATCAGCACGGATCATGGTTCCAGCCTAGAGCCGACCGCGCGTTCACGCAGTCCTGCGGCAACCACCGCATGTGTCCATGTTCATGCCATTGGCGAGGACCACCATGGCCAGTCGCTCCGCTAGGTAGTGAACGTGGTGAGGCGGTGCATTCGAAACCTGCGAGTTCGATCTCCAGCGGTCACACTCTCGCGCCCAGTGCCTCTCGGCTCGCCGTCCGTCGGGTGGATGCATAGCCATAAAATCACGTGCGAATCGCCGTTCCGGCGCTTCACCATCCTCTAGTATTGTCTCCAATGAGCCCTTCTCATCCTGAGCTGCGAGGGTGACGACAGGATTGAGGAAGTGGGGCGTGACGCAACAGGGCTCCCGGCTGTTGCACTGGTGATCTCACTCGCCAACGCTTCAACCCGGGAGCCCTGTT
>NZ_BPRL01000179.1:0-791 GCF_045862635.1 Kitasatospora sp. NE20-6
GAGCGTGGTCTTGCCGACACCGAAGCCGCCGGCGACGACGATCTTCGCGGAGGTGGTGGCGCGGCTGGGGGCGGCCGCGTTAGAGCTTGCGAAGTCCACTGAGGACCCTTTCGAGCAGCGTGACGTCAGGCGCACCGCCCGACTCGCCCGCCGCAGCGGGCTGGTGGATGGTGACCAGGCCGGCCTCGGCCAGGTCGGCGACGAGAATGCGGGCGACCCCGAGCGGGACCCCGGCGAGCGCCGAGATCTCGGCGACGGACTTGACCTCGCGGCAGAGCCCGACGATCCGGGCGTGCTCCGGCAGCAGTCCGCCCGAGCGCTCGGCCGAGCCGGTGGTCGAGATCAGCGCCTCGATCGCCAGCTGGTACCTGGGCCGCGTGCGGCCACCGGTCATCGCGTACGGACGGACGAGCGGCTGCTGCTCGTAGCCGCCGGACTGCTGCTGCCCACCGTAGCCGCCGGCCTGCTGGCCGCCGTAGCCACTGCCGTACCCGTTGCCGTAGGAGCCGGCCGGTGTCGGGGGCGGGGTCATAGGTCCTCCTCGTGCTGCCGCCGTTCGCAGCGGGGTTCCAGCCGGACGGTGCCGGCTGAGGCGGTCGGCCGCCCGGGGGCGGCCGATGGTCGGTGCGCCCGACCAGGCGGGCCGGGCGCATGGGGGTCGGGATCAGTGCAGCAGGCTGCCCTGGAGTTCTGCCCGGAGGGCGGGGGTGAGGACGGCTCCGGCGCGGTCGACGAGGAGGGCCATCTCGTAGCCGACGAGGCCGATGTCGGAGTCGGGTGCGGCGAGGACG
>NZ_BPRL01000180.1:0-733 GCF_045862635.1 Kitasatospora sp. NE20-6
ACATGGAAGCCACCGTCCTGGCCGCGCAGATCGATCCCCGGCGCGCCGACAGCACACAGACCCCGGGCGCCCACGACTCGGTCCTGGCCGTCGAGCAGGCCCTGCAGGCCCGCGGCCTCCTCGACGCCCGCTGGGTGGACGGCTACTTCGGCACCACCACCATCACCGCCTACGCCGCCTACCAGCGCTCCCTCGGCTACACCGGCCTGGACGCCAACGGACTGCCCGGCACCACCTCGCTCACCGCCCTCGGCCAGGGCCGCTACACCGTCACCCGTCAGCTCGGCGTCGGCGCGAAGCTGCAGCGCGACGGATACACCGTCGACACCCGCACCCAGAACATGCTCACCGAAGCCGAACGCCTCCTGGGCTTCCACCTCACCCTCGACCAGGGCTCCTACAACCCCGGCGGCGATCCCACCTCCGCGGGCACCCACGACGGCGGCGGCGTCGTGGACATCAACGTCGACGGCATGTCCAGCACCACCCGCACCGCCGTCGCCAAGGCACTGCGCCAGGTCGGATTCGCCGCCTGGGTCCGCAACCCCACCCAGGGCGACTGGCCGTGGCACATCCACGCCGCAGCGATCAGCGACACCGACCTGGCCACCCAGGCCCAGAACCAGACCGGTGACTACTACCTCGGCCTCAACGGCCTGGCCAACCACGCCGCCGACGACGGCCCCCGCATCCCCATCCAGACCTGGGAGGAGTACCAGCGCACCCACTGACC
>NZ_BPRL01000181.1:0-672 GCF_045862635.1 Kitasatospora sp. NE20-6
AGGCCCTCCGCGACGGCGTCGGCGATCACGCGGGTCAGCAGGGTGACGGAGCGGATCGCGTCGTCGTTGCCCGGGATCTTGTAGTCGACCTCGTCGGGGTCGCAGTTGGTGTCGAGGATCGCGACGACCGGGATGTGGAGCTTCCGGGCCTCGCCGACCGCGATGTGCTCCTTCTTGGTGTCCACGATCCACACGGCGCTGGGAACGCGCTGCATGTCACGGATACCGCCGAGGGTCTTCTCCAGCTTGTCGTACTCACGCTGGAGGACGAGGAGCTCCTTCTTGGTGAGGCCGGAACCGGCCACATCCGTGAAGTCGACCTCGCCGAGCTCCTTGAGGCGCTGCAGACGCTTGTAGACGGTCGAGAAGTTGGTCAGCATGCCGCCGAGCCAGCGCTGGTTCACGTAGGGCATGCCCACGCGAGCGGCCTGCTCGGCGATGGCCTCCTGGGCCTGCTTCTTCGTGCCGACGAAGAGGATGCTGCCGCCGTGGGCAACCGTCTCCTTGACGAACTCGAAGGCGCGGTCGATGTAGTTCAGCGACTGCAGGAGGTCGATGATGTAGATGCCGTTGCGCTCCGTGAAGATGAAGCGCTTCATCTTCGGGTTCCAACGACGGGTCTGGTGACCGAAGTGGACGCCGCTCTCCAGCAGCTCCCGCATCGTGACGACG
>NZ_BPRL01000182.1:0-590 GCF_045862635.1 Kitasatospora sp. NE20-6
GAGGAGAACTTCAGACCCTGCACCGCCGCACGGATGTCCGCGTCCGGCAGGACCACCGCCGCCGACTTGCCCCCCAGCTCCAGACTCACCCGCTTGAGCTGCTCCCCCGCGATCGAGGCGATCCGCCGCCCGGCCCGCGTCGAACCCGTGAACGCGATCTTGTCGACCCCCGGATGCGAGACGAGGTACTCACTCGTCCCCCGGTCCGCGGGCAGCACACTGACCACCCCCCGCGGCAGCCCCACCCGCTCCAGCAGACCCGCGAGGAGCCCCATGCTCAGCGAGTTCTCCGGCGAGACCTTCAGAACCACCGAGTTGCCCGCCAGCAACGCCGGAATGATCTTCGAAGTCGCGGACGAGAACGGCGAGTTCCACGGAATCACCGCAGCCACCACACCCACCGCCTCCCGGCGCACCACACTGCGCACCGGCGAGGCCGGGTCCGAAGGGGCCAGCGTCCGCTCCCACCCGAACTCCTCCGCCGCCTTCAGATAGGCCTCCGCCTGCCGGGTCAGACCCGACTGCCCGGCCCGGGTGAACCAGCCCGCCGAACCGTTCTCCGCCGCGATCAGACCGGCGATCCGCTCCGC
>NZ_BPRL01000183.1:0-559 GCF_045862635.1 Kitasatospora sp. NE20-6
CGGGCGGCGGCACCTGCACCCCGGCCCAGCTGCTCGGCAACGCCGGCTTCGAGACCGGCACCGCCGCGCCGTGGACCACCACCAGCGGCGTCGTCGACAACAGCGCCTCCGAGGCCTCGCACGGCGGCTCCTGGAAGGCCTGGCTGAACGGCTACGGCTCCGCGCACACCGACAGCGCCACCCAGACGGTCACCATCCCGGCCGGCTGCAGGGCCACCCTCAGCTACTGGCTGCACATCGACACCGCCGAGACCGGCTCCACGGTCTACGACAAGCTCACCGTCACCGTCAACGGCACCTCCGTCGCCACGCACTCGAACGTGAACGCGGCCACCGGCTACAGCCAGAAGACGATCGACCTGTCCTCCTATGCGGGCCAGTCGGTCACCCTCAAGTTCAACGGCGTCGAGGACTCCTCGCTCCAGACCAGCTTCGTGATCGACGACACCGCGATCCAGACCAGCTGATCCGGCCCGACGGCCCCCCGGGGGCCTGAAAGCCACCCAGGGCCCGGCGGCACCAGCCGCCGGGCCCCTCGGCGTACCCGCACACGACCGAC
>NZ_BPRL01000184.1:0-551 GCF_045862635.1 Kitasatospora sp. NE20-6
CTCAGTACCAGTGGTGGGTCTGCCAGAAGGACCAGGCGGCGTTCGGGCTGCCGTAGCGGGAGTTCATGTAGTCGTAGGCCCACTTGATCTGGGTCTTGGGGTTGGTCTTCCAGTCGGCGCCGGCGGAGGCCATCTTGGAGCCGGGCAGTGCCTGGGCGAGGCCGTAGGCGCCGGAGGAGGGGTTGGTCGCGTGGACGTTCCAGCTCGACTCGTGGCTGATGATCTGCTTGAACGAGGCGAGCTGGCCGGCGGGGACGATCTGCGCGGCGATGGCCTGCGGGGAGGCGGTCGCGGCGGAGGCGGTGGCGGGCAGCAGGCCGGCGCCCAGGGCGGTGACACCGGCGGCACCGGCGAGAAGAGCAGCGGAGGTGCGCATACGGAGCTTGAAAGCGGGCATGAAGAACAGGACCTCGATCAGGTTGGGCCGGAGTCCCTCCCGTCACGATCCGCGGCCGGACAGGGGCCGCAGGGTCGGGCGGGACTCGGCGTGGAGCCGCACCCGGCGGGACAGGTGCCGGTGCGGCTTCGACTCGGCCAAAGCTGCCAGAGCG
>NZ_BPRL01000185.1:0-532 GCF_045862635.1 Kitasatospora sp. NE20-6
ACGAGCGCTGGGCGCCGGCCGGAGAAGGAGTTCCGATGAGAGACATCGAGCCGGTGACGGCCACCGACCAGTTGCGGCGGGCCTTCGGGTGCTTCCCGTCCGGGGTCACCGCCCTGTGCGCCCGGGGCGACGGCGAGCCCCTGGGCCTGGCCGCCAGCTCGTTCACCTCCGTGTCGATGGACCCGCCCCTGGTGTCGGTCTGCATCCAGCACACCTCCACCACCTGGCCCAAGCTGCGCGAGCAGCCCCGGCTCGGGGTGAGCGTGCTGGCCGAGGGACAGGACGACGTCTGCACGCGACTGGCGAGCAGGACCGGAGACCGCTTCGCCGGGACCGACTGGCACTCCTCCGACGACGGCAGCGTCTTCGTCGACGGCGCCACCCTGTGGCTCGACTGCACCATCCACGAGGAAGTCCCCTTCGGCGACCACGACATCGTGCTGCTGCGCATCCACGGCCTCAGTGCGGCCCCGGACACCTCCCCGCTCGTCTTCCACGCCAGCCGCTTCCGCAGCCTGGCCGGCATCTGAGC